>NZ_SMKY01000091.1 GCF_004349235.1 Actinomadura darangshiensis | reverse complement strand
CACCACACCACCGGCCTGGACCACCACGACCAGCCGCCCACCACCCTGCCAACAAGCCGCCTGACCGGCGGTGTGCGGCGAGTCCCGCCCGCCCACCACCATGGCGACGGGCCGTGCGACCGGTGGTGTGCGGTGGTCCCCGCCGCCTGCATCGTCTGCCGCCTGCATCGTCGCCCGCTCCTGCCCGGCTCCCAGTAGCCGGGCAGCACACCGTTACCCGTGATGTGAGCGAGTGTGGGTTTTCGCTGTTGGGGTAGCCGTCGCTAGCCCGGCGGCGGTCCCGATCTCACCCGCATGCGCGGTGCCGGGTTCCTGTTTCGCGGGCGGTTGCCCGGCGGGGCCGGGTCTTCCATCGCCTCCGCAGGCGTTGTGTCTCTCCGCCCACTGGCGGCGAGGTCGAGCAGGTTACGTGCGGCGGCGTAGACGTCGCGTCCTAGGACCAGGCCGCCGCCGCAGCCGCCGCCCCTGCAGCAGTCGCCGCCGTCGTCGGTATCGGTGTCAGTGTCGCATCGGTAGGTGCGCTCGGACAGGGCGAGTTGGGCTTTCACCGCGCCGCAGCCCGAGCACGTCTTGGACGAGGGGAACCAGCGGTCGGCGACCACCAGGTTCCCGGCGTTCCAGCCGGTCTTGTAGCCCAGCATCCGCCGTGCCTGCCCGAACCCTTGGTCGGCGTCCGCGTCCGCGTCGGCGTCGGGGCCGGGGTCGGCGCGGGCAAGGGCGGCGGTTGGCCATCGTCCCGCTGACGTTGTGGTTTTCGACCACGACGGTTTCGCATCTGGCGGCCAGCCTGCCGGTGGCCTTGTGGAGCGCATCCTTACGTAGCTCGGCGTTGCGGGCGTGGTGGCGGGCCAGCCGTGCGGCGGCCTTGGCCCGGTTGGCCGACCCCGCTGCTTGCGCGAGTGCGCCTTGCTGAGTTGCCGCCGCCACAGCTTGCGCAGCCCGGCCCGCAGCGCCTTCGGTCCGGCGATCTCGATCACGGCGCCCCGGTCGTCGACGCCGGTCAGCAGCGTGGTGATCCGGAGGTCGACGCCGACGGCACTGCCTGGCCGGGCATGCCGGGAGGGACGGCACGGTTGACCTGCACGGTGAACGACACGTGTCAGTGGTGGGCGGTCCGCGACACCGTCGCCGACAGGATCTGCGCCGTGCCGTTGGCCATGCGGCGGGCCAGTTGCGGAACCGCCGAGAGAACCCAAGCGGCGGCCCTTGCGTACCCCTTGGCTGGACCTGACGAACTCGCGTGACGCCCGATCCGGATCCCGGAACGCCTCCTGACCCCAGCGCCGGGTCGGTCTTCCTCACCCGGTTCCACAGCCGGTGCATCCCGGTCCCCGACCACCACTTGCCTTCGGTGTCGTAGCGGTGTCTTTGCAGGCGGCCAGGCCCCGGTTCCACGCGGACCACGTCGGCTCAGGCAGGCGAGGCCAGCGCCTGCGCCTGCGCCTGCGCGGGCGTGGGCGTGGGGTCCAGCGTGAACCGGTACATCTGAGTGACCTGCACGTTCCGCCCCGGGGGAAGTGTCAATACCTGTGGATCGGGTTCGTGCGCGTCGGCGTGCCCAGAGGCTCCACGTGCTCGTGTGTCGCTCTTCGCCGCCGTTGTCGCGCCGGACCCTGGACTACACGGCAAGCGTGGTCCGCCGGCACCGTGCGGGGATCGGCAGCGAAAGCCGGGTGCTCACGCCCAGCTTGGTACCGGGTTCGGGGTGCCCACCACGACCCCGTGGCGGTAGGTCAACGACGCCGTCGCCATGCTGTCGGCCCGTACTCCCAAGCTTCATTGCGCGCTGCGCAAGACGACCCGCGACGGGCTGCTCTACCCGGTGCTGGACAGGTACCCTCATCCCGATTGACCGTGTCGCACAGCCGGGCAGCACGCACGACCTGACGGCGGCTCGCGTCTGGGGAATCCTGCGCGCGCTACAGGCTGCTGGGCTGCCGGTACGGGCCGACGAGGGCTACCACGGCGCGGGCGGATCGTTACTCACGCGCTACAGGGGCAAGGGCAAGCCAGAGCCGCAGAAGGGCGCCAAACGTTCCCACGCCCGGCTCCGTGGGTCCGGCGAACACGCCAACGCCCAGCTCAGGATATGGCGGATCCTCCGCAGACTCCGCTGCTGCCCCTCATTGCGCCGGTCGTTTCGCCAAGGCCATTCACGTCCTACCAACCCGCGAGGCTCAAGCCTGCTGAAACGCTCAGTGCGTGTTTGGGAAGGATCTTGCTATTGGTATGCGAGGGGACGTGGGCGTTGGCGGACGGCGGGCTGTCCACCCCGTGCCAGGCGGCGGATCATGAGGCCGATCGCGGCCCAGCGGACCATGGCCTCGCTGTTTGAGGTGTGGCGTTCGTAGTCACGGGCGAGTCGGCGGTGCCCGGTGAGCCAGGCCGGGGTCCCGTTCGACCACCCGCCTGCGGGGCAGCACAGCAAACCCCTTCTGGTCTGCGGGTTTACGGACGACGCTCACCGTGGTGCGCAGAGTATCGGCGGCCCGGTCCAGCAGCCGCCCGGCGAACCCGGCGTCGGCGAACACATACCGGCACGTGGGCGAGGTGAGATACAGGCCCGGCAGCGCCCCCTTGGCCCCGTCGCGATCTTGGACGTTCGCGGCGCACACGGTCACGGTGATGAGCAGGCCGAGGGTGTCGGTGACGATGAAGCGCTTGCGTCCAGGCACCTTCTTGCCCGCGTCGTAGTCTCGCGTGTCCCGGCTGACGGTGTCGGCGGCCTTCACGCTCTGGGAGTCGATGACGCCCGCGCTGGGCACGGCGTCGCGGCCCTCGCCCTGGCGGACCTGCTGCCGCAGAGCGTCCAGCATGACCCGCTGCTCCTTCCAGCGCACGCTGTACCAGTACACGGTCTGCCAGGGCGGGAAGTCGGCGGGCAGTTGCCGCCACGAGCAGCCGGTGCGCACCACGTCCAGCACCGCATCCACGGTGTCGCGCCGCGGATGCTTCTCCGGGCGTCCACCACCGCCGGCCGGTTGCAGCAGCGGCTCCACCAGCGCCCACTCATCGTCGGTCAGGTCCGAGGGATAACACGACCGCCGAGACATCGCGCCACCCTGCACGAACCGGCACACAAGATCACGTAGCCACGCCCACCGAGATCAACTTCTCAAACACGCGCTCAGTGAAGTTGGCCGAGTTGGTGTAGGTGGTCGAAGATGATCTGATCGACCGGGGACGTCCGGTCACGGTCGGCGTAGGTTAGCCAGACAAGTTCTGCGATTTCGCTGTTCGGGGTCGGCTGGCCTTGATGGTCGGCGGTGTAGCAGGTCATCTGCACGGTGATGCCGTCTGCGTGGCCGTGTGCTTGCCCCTGGAAGGTGCCCAGGTGCCTGGCGGTGGTCGGGACGATGGCGACGGTGAGTTCCTCGTCTATTTCCCGGACCAGGGTGTCGAGGTCGGTCTCGCCGGGTTCGCGTTTGCCGCCGGGGATGTAGTAGACGTCCTTGCCGTGTGATCGGGTGCTGAGGATCTTGCCGTCTTTCAGGTGGATCCAGGCGATCTTGTCGATGGCCGTGGTCATCGCTTCATCCCTTCTTTGGGCTGCGGGGCAGGCCGGGTGTGCCCGCGCGGACGAGTATGACCAGGTGGGGTGCATTGGCCAGGCGGCGACGGGCTTGGGGCGACTCGACCCGGGCCTCTTGGTGACCTTGCTCTGGTGACGCACCGTTGTGAAGGTACTTCGATCTGGGTGGTCGTGTGCAGATGGATCCGTTCCCTCGCGCCCACGAGAGGGGTCAGGCGGGTGCGGGGGTCTTTTCTTCGGTGTCGCCGGGGCGGTGGTCGGGGACGAAGCGGTAGCCGACGTTGCGGACGGTGCCGATCAGCGACTCGTACTCGGCGCCGAGTTTGGCGCGGAGGCGGCGGACGTGGACGTCCACGGTGCGCGTGCCGCCGAAGTAGTCGTAGCCCCAGACCTCTTGGAGGAGTTGGGCGCGGGTGAAGACGCGGCCCGGGTGCTGGGCCAGGTACTTCAGGAGCTCGAACTCCTTGAAGGTCAGGTCCAGGACGCGGCCGCGGAGGCGGGCCGTGTAGGTGGCCTCGTCGATCGTGAGGTCGCCGCTGCGGATCTCGCCCGGCACCTCGTCGGCGTCGGCGCCGGCGGCGGCGCGGCCTACGGCGAGGCGGAGGCGGGCCTCTACCTCGGCGGGGCCCGCGGTTTGGAGGAGGACGTCGTCCAGGCCCCATTCCGGGCTGAGGGCGGCGAGGCCGCCCTCGGTGACGATGGCGAGGAGGGGGCAGTCGAGGCCGGTGGTGCGCAGTAGGCGGCACAGGCTCTTGGCCTGGACGAGGTCGCGGCGGGCGTCCACCAGGACGATGTCGGCGGGTGGCGCGTCGATGAGCGCGGACGCCTCGGCGGGGGCGACGCGCACGGAGTGCAGCAGAAGTCCCAGCGCGGGCAGGACCTCGTCGGAGGGCTCCAACGCGTTGGTCAGCAGGAGCAAGCTGCTCAAATGCCGCCTCCCGTCTCAAAAAGACGTAGGACCCAGGCGGCTCACCCTCCAGCCCGGCCCATGGCCGACGGCTCAAGGACGAGGCGGCCATGAAGGGCTTTGCAGATGAACTCCATGGCCTCGTCGCCCGGATCCCTCACCCCTGAGCATAACCGAGTGGCCTCCGCGCGACCTGGCCGGACCGTGTCAGTGGCGGATGAGAGGCTGAGGGCATGGCCAAGGGGACGATGCGGTATTGGGCGGCGGCCAAGGCGGCGGCGGGGACGCACGAGGAGCCGTACGACGCCGGGACGCTGGCGGAGGCGGTCGCCGCGGCCCGGGAGCGGGAGGGGCGGGGCGGCGAGTTCGCGCGGGTCGTGGGCCGCAGTTCGTTCCTCATCGACGGGGAGCCGGTCGGGACGCGCCCGCACGAGTCCGTGGGGCTGCCTGAGGGCGGGGTCGTGGAGGTGCTGCCGCCCTTCGCCGGCGGTTGAGGTCAGTGGGGTGATTTTCCCGGTTTCGCGGTCATTCTCCGGTGCGACGCCTCGGCTCGCGTTTGCGCACTATGGTGTGGCGGTCGCATGCCGCAGCCTGAAGGAGAGACATGCGGAAAGTACTGGTGGTGCTGCTGATCCTCGTGGCCGTGGTGCTGGTCGCCGCGGACCGGATCGGGGTCCGGGTCGCGCAGGACAAGATCGGTGAGCAGGTGGCCGCGCAGTACAACCTGCAGCAGCAGCCGGATGTCACGATCCACGGCATCCCGTTCCTGACGCAGGCGGTCGGGGGCGAGTACAAGCACATCGAGGTGGCCATCGGCGACTGGACGGAGCAGGGCGTCACCGTCACCGGCGTCAAGGTCGACATGCGGGGCGTGGACGCGCCGCTGTCGGAGGTCCAGAAGGGCAGCGCGGCCAACATCACCGCGCGCACCGCGACCGCGTCCGCGATCGTCCCCTACGACGTGATCAAGAAGGAGGCGCCGAAGGAGGTCAAGCGGGTCGGGCCGAAGGGCGACGACCTGTCCGTCGACCTGACCGGCAGCGTCCTCGGCGTGGCCCTCACCGGCACCGCGGTCGTCCAGGTCAAGCCGACGGCGAAGGGGATCGCGGTCACGCCCGTGTCGGTCGGGTCGAACGGCGCCTCGCAGGTCCCGCTGGCGCTGGTGAAGCAGCAGCTCACCTGGGTCGTCCCGGTCGCCGACCTGCCGGTCGGGTCGCGGATCAGCAAGATCGAGCCGACGCCGGAGGGGCTGCGGGTCGCGGCCACCGCCGAGAACGTCCGGCTGAACGATCTCCAGCAGGCGCAGAAATAGACGGCCCAGAAATAGAACCTGCGGCGTCCGGTGAACCGGCCGGTGAGGGCGTACGTGTCACTGGTGTGGGTCCGACCGCGGATGAGGGTTTGCTTCGCGCCCTGTACAGCGAGCACGGGGGTCCCCTCCTCGGGTATGTCCTGCGGCTGACCGGCGGAGACCGGCCCCAGGCCGAAGACGTCGTCCAGGAGACGCTGCTGCGCGCCTGGAAGCATCCGGAGGCGCTGGCGGGGCGTCCCGTCCGGCCGTGGCTGTTCACGGTCGCGCGGAACCTGGTGGTCGACGCGCACCGGGCCAAGCGCGCGCGGCCGCCCGAGACGGGCATCGACGAGCACGTCATGATGACCGCGGCGGGCTCGGACGACATCGACCGGGCCCTGGAGTCCTGGACGGTCGCGGAGGCGCTGGCCGGGCTCAGCGCGCCGCACCGGGCGGTCCTGGTGGAGACCTACTACCGGGGCCGGTCGGTGGCGGAGGCGTCGAAGACGCTGGGCATCCCGCCCGGCACGGTGAAGTCCCGCACGTATTACGCACTGCGGGCGCTCAAACTCGCATTGGAGGAGCGGGGGTTGGCGCCATGAACGACTGCACGGATGTGCGCACCGCGCTCGGTGTCTACGTGGTCGGCGCGCTCGATCCCGGGGAGCGGAGCCAGGTGGAGGCCCACCTGGAGCGCTGCCCCGCCTGCCGGGACGAGCTCGCCGGGATGGCCGGCCTGCCCGCGCTGCTCGGGCGGGTCGACGAGGGGCAGCTCGACCAGATGGCCGGGCCGCCGCCCGAGCTGCTGGACGGGCTGCTGACCAGGGCGGCCGAGCGGCGGCGGGGATGGCTCGGACCGCTGGGACGCCTGGCCGGCGGACGGGGCGGATGGGCCCCGCTCGCCGCCGCCGCGTGCCTGCTGCTGGTCGCCGGGGCGCTGTTCGGCGGCTTCGTGTTCCCGTCCGGGGACGACGGCACCGTCGCCAAGCCCCCGCCGACGTCGACGGTGACGCCGGCGGTCAGGGCCGAGCGGATCACCGCCGCGAACCCCAAGAGCAACATCAAGGGCTACGTGATGCTCCGAAAGAAGGCGTGGGGCACGGAGGTCGAACTGCACCTCGCCGGCGTCCCGAAGGGGTCGCACTGCCGGCTGCTCGTGATCGCGCGGGACGGCCGCCGGGACGCGCTCGGCAGCTGGTACGTCCCGTACGACGAGGGTTACGGCGAGTACCGCGGGTCCACGATGTTCCCGCGCGGCCAGCTGTTCTCGTTCGAGGTCGTCGGGCTGGACGGGCAGCCGCTGCTCACCTTCCCCACCTGACGGCCGATGCGAGCCGGAACCGGGGAAGAAGTCGCGCGCCTCCGGGGTTGTTCGACGCGATGACCGGAGCATTGATCGCGGCGGCGGTCCTCATCGCGGCCACGGTGTTCGGCCTTGTCAGGCGGCACCGTGACGGCGTGCTGCGCGCCCGGCGGGAGAAGGACGGCGAGATGGGCGAGACCGTCCGGCCGGACGACATGGGCGCCGAACTGGGCGAGAAGGCGACGCTGCTGCAGTTCTCCAGCGCGTTCTGCGCGCCGTGCCGCACCACCCGCCGCGTCCTCGGCGAGGTGAGCGCGATGGTCGACGGCGTCGCGCACGTCGAGCTGGACGCGGAGGCGCATCTCGATCTCGTCCGCCGGCTGAACATCGTCCGGACCCCGACCGTCCTCGTCCTGGACGAGGCCGGGCGCGTCGTCCGCCGCGCGACCGGAGCGCCCCGCAAACCGGACGTGATCGCGGCTCTGGGCGAGGCCATCCCGTGATTCATACCGTGAGCCGCGCCTCGATGACCTGCGCTAAGACGAATGTCACTGTCTCGCAAGGCGAGACGGAAGTGACAGCGAGTGGATTGTTGCTTAACATCGAGTCCGTGCGTTATTGGACAGAGCAGCTGCTCACGAAGCGACGCGCGGTGGACTTCTGCCGCGTGTCCGCCTCGCTCTGTCGCACGGTCTGAGGCATCGAGCCCGTCCGCCCCCGAGCATTTCCGCTTTCCAGCTCGTACGCACGCTTCCACTCCGCCAGGAGCACCCCTATGCAGGTCGATCCGCGTGGGCCGCGCTTCGGTGCGTCCGTCACCACGGTCGTTCTCGTCGCGGTGCTGGTGACCGGAAGCTGGGCACTGCTCGCCGCTCAGGCCGTCGTCTTCGCCATCGCGACCTTCCTCGGCCTCCGGTACGCCCCGTACGGACTGGTGTTCAAAGTGCTGATCCGGCCCCGGCTCGCTCCGCCCAGGGAACTGGAGGACGCGGCCGCGCCCCGCTTCGCGCAGGGTGTCGGTCTCGTGTTCGCCCTGGTGGGAACGGCCGGGTACGCGACGGGGATCACCTGGCTCGGCATCGGTGCCACCGCCCTCGCGCTGGCGGCGGCGTTCCTGAACGCGGCGTTCGGGTTCTGCCTCGGCTGCGAGATGTACCTGCTCATCCGACGCATCACCGCGAAAGACCGCACCGAGAAAGACAGCCCCGAAGGGAAGGTTCCCGCATGAGCCGCTCCGACGTCCTGGTGGACACCGACTGGGTCGAGGCGCACCTGGACGACCCGGGCCTTGTGCTCGTCGAGGTCGACGAGGACGTGTCCGCCTACGACAAGGGCCACATCCGTGGCGCCGTGAAGATCGACTGGAAGACCGAGCTGCAGGACCCGGTCCGCCGCGACTTCGTGGACAAGACCGGGTTCGAGCAGCTGCTGTCCGGCAAGGGCATCGCCAACGACGACCTGGTGGTCCTGTACGGCGGCAACAACAACTGGTTCGCCGCGTACGCGTACTGGTACTTCAAGCTGTACGGCCACGGCAACGTGAAGCTGCTCGACGGCGGCCGCAAGAA
The DNA here is from genome assembly GCF_004349235.1 of Actinomadura darangshiensis. Lineage (GTDB taxonomy): Bacteria > Actinomycetota > Actinomycetes > Streptosporangiales > Streptosporangiaceae > Spirillospora > Spirillospora darangshiensis. The sequence goes on along the minus strand of NZ_SMKY01000091.1, from coordinate 21,574 downwards.
GTGGGAGCTGGACTCCCGCGAGCTGGTCGAGGACGTCCCGACCCGTCCGGCAACCCAGTACCAGGCGCAGGAGCAGGACCTGGCGATCCGCGCGTTCCGCGACGAGGTCGTCGACTCGATCGGCAAGCAGAACCTGATCGACGTCCGCTCGCCGGACGAGTTCAGCGGCAAGCTGCTCGCCCCGGCGCACCTGCCGCAGGAGCAGTCGCAGCGGGCCGGCCACGTGCCGACCGCGGCGAACATCCCGTGGTCGAAGGCGGCCAACGACGACGGCACGTTCAAGTCCGACGACGAGCTCCGCGAGCTGTACACCGAGGCCGGCGTCGACCTGAGCAAGGACACCATCGCCTACTGCCGCATCGGCGAGCGCTCCTCGCACACCTGGTTCGCGCTGCGTGAGCTGCTCGGCCTGGAGAACGTGAAGAACTACGACGGTTCCTGGACCGAGTACGGCTCGCTCGTCGGCGTGCCGATCGAACTCGGCGCCGCCAAGTAAGTCCACGCAGAATCCAGACTTGCCCGCAGTACCACATGGAGGAGCAATGACCCAGGGCTGCGCAGCGCCCGAGCAGACGGCGCATCTTCCCGCGACCGTCGACCTCACCAACGAGGCCGTCATCCAGGGCACCGTCACCCGTGACGGGACCCCGGTGTCCAGCGCCTACGCCCGCCTGCTCGACTCGTCCGGCGAGTTCACCGCCGAGGTGGTCACGGGCGACGAGGGCGTGTTCCGGTTCTTCGCCGCCGACGGCGACTGGACGGTGCGCGTCCTGGCGGCCGGCGGTGTCAGCATCGACAACGCGATCACCGCGAAGACCGGCACGGTCGCCGGCCTCGAGGTCGCCATCTGACGTCCGGCCCTTCCGCTGCGAACCCCGCCGTCCCACCCCACCGGGGACGGCGGGGTTCGTTACGATCGGGCCCGATGTCCTGGTTGTCTGCACGTTCGCCGCTGATCCTCCCGTGGGCCGCGCTGAAGCTCGCGGGACGGTTCGTCCTGCCGCTCGCCCTGTGGTTCACGACGGGGGAGCTGCTGCGCTACGGCGCGATGTACGGCGGCTACAAGCTCGGCACGATGAAGGGCGCGGCGGCGACCGCCGCGCCGATCGCCACCGTCGGCCTCCTCGTGGTGATCACGCTGACGGTGACGGTGCTCATGGTGCACAGCGTCCGGGAGGGACTGGACGTCGTGCACGCCCGCGAGTCCGGCGGCGGCCTGACGCCGTGGGCGGTGGGGAACGAGGAGTCGGTGATCGGCGCGATCGGCCGCGCCGCCCTCCCGTTCGTGATCTTCTACCTGGCGTGGGGGCGGCAGGCGGACGACGCCCGCGAGTTCGCCGACATGGCCGCGAGCCGCGGGTTCGCCGAGGGCGGCATCCAGGGGCAGATCGAGGGCGTCGGGCTGCTGCTGTCGATGGAGAAGCACGTCGGTCTCGCGATCGGCCTCACCGCGGGCCTGTTCCTGCTGAAGGTGCTGGCGGAGTGGCGGCTGGAGGAGCGGCTGCCGCGCGCGATCGGCGCGCTCGTCGCCTTCCTTGAGGTGAACTTCGCGCTGTTCGGCATCTTCACGATCGACCATCTGCGCAGCAAGGGCGTCGACTGGCTCACCGGCCGCGAGGTCTGGGCGTGGGTGAACGGCACGGCCGGTCCCGTCCTCGGGCTGTGGGGGCCGTTCAAGGACGCGGTGCTCGGCGCGCTGATCCTGCTGGTGATCGCCGGGGTGATCCTCGGGCTGGACGCGGCCGACGAGCGGGTCGTGCTCGGCGGCAGCCGGACGGCGCGGCGGCTGGCCAGCGCGGGCGGCATCGACCGGGCGGGCAGCCCGCACGAGCTGCTCACCCGCGGGTTCCGGGAGATGTGGCTGCCCGCCTGGTACGGGCTGCGGCTCGTCCGGCGGTCCGGGATGATGCCGTTCGCCACGTTCTGCCTGCTGTTCACCGGGCTGCAGGTGGGGGAGGACGCCGCCACCCGGCTGGTGTACGAGGTGATCGGCCCGCACGAGGTCACCTGGTGGGTCCCGGTGATGCCCTTCGTCGGCTACGGGACGGGCCTGGTGTTCGAGATCCTGCGGATCTGCCTGCTCGCGGCGGCGTTCAACCTGGTGATGGCGCGGGTCAGTGCGAGAACCGCAGCGAAGGCTGTGCGCCCCCGGGTTTCCGTGCCGTCTTCGGTGCCTGGATCTCCAGCTCCAGCTCGTCCGCCTTGGCACGGGGCACCGTCCCCCTGACGGTGAAGCCCATGGCGACACCCGCCCTGGGCTCGCCCGTCTTCAGCGCGGTCGCGCTCCATTCGTGGCCGTCGCCGTCATGGAGCCGGAAACCGAGCCCGTACGAGCCGACCGCCTTGGCGCTGGCCGCGTCCGACGGGCGGACGGCGAGCTTGAGCCGCAGCTCGGTCACGTCGCCCTGCGGCTTCGCGCCGAGCGGTTCGCCCGTCGCCCGGCCGTAGATCTTCCACTGCGCGCCGACCAGCTCGCCGATCTGCCCTTCGGCGACGGTGGTGACCTTCTCCGGCGGCTTCAGGTTCTTCCGGACGTTGCCGTCCTCGTCCTTCCACTGCAGGACGAGCAGCGCCGACACCGCGCACACGAGCGCGATCGCCTCGACGATGCGCCTGTCCCTGGGGCGGATGCCGGACCGTCCGGGCAGCGGGATGCCGTCAGGTCTCGTGTCGGAGGCCGTCACGGGCTCCCCGTCTCGACCTTGAAGCGCTCGGGTGCCGCGCGGACCAGTCCGGCCGCGCGGTCCTTGCTCAGCCCGAGGTCGACGTCGGCCGCGGCGGACAGCTGCGGCAGCAGCCCGCCGGTGCCGACGACGAGGTGCGCGCCCTCGACCCGGTCCTTCGGCACCTCGAACAGGAACGTGGCGGACGTCCAGATCATCGGCTCGAACGTCGGCTGGGCGCCGGTCCCGGCGCCGGTCCGCGGGTCGTCGTCGAAGGTGTAGCCGCCGGGCGTCTCCAGCGTCGCCGACCTGAGCTCCAGCGGCTCGTCGCGGCTCGTCGCCCGGATCCGCACGATGAGGTAGACGCCGTCCGTCCCCGTCGGCGGGTGGTTGCCGAAGCTCAGCTGCGGTGCCAGCGACCGCGCCGCCTCCACCTTGTCGACCCGGACGCTGAAGTCGCCGGCGTCGATCTCCTCGCCGATCGAGCCGCCGGTCCGGATCGGGTCGAGGAGCGACGCCTCGACCTTCGGATGGACGGTGTGCAGCCACATCGCGCCGGCGAGCAGGAGCGTCCCGCCGATGCCGGCGCCGCCGCGCAGGAGCACTTCGCGCGCGTTCATCGGCCCACCGGGAGGGCGAGGCGGCCGGCGAGGGCGTCGTCCGCCTTGTCGGGCAGCCAGTTGAACGCGGTGTCGGTGAACCCGTGGTCGTACTTCCACATGCGCAGGCCGACGGTCAGCTTCGCGGGCACCTCCGACTGGCCGAGCTTCCACATCGCGGACGCCTCCACGGGCAGTCCCGGCTGCGTCGTGCTCGTCGCCGTGCCGCCCGCGACCCCCTCGAACCGGTCCGGTTCGACCCATTTCCCGGCCGCGGTGCGCGCGACGACGCCGTCCTTCAGGCCGCCGTCGCTCAGCGAGACGGTCTCCTTGCCCTTGTTGAGGACCCGCATCCGCACGATCAGGTACCGCTCCTTGGCGGCGCCGAACTGCCCGTCGGCGAGCCCGGCCCGCGCGTCATGGACGGTGACGCTGAACAATCCGAGGTCGAGCGCCTTGCCCGCCGGCTTGCCGGGCTGCTTCGGCGTCTCCTTGAACCCGCCCGCCACCCACAGCACCGGCGCGAGGACCGCCACCGCGACCGCGACCGAGACCGGCACGACCCAGCGCCGCGCCGGTGCGCGCCGCTCCTGGTCTGCCGGCGGCGGAGGGACCGGCGCGGTGGACTGCATCCGCCAGATGGTATTACGTGCTCAAAAAGTACGCGCAGGCGCTCGCTAGTCGTCCTCGGTCTCGGCGATCGGGGCGACGTAGCCGGGACGCCAGCCGCGGCGCCGGCCGGCCGGGATCAGCATCCCGCCCGCGGCCACCAGCGCGGCGACGCCGAGCGCGCCGCCGCCGATGCCGAGGGCGACGGCACGGGTGGTGGAGTCGGCGTCGTCCCGCATGGCGATCTTCACCGGCGGGCCGGCGGCGCCGGCCTTGCCGTCGCCCGCGACGCCGACCGCGGTCAGCGCCTCGAACGGGTTGATCATGCCGTGCCCGCTGCCGGTGCCCTTGCTGCCCTCCGCGGTGCCCTCGATCCGCTGCTTGACCTGCGCCGGGGTGAGGTTCGGGTAGAGCTGCTCGATCAGCGCGGCGAGGCCGGCGACGAACGGGGTGGCGAAGCTCGTGCCCTGCGCCGCGACGGCGTAGCCGCCGTCCGGTGCCGTGGTCACGATGTCCTTGCCGGGCGCGATGACGGAGACGGGCGTCGCGGGGTTGGAGAACGTGCTGACCTTCCCGTCCTGGCCGACGGCGCCGACCGAGATCACCCCCGGGTAGGCGCTCGGGTACATCAGCCCGGGGACGGTGCCCTTCTTCGGGTCGATGTTGCCGGCCGCGGCGACGATGACGACGCCCTTGGCGAGCGCGCTCTCCACGGACTTGCGCAGGCGGGGGTCGTCCCCGATCGACTGGGTGGAGACGTTGATGACGTCAGCGCCGAGCTGCACGGCCTCGTCGATGCCCTTGGCGGCGAGGCCGCTGTCGACGCCCTCGGCCTTGGCCGCGAACTTGATCGGAATGATCTTCGCGTCGGGGGCGACGCCGGCGAACGGGCTCACGCCCCGCTTGGCGGCGATGATCCCGGCCACCCAGGTGCCGTGCCCGAGGCAGTCCGCGGCGCTGGTCTTCGTCAGGTCCACGCCCTTGAGCAGCTGCCCGGCCAGCTGCGGGTTCGCCGCGGTGACGCCGCTGTCCACCACCGCGACCTTGACGCCGCGGCCGGTGGCGCGCTCGTGCGCGGCGTCGATGTTCAGGATCTTCTGCGCCCACGGCTGCCCGTTCTCCACGAGCTTCTGCTTGGTCATGACGCTCGCGGGCGGCTGGCAGTTGGCCGGGGCCAGCGGCGCCGCGTGCGCGACCGGTGCTGCGCACAGGGGAGCCAGGCAACCGGCCAGCACGGCGACCGCGGTCCATCTCATCCCGGGGACTCCTTTCACCCGACACGACTTTAGAGGACGTAAGCGGAGTTATGACGAGTTCACTGGGTGTACTGCCGTCCCAGCACAAGATGACCTATCCTGCGGTATCGACGGGGCCGTGTGTTCCGCCGGCCAGGCTCCCCGGCCGGGCGGCGCGCGGGCGGATGCCGCGCGCGAACACGGGTGGGCGCGGCCGGACGAGCGAAAGGCTGCGGTGTGGGCGAAGTCTCTGTGAACCCGGCGCGGATCGAGGCGCACGGCAAGGAGATCACGGACACGGTCAAGCCCGCCTTGGAGAAGGCGCGCAAGGGCCTGAACGACAACGGGACGGTCGAGGGCGGCGACTTCAGCGTCACCGGCACGCTGGCGTCCATGGCCTATCCCATGGGCCTGCAGTTCGTCTACGAGGATCTGAACACCCACCTCGAGATGCTCGACGGATTCGCGAAGAACCTCGGCACCGCGGCGAAGAACTACGGCGGCGCGGAGACGGCCAGCACGATCAAGTACGTCTGAGCAGATCGGGGGCGCCTCCATGAGCGCATTCAACTCCTACGACACCCTCATGGGCACCGCCGACACCGAGGTCGGCATCGCCCAGTTCATCCTCCCGCCGGCCGTGATGATCGCGGTCCAGTTCAAGCTGAGCAAGGGCAACCCGGTCAACCTGGAGAAGGCCGGCCAGGAGTGGGACAAGGCCGCCCAGGCCATCGAGGAGACGCGGAACCTGCTGCAGCAGGGCTCCTCCGCCATCTCGGCCAAGGACTGGACCGCCGAGGACCGTCCCGCCTACGAGCAGAAGGTCCAGGAGTTCTGCCAGCAGCTCGACATCCTGCACACCTACTGCCAGGCCGTCAGCATCGCGCTGATCGGGTTCGCGTGGGCGCTGTTCATCTACGCGGTCTTCGCGATCGCGATGGGAACGTTCCTGGCCGCGCTCGCCGCCGTCGCCGCGGCGGCCCTCGCCGGCATCATCACCGCGGAGATCACCGCCGCCTGCGAGGCGATCGCCGCGACCTGCCTGACCGTCACGATCGTCGCCACCGGCATCCTCGCGGCGGCCGCGCAGATGGCGGCCATCGTGTTCCAGGGCGGGTCGTTCCTGGCCGCGGTCGCCGAGTCGTTCAAGGGCAACGACCAGGCGCTGGACGACTTCATGACCGCGGAGGCCACCGGCTCCGCCGCCGCCCTCGCCAACCTCGGGCAGAACGCCATCAACGGCGGCCTCGCCTTCGCCGGGCGCGGCCCCAGCGGCAAGGGCCTGCCCATCTCCAACGTCGACCTCGACGCCGACCGCAACGCCGAGCACACCTGGAACGTCGGCGGCGGCGCCACCTACACCGCCCCCGGCGGGACGGAGATCACCGGCGGCGGCCACGTCAAGTACGGCGACCACGGCTTCGCCGGCGGTGATGTGTCCGGCGGCGTCAAGACCGCGGGCGGCGCCAGCGTCGACGGCAACGTCGAGTACACCGACGAGGACGGCATCGGCCAGGGCAACAGCGGCAGCATCAAGTACGGGGCCAACGCCGGCATCGAGACCCCCGGATCGTCGTCCACCACGCCCGGCGGCCCGGAGGTGCCCAACGCGAACGCCGGCGCGAAGGTGGGCGTCGAGGGCGAGCACGATTTCGAGACCGGCCAGGGCAAGGTCTCGGGGTCCGGTAGCGTCCAGGTCAACGGCGGCGACGTCATCAAGGACTCCGGCACCGTCAACTACGACGGCAAGGGCAACACGTCCACGTCCGGCTCGGTCGACACCCCGTTCGGGACGGGCAAGGCCGGCGACGAGACACCGCCGTGGGACAAGTAGAGACGAAGCCGCCGGGCCGCCGGCGCTGAGCCAGGAGGCCGCCCATGTTCGACGTGCCGGCACTGCAGATCAGGCAGCAGTCGTCCCAGCTCGAGTTCGAGATCAGCGACACGGCAGGGCAGCCGCTCGGCCGCGCCTCGCAGGTCTCCGGGCCGAAGCCCCGCAAGGGGCTGATGTCGGTGTTCGGGTCGGGCGTGGGCGACGCGCGGCTGGTCCTCCAGGTCTTCCTGGCGGACGGGACGCCGGGGTTCTACGTCGACCGGCAGGAGGGCTCCCCGGTCGCGGTCGTCGCCCCCGACGGCACCGTGCTCGGCCGGATGGCCGACGACCGGGTGGGCGCCGCGCAGCAGGCCGCCGCGCACGGCATCGGCGGCGGGACCCTGCGCGCGGTCATCGGCGCGATGGGGCCGAAGATGCGCCACCTCCTGCTGGACGGCGCCGACCGCCCGCTGTGCGCGCTCGACTGGACGCTGCGGATGAACAGCGCGCAGAACGACAACCGGCAGTGGCGGCCCGTCGCCTGCGACTACACGGACATGAACGGCACCGCCATCGCGCACCTCGACGTGCGGGAGGGCTTCCACAAGGACGAGTACGAGCTCCAGTTCGGGTACCAGCTGCCCGAGCCGCTGCACACGCTGATCGTCGCCTCGCCGTTCGCGTTCGACCTGACCCGGAGCTGATGTGCCGACCCTCTACGAGGCGCTGGCCTGGACGATGGACGAGCCGGGCCCGTCCCGCTCCTACGTGTTCCGCGACGGGGACGAGGTGCTCGCCAACGCCGCCCGCGTCCCCGTTCAGCGCCAGGACCAGGGGTCCTCGGTGCCGTACGCGGACCCGCACGCGCAGTACGACGAGACCCGCGTCGTCGTCTGCGTCGCCGCGCCGGACGGCTCCCCGTACTTCTACGTCGACCGGACGAACGACCCGATGCGTCCGCAGCCCGCGTTCGTCGTGGCGGCGGCCGGCGGCCTGATCGGCTCCATCGCCGTCGCCACCGGCGGCGTCAAGGGCGTCTTCTCGCTGATGTCCGGGAAGAGCGGCGGCCGGTACACCCTCCTGGACGCGCAGCAGCGGCCGCTGGCGACGCTGACCGGCCCCGGGCTGCGCGACCCGAAGGCGGAGGGCGCCGTCACCGACGCGTCCGGCACGGAGATCGCCCGGGTCGCGACCGACGTCTCGCCCTACAACGACCGCAGGCGCCGCCGCTCGATGCGCGTCCACCAGCCGCTTCCCGAGCCGCTGCACACGCTGGTCCTCGCGTCCCTGGTCGGCGTGGAGCTGATGACCCCCGCCACCTGACCGTCCCCTGGGGCGAGTGACTCTGCGTCCAAGTGACACGGTCGGTCATCGTTGCCTGACAGTCGGGTTGGTGTCCTTAACCGGTTCGGGCCGGACCGTTATCGCGAGTTGTCCGGCCCGAACCTGGGGCCCGTGACCCGTATGCAATCTTGTCTGACCACTTTGCGCTGCATGCGGGGTGGTACATCCGTTATCGGGTTGGTCGTCCTTTTTGGCCGTAAGGTGTCAGTATCATTGATGCGCATTACCGCGGGTGGAGTGCGGCCGGAGGCGTCCCCTACCATCCGTCTCGGCAAACGGAGTGGTGAAAAGGCGGCCCGGGATCACGCGCGATGCGCATCGGCGCCGATCCATTCGACCGGGAAAAGTGGGTGGCGCAATGGGCGGCGTACGGGTCGATCCGCACGGCATCAAAATGCACGGGCAGATGGTCGAGGACCGGGTCGTCACGCTGCTTGACGCCGCCAAGAAGAAACTGGGCGAGGACGGGGTCGCCAATCTCGAAGGCGGCGACTTCAGCATCACGCTCTTCGGCGCCGCGATGGGCTACCCGATCGCCGCCCAATTCGCGTTCGAGGACGTCAGCGCGCAGAAGAAGGAAGCCGACGAGATGGCCAAGAAGCTCGGGGAGACGGCGCTCACCTGGCATCAGGCGGAGCAGTCGAACACGGCCAAGTAGCGTCCGGGACCGGGCGAGAGCGGAGGAGCCGTGGGGCACGGCAGATCGGGTGGCGGCGCGGCCCCGAGCGGGTCGGTGGGCAGGACGGCGGCAGGCGGTGCCGGGGCCGGCGCCGTTCTCGGCGGCGCGGTCGGAGCCTCGACGGGCGGCGGCGTCCAGGCCGGGATCGTCGGCAGCGCCGAGGCCATGATGACGGCGGCGATCACCATGGCGGGCGCGGCCGTGACGCTGCCGCCCGCGCTGATGATCGCCTTCGAGTTCAAGCTGTGCTCGGGCAAGCCGCAGAACATCATGAAGGCGGCGTACGGCTGGGACAACGCCGCGGACTACCTGCAGAAGGCGGCCACCGAGCTGCGGGACCTGGTCGCCGCGCTGCCCGAGCAGACCTGGTCGGCGCAGGACCGCGACCGGTACGAGAGCACCGTCGACGAGTACTCCTTGCAGCTCGACTACCTGCACAACTTCTGCATGGCGGTGAGCATCACCCTCACCGTCCTGGCCTGGACGCTGTTCGGCTACGCCGTCTTCGCGATGGGCATGGCGACCTGGCTCGACGCGCTCGCCCTGGCGGCGCTCGACCCGCTGCTGACGCTGGAGTGCGAGGGGCTGGCGGCGACCGCGTACTCGATCACGACGGTCGCCACCGCCGCGCTGGGCGTTATGGGTGTGATGGCCGGCGCCGCCCTGACCGGTAGCGCCAGCCTCGTCGCCGACCTGCAGAGCCAGCACGGCAACCAGTACGCGAAGGCCGCCTTCGACGAGGCGTTCAAGAACGGCGGGAAGACCGCCCTGGTGAACCTGGCCCAGGACGGCATCAACGCGGGGCTCGCCTTCCTCAGTCGCGGCGACCCGGCCGACCGCAAGCCCTCGTTCCCCCTGAAGGAGATCGACCTGGACGCGGACCGGGACGGCGAGGGCGCCTGGAGCGTCGGCGGAGGCGGCAAGGTGGGCGTCGGCCCGATGGAGCACGAGCTGAACGGTCACGCCATCGTGAACAACGGCCATGTGACGGGCGGCGACCTGGAGTACAAGGGGAAGTACGAGTTCGGCGGTACGGGGCACTCCGTGGGGGGCGGCGGGAAACTCGAATGGGGCAAGCCCGGCGGCAACGACGGGCTCATTCCGGACAGCGTGACGGGCAGTGCCGGTTACGAGAACAGTGATACCGGTGAAAAGGCCGGCGTCGAGGGCGGCTACAAAGAAGGCAACTGGGAGGGAAAGGTGCAGGGCGGCGCGCTCAACGGCACTGCGGAGGTGGGCGGGTCGACGAAGAAGCCCGACAAGACGCCCGACGAGACCCCGCCCTGGGACCTCTGATGCCGGCGGCGGGAAGGGCCGAGAAGGGCGAGTACAAGGCATACGCGTGGCGGCGGCCCGATCCGCGCGGCTGGTTTCTCGTCCCCATCGGATGGGCTGTTCTGGGCCTGGCCCTGTGGTCGGGTCAGATTGCGGTCGGATATGCGGGCCTGGCCGTTCTGGCCTGCGCCGCAGTGCTGATTTCGGGCAGCCACAGTATCTGGACGTCCCTTTCGCTTGTGGCCGGCGTGCTGGCCGTTCTTCTCGGAACCGTGGACGACGAGTTCACGGCCGGGCAGATCGTCTGCACGGTGGTCGTCCTGGCCATTCCCGCGGTCGCCTTCCAATCCGGCCGTGTCCAGCGGGGCAGGCTGCCGTATCGGTATGACGAGCCGGAGGTCGTCCAGTCTCCGGCGCGGCCGATGGCCGACTACGGAAGCTGGTCCCTTCCCGCCGCCTCCGGGTTGCTTGACGCGCCCGTCGTGCTGCTGAATCGGTGGCGGCACGGGGACTTCGCCCTCACCGGCACGGCCGGGGAGCCGCTCGCGCGGGTCCGTGAGATTTCCCACCCGCGGTCTGACGACGGCATGCGCGCGGTCTTCGACCTGCAGATCGCCACCGCGCACCGGTACGCGTTCGAGGTCGCCTCGCCGGACGGCGTGCCGCTGTTCTTCATCGACGGCGCCGAGATCCAGACGGGCGGAACCGTGCCGAACGGGGCCGGGCTGAGCCGCTCGTTCGCGGTGGTCCTGCCGGACGGACGGCAGTTCGCGCGCAGCGGGTGGCGGTTCTTCGACCGCGTCTACGCCGACGTCCTCGACCCGGACGGTCTCCGGCTGGACGGCGACCAGTACGAGTGGTCCAAGTCGATGATCGTCAACAGCGGGAACCGCACCGTCCCCTGCGTCGCGGCGCGCAGGACGCTGCAGCGGGTCGGGCGGCGCCCCTACACCACGCTGCTCGATGCGGACGGCGCGGCGTTCGCCCAGGTCAACGACGGCCGCGGCGCTCCCATGGCGCGGCGCCTGGTCCGCTTCCGGGACCGGACCCCGGCCCCTCTCCGGGCCGCCGCCATCGCCTCGATGATCGTTCACGACGATGAGCGGCGGACCGGCGTCCTCGCCCCGGACCCGGCCGCGCCCGAGCCCTACCCGGAGTTCGCGCACACCCATGCCGCCCACTACCGGCGGCTGCGGACGTTCATGGACGGCCTCATCGCCGAACGCGGGCGGCGGCAGACCGGCTAGCGGAATCCGTTCCGCGGCGCCCTGGCCGGACCGGGGAAGCCGGACGGGTCAGCGCGGGCCGGGGAAGCCGGGGCCCTTGTAGTTGTCCATGGCCTCCTTGGCGCGCTGCTGCTGGAGTCCGAGCTCGCGCGCCAGGTCCCGCATCTGCCCGGCGAAGCCGTTGGCGATCTTGTCGAGGGACGCGAGGGCCTTGGACGGGTCCATGCCCTTCGCCGGGTCGTCCGGCACGTCGAACATCGCCTTGCTCGCCTCACGGGCCTTGGCCTGGAAGTCCTGCGCGGCGGCGTTGACCGCGGTGCGGATCTCCTCGCCGAGCTCCACGGCCGGCAGCCGCATCGCGCGGGGGTCGAGTTCGAGCTTGGTCAGGCCGCCCTCCGCCTTGTACTCGGCGATGACGCGGCCGTCGGCCGCCTCACCCCGGCCGACGGCGGCCTTGATGGACTCCTGCATCTTGCTGAAGTCGCCCATCTGCTCCTGCATGTCGCGCTGGTAGCGCTCGAACTCCGGCCCGAGGCTGAACTCGGCCATCGATTCCTCCTACTCCTGGTGTGCGGTCTGGATGAGGCGGGTGCCGTTGCGGCGGTTGATGAAGTAGCCGCGTCCGACCGGCAGCGAGTGCCCCTTGATGTTGCCGAGCACGACCCCTTCGTCCTTGTTGCCGGACATCAGCAGGCCGGGCGAGCCCATCTCCTTGATGCGCTGGAGGACCGGATCGTACATGGCGCGGCCGGAGCCGCCGAACGCGCGGGACACGACCACGTGCAGGCCGATGTCGCGGGCCTGGGGGAGCAGCTCGGCCAGCTGGGCGACCGGGTTGTTGGACGTGGCGACCAGGTCGTAGTCGTCGATGATGAGGTACAGGTCGGCGCCCGTCCACCACGACCGGTCCCGCAGCTGGTCGGGGGTGAGGTCGGCCGGTGGGAGCCGGGCCTGCAGCGCGCCGACGATGTCCTTGACCAGGCCCTGCGCGGCGGCCGAGGACGCCGCGTAGCCGATCCGGTGCTCGGTGTTGGCCGCGTCCAGGAGCGCCCGCCGGTAGTCGATGAAGATCATCCGGGCCTGGTCGGGCGTGTACCGCTCGATGATCCCGCCGGTGATCATGCGCATCAGGTTCGACTTGCCGCACTCGGTGTCGCCGATCATCAGGAAGTGCGAGTCGGACGCGAAGTCCAGGAACACCGGCGACAGCGACTCCTCGTCGATGCCGATCGGGATCCGCGAGCCGCTCTCCGCCGCGCTCGGCAGCGACGCGGCCGGCAGCACGGCCGGCAGCATCCGGACCTTGGGCGCACCCGGGCCGCTCCAGTTGGAGGCGATGGCGTTCACCATGTGCTTCACGCCCTCGGCGAGCGTGGTGTCGTTGCTGTCGCCGTCCAGCCTTGGCAGCGCCGTCAGGCAGTGGTGGCCCTCACGGGTCAGGCCGCGGCCCGGCTTGCCCTCCGGGACGTTCCCGGCCAGCTTGCGGTCGATCTCCGACTCGTACGGGTCGCCGAGCTTCAGCTCCAGCTTGGTGCCGAACAGGTCCCGGACGTTCATCCGGAACTCCGACCACTTGTTGACCGTGGAGACCACGTGGATGCCGTAGCCCAGGCCGCGCGCCACCAGGTCCGTGATGGTCGGTTCGAGGTTCTCGTAGTCCTGCCGGAGGGTCATCCAGCCGTCCACGATGAGGAACACGTCGCCGTAGCCGTCGCCGGTGATCTCGCCGGACGCCCGCATCCGCCGGTAGGTCGGCATCGAGTCGATTCCGCGCTCGGCGAACTCGCGCTCCCGCTGCTCCAGCAGCGAGGTGACCTCCGCCACGGTGCGCCGGACGCGGTCGGCGTCCAGCCGGTTCGCGACCCCGCCGACATGCGGCATGTCCGACAGCGCCGCGAGCGTGCCGCCACCGAAGTCGAGGCAGTAGAACTGCACCTGCTGCGGCGTGTGCGTCATCGCCAGGGACGCGATCAGCGTCCGCAGCATCGTGGACTTGCCGGTCTGCGGCGATCCCGCGATGCCCGCGTTGCCCGCCGCGCTGGACAGGTCGACGTACATCGGGTCGCGGCGCTGGTCGAACGGCTTGTCGGCGATGCCGACGATCGCGTGCAGCCGGTTCCGCCAGCCCTCGTGCTGCGTCGTCAGGCCGTGCCCCGGGACGACGGCGAGGGTCGGCAGCAGCTCGTCCAGCGTGGGCGGCGCGTCCAGCGGCGGCAGCCAGATCGGGTGCGCCGGCGGCCCGTGGTTCTCCAGCTGGCCGACCACCACGTCGAACAGGCTGGCCTGCGACTCGTTCTGCTGGTTCTGCTGCTGGTCCTGCGGGTTCTCGACGAGGTGCGGGCGGATGTAGTCGGGGATGTACGGGACGATCTGCTTGACGACCTGCGGCCCGGCCTTCTCCTTGGGCTGCAGGTCCTCGCTGGCGGGTCCGGAGACGTACGCGGCGCGGAACCGCGTCATCGACTCGGTGCCGAACTTCACGTAGCCGTGCCCGGGGGCGGACGGCAGCTCGTAGGCGTCCGGGACGCCCAGCACGACGCGGGACTCCTGCGCGGAGAACGTCCGCAGGCCGATCCGGTACGACAGGTGGGTGTCCAGGCCGCGGAGCTTGCCCTCCTCCAGGCGCTGCGACGCCAGCAGGATGTGCACGCCCAGCGACCGGCCCAGCCGTCCGATCATGACGAACAGGTCGGCGAACTCGGGCTTGGCCGACAGCAGCTCGGAGAACTCGTCCAGCACCAGGAACAGCGTCGGCATCGGCTTCAGGTCGGCGCCCTGCTCGCGGGCCTTCTCGTAGTCGCGCAGCGAGGCGTAGTTGCCCTGCGAGCGCAGGTACTCCTGGCGGCGGACCATCTCGCCGTGCAGCGCGTCGTACATGCGGTCGACCAGGGGGAGCTCGTCCTCAAGGTTCGTGATGATGGCGGAGACGTGCCGGAGGTTGTCCATCCCCAGGAACGTCGCGCCGCCCTTGAAGTCGACGAGGACGAAGTTGAGCACCTCGGACGAGTGCGTCACCGCGAGCCCGAGCACCAGGGTGCGCAGCGCCTCCGACTTACCGGAACCGGTGGCGCCGATGCACAGCCCGTGCGGGCCCATGCCGCCCTGCGCCGACTCCTTGATGTCCAGGTGGACGGGCCGCCCGTCGGTGTCGACGCCGATCGGGACCCGCAGCCGGTTGCGCGGCGGCCGCGGCCGCCACGTCTCGGCGGGGTTGACGTTGAACGGGTTCTCGATGCCGAGCAGCGAGGTGACCGTGGTGGCGCCGGACAGCGCGTCCTCCATTGGGCCGGACGCCTCGCTCGCGCGCAGCGGGGCGAGCTGGCGCGCCAGCGACTCGGCCTGCTGGAGCGTGATGGAGTCGGGATTGCCGATGCGGGTGCCGACGTCCTTGCCCGTGCGGTCCTTGGTGAGGCGGCCGACCTGCTCCTTGGTGACGGCGAGGCGCAGCATCGTCGGCTCCGGGGTCGGCGCGACCGACCCGGTCAGGTCGATGATGCAGACGCCCTCGACGCCCTCGGCCGCGAGCTGCGAGTCGTAGGACGCCTGCCCGCCGTCCATGATCACGATGTGGTAGGGCAGGTCGTCCTGGGACAGCCCCGGCTGGAAGCGGGGCCGGTCCTTGACCGCCTGGCCGAACATCGACTCCAGCGTGGTCATGCTCTCGGCCATGAGCCGCACCGGGCCGGCCGCGTCCTTCTCGGTGGGGTGCAGGTTGTGCGGGAGCCACTTCACCCACTGCCACCACGGCATCCGCTCGCGCGACGCGCACACCGTGATGCGCACGTCGTCGGGGGAGTGGAACGCCGCGATCTGCGTGATGAGCGCCCGGATCATCCCGTACACGGCCTCCGGGTCGCCGCCCGGGACGATCCGGGAGAACGACCGCAGCGACAGCGAGATCGGCAGGTTCGGCACGTTCGCGTGGGTGCGCATGAACCGGCGCAGCGCGCCCGCCGTCATCGGCTCCAGGTCCTCGATCGGCTTCGTCTCCGGCGCGATCAGCTGCACCGCGAGCTTCTGCGCGCCGCTGGCCAGCCGCACCTGGAGGAAGTCGTCGTCGGACGGGCGCCGCTCCCACAGCCGCGCGCTCATCGCCAGCGACCACAGCGAACCCGGGTCGGGGCTCGCCCACTCCAGCGCCTCGCGCTGCTGCTTGGCCGCCTTGCGGACCTTCTTGCGGACCTGCCCCAGGTAGCGCAGGTAGTCGCGGCGCTCGTTGTTCAGCTTGACCTTGCGCTCACCGCTGTTGCGGCCGACCTGGCCGAGCATCATGCCGAACATGGAGACGGCGAACATGCCGCCCGCCACGTACTGCATCGTCCCGCCGCCGCGGCCCGCCATCATCATGACCATGGCGCCGGAGCCCGCCAGCATCGGCAGGTACGTCATGACCGCCTGGAAGCCCTGCGGGATCAGCTCCGGCAACTCGGGCGGCGGCTCCATGAGGATCTCGCCCCGCGGCATCGCCGGAGGCTTGCGCCGCTCTTTCCGCCGGACGATGTCCGTGCTCACGCTAACCGTCCCTCCCAAACGCACCAGGCGGGGTGCGCACCGGCTCGCGGGCGCCCTGCTGCATACCGAATCGCGTGGTCGTACCGTTACTGGAATCGTACGAATCGTAGAGGCATCGGTACTGACGTGCTAGTTGCAGCCATCTCAGGGGTTGACATTCCGGGTTCCCGCCGGACACAGGATGAGATTAAGGTTGGCGGGTTCCCCTGACCACGACGCATGAGCATCCCCGGCGTACGAGGCGCCCCCGCAGGGCTCCACGCAGGTGCCCGCCCCCCGTCCGCACACAGGAAGATTTGCGAGGAAGTCTTGAGTGCGCTCCCAGGAGCTGACCTCTGCCGGATCACGGTCGTAGGACCGAGCCGGCGGGTCGACATCGCGCTGCCGGCCGACGCCACCTTCGCCGAGCTGTACCCCACGATGCTGCGCTACGCAGGCCAGAATCTCGCCGACTCGGGACTGGCGCACGGTGGGTGGGTGCTGCAGAAGCTCGACGAGGCGCCGTTCGACCCGGCCAGTACCCCCTCCCAGGCCGGTCTCCGCGACGGAGACCTCATCTATCTGCGTCCGCGGATGGCGCAGATCCCCGACATGGTGTTCGACGACGTCCCGGACGTCGTCGCGACCGGCGTCAGGGACCGGCCGGGACGCTGGCGCCAGGACTCCACCCGCAAGTTCGCCCTCGGCTGGGGCGTGGCGGGGCTGGTCGTCGGGGCGCTGACCCTGCTGCTGGCGGGCCCGTCCTGGATCGCCTCGGCCGCCGTCGCGGGCGGCGTCTGCCTGCTGCTGCTGGGCGCCGCGATCGTGCTGTCCCGCGCGGTCGGCGACGCCGGCGCGGGGGCGGCGATCGGCTACGCGGCACTGCCGTACGCGTTCCTCGCCGGCCTGCTCGGCCCGCTGCGCGACGACGCGCTGACCGACATCGGCGCGCTCCACCTGGTCGCCGGCTTCGGCGCGGTCGTGCTGGCGGCGACGGTGGCGGGCATCGCCATCGCGGACGGGCTGCCGGTCTTCTACGGGATCGCGATCGCCGCGCTGCTCGGCACGATCAACAGCGGGATCTCGCTGAGCTTCGACATGGACGCCGCCGGGATCGCCGCCGTCACCGCCACGGTGGCGCTCGCCCTGACCCCGCTGCTGCCCGGCGTCGCGTTCAAGCTGGCGCGGGTGCAGCTGCCGCCGGTGCCGGGCAGCGCCGAGGACCTGCGCCGGGACACGCTGATGGTCGACGGGCAGGCCCTGCTGAGCCGGACGGCGGTCGCCGACCGGTTCGTGACCGGGGGCGTGTCGGCGATCGGCCTGGCCACCCTCGGCGCGGTCGTCCCGCTGTCCTTCGACGGCGGCTGGGTGAGCCCGGTCATGTGCGTCGTCCTGGCCTTCACCGTGCTGCTGCGCGCCCGGATCTTCCGGGCCAGGGCGCAGAAGCTGTGGCTCCTCATCCCCGGGGTCGCGGGGCTCGGCACGCTCGCCGTCGCCACCGCGTTCGACATCGACTCCCAGATGATGCTGCTCGCCATCGTCCTCGTGCCGACGCTGGTCGTGTCGGGCATCGCGGCGGGCGTCGGCATGTGGCTGCCCGGCAACCGGCTGACCCCGTTCTGGGGCCGCGCGGGCGACATCCTGGAAATCATCCTGGTGGTGGCGCTGGTACCGCTCGCGCTCGGCGTCGCGGGCGTCTTCGACTACGTCCGCACCGTGGTGGGCTGACGAGGGAGGAGCCGCAATGCAGACGAAGAGAGATCTGCTCCAGGCGCACCGCCTGATGACCCACCGCGCCTCCCAGGCGCTGGTCCTGGGGGAGCCCGACTACCCCGAGCAGCCGCTGCGCAAGATGAACGTCGGCACCTTCGCCGGGATCATGGTCGGCGTCCTGGTCGCCGCCGTGTTCGGCATCATCGGCCTGCTCGTCGGCGGCGGCAGCAGCGGGCTGGAGCAGAAGGGCGTCGTCCTCATGGAGAAGGAGACCGGCGCCCTCTACGTTTGGTGCACCCCGAAGGGCGCCCAGAAGGACGTCCTGTGCCCGGTCGCCAACTACACCTCCGCCAAGCTCGCGGCCTCACTGGCCGGCGGCGGCAGCGGCGGGAACTCGCCCGAGAAGAAGTCGGTCTCGGCCAAGTCCCTGTCGGACTTCGCGCGCGGCCCGATGATCGGCATCTCCGGTGCGCCGGCCTCCGTCCCCGAAGCCAAGCGGCTCGTCGGCGGCCCGTGGTCGGTGTGCGTGCGGCAGAACCCGCAGGGCGGCACCGCCGCCTCGGTGGTGTCCCTGGTCGGCGGGCGCAAGGTCGGCGGTGAGGCCCTCGACCCGTCCGTCGGCGTCGTCGTCAGCACCGGGGCGAATGCCAACTGGCTGATCTGGAAGAACCAGCGGATGCGGCTGGCCCCGGCCGGCCTCACCGTGCTCGGCGCCTCCGCGCCCGCGGCGGTGTCGCCCGGGTTCGTGAACGCGCTCCCGGCCGGCCCCGACTTCGCGCCCCCGAACATCCCCGGCGCGGGCGGGACCCCGCAGTTCGCCGGCGCCGCCGGCAAGATCGGCCAGGTGTTCGTCGTGAAGGGCGTCGGCGGCGGCGACCAGCCGTACGTCCTGATGGCGGACGGGTACGCCCCGATCAGCGCGCTGCAGGCCGCCCTCATCCAGAACGCGGCGTCGTATCGGCTCCCCAAGGACAGCCCGCTGGACGGGGCAGCGGTCACCACGCACCGCTCGGCCGAGCGGGTCGTCGACGACCGCCTTCCGCAGACGCAGATCAAGGTGCGGCCGTACGACGCGAAGGAGTCGCTCTGCGTCGTCTACCCGGACGCGGCCAAGGGCTCCGGCAACGCCACGCTCACCGTCGGCGGCGGATCGGACCTGCCGATGCCGGCGCAGGCGTCCGGTTCGGGCGTCGACAACGTGGTGCTCCCGCCCGGAAGCGCCGTCCTCGCCGGTGTGCTGCCCGCGTCCGGATCGGTCGGGGCGATCAACACCTACGCGCTGATCTCCGACGACGGGCGGCGGTACTCGCTGAAGTCGGCGGACACCGCCAAGGCCCTCGGCTACAGCATCACCGCGGACGACAGCACCGATGCCGTCCCGGTGCCCGCGAATCTGCTCAACCTGGTGCCGCAGGGGCCCGTTCTGGACCCGCAGCGGGCACTTGAACCCATTCAACCGGCGAGTGGGGGTTCGTGATCTCCGAAAAAACCGAATTTACTCGGGTTACACACGAACTTGATACGATCACCGCTCGTCACAGTCTGCAGAAGGAGGTGCCGTGAGTCAGGCGTTCAGTACGGACTACGCCACGATGCAGCAGGCCCAAGCGATGTTCCAGAGCAAGCACCGCGAGATGGTCGAGCTGCTGGACTCGCTTGAGGCCGATCTGCAGAGTGGCCTGGGGCGCTGGGAAGACGACGCGCGCGATGCCTACTTCGAAGCCAAGGGGAGGTGGGATAAGGCCGCGCGTGAGCAGGCGAAGGCGGTGAAGGAGTTCGGCGAGGCGGTGGGCACCGCTCAGCAGAACTACCAGTCCGCCGAAGGGGCGAACACCCAGATGTGGGCCTGACGGCCCGCGGGTGAGCCTTTCGGCAGCGGCCGTCTCCGCCCGGTGGTCTACAGCGGGCCGGATCGTGTCAACTATCTCCGTTGCCAGCCTTGGCTGATCTTGGCAGGCTGGTCTGTGGCAAAAGCTTCAAGAGGTGTGCGTTGTGCCCGACCAAGGTGTTCAAAGTCGACCGGGTCGATGGTGGAACCGACGGGGGCTCGCGCCGAGTCGAACACAGGCAGTACAAAGTCGGGAAGGATGACTGATGAGCCAGAAGTCTTCGGTCGACAGAGCAGAAATGGCCCAGGCGGCCCAGCGGGTCGAGGAGGCCGCCCAGGACCTGCGCAAGATCCAGGGTGACCTCGGTCAGGAGCACGCGCAGCTCAGCGGCCGCTGGATCGGTGAGGCCGGCAGCGCCTTCACCAAGGTCTACAACGAGTTCGACGGTGAGCTGGGCAAGGTCCTCGACGTCCTGAACCAGCTGCACGAGAAGCTCGTGCAGGTGAAGATCAACTACGAGGGCAGCGAGCAGCAGCAGCAGGAGGCCGTCAACCGCGTCGCCGGCCTGCTCAACGGCTGACCGCCCATTCGGATCTAGGGACGACACGGAGGAACAATGAGTTACAGCTCGATGGACTTCGGTGCGATGGAGCAGGCGTACGCCGCGTTCCAGCAGAAGTTCAACCAGATGAACAGCGAGCTCGACGACCTCGCCAAGAGCGTCGAGAGCAAGCTCGGCCAGTGGGAGGACGGTGCGAAGGACGCCTACTTCGACGCCAAGCGTCAGTGGGAGTCTTCGGCCGCCGACATCTCGCGCATCGTCCAGCAGCTCGGTTCGGTCATCCAGTCCTCTGGGGAGACGGGCCAGAGCACTGTGCACAACAACGTCAACGTCATCGGCGGCTGACGACCGGTCAGACCGGCCGGCCACCGGGACTCCCAGGTGGCCGGCCTTGACCGCCGTCATGTCACAACTCTTCAGACGAAAGCCGTTACGGGGAGCGGGCTTCCGGCCCGCCGGAGGCTCACATGGGTGATCAGAAAAGCGAAATCGACACCGGCGAGGTCAAGAGAATCCTTAAGATTCTCAAGGAGAATCTGACCGATCTCCAGAAGGACGACGGCAACTACGATTCGGTCCACTCGAATTGCGACGTCACGTCCACTGACCTCGGGCGGTACAGCGCGGCGGCGGGCATCTCGGCCTCCTCGTCGTCGGCCTACAACCAGATCTCCACGCAGTACGGCTCCTTTCTTGACAGCTACAAGGGCATCGTCGAAGCCCTTGAGGAGATCGTGGGCAACCACGACAAGAAGGAGCAGGAGAACACCAACGCCGCCAACCGCGTGAAGACGAGCGACAGCGGCGCTGCGCCGACCACTGGTAACACGAGCACGTACTAGCCGGTGTGAATAGGGAGGATCGATAACTCATGGCTCCACCACAGCCGGGCGGCGGCACCACGTCCACCCCGTTCACCGGCACCATTCGCTCCCAGGTCGGCGGTTCCGCCGAGTGGGATGGCGGCATGGACGAGATGAACCAGATTCTCGACGGTATCAACCCGTCGAAGGTGAGCAAGGCCGGCACTACTTATGAGGCGGCGGCGAAGAAGTTCCAGCACGTCGCCGGTATCCTGCGGTCGCAGAGTTCGGCGCTGGCCGGCGTCTGGAAGGGCGACGACGCGGACGCCACCGTGAAGCAGATGGGCAAGCTGGAGAAAAGCGCGACCAACATGCAGGAGGTCTCGCAGAAGACCGGCGCCGCGCTGAAGGACCACGGCGAGAAGCTGGAGTGGTACAAGGCCCACCGCCCCGGTAAGGGCTTCATTGGCAACATCTCCTATGACGACGCGGGCGTCGTGGCCGCGGGCACCATGGTCGCGGGCCCGGCCGGCGGAATGATCGCCCTTGGCGGCAAGAAGCTCGGTGAGGCGTTCGGGCTGATCGACAGCGCCGAGGAGAAGGCCGCCAAGGAGCACATGAAGAAGCTCGGCGAGCGGACGCTCCAGGCCAACGACAACATGCCTCCGAACTTCTCCACCGACCTGCCGCAGACGAACGTCTTCTCGCAGAATCCCAACAACAAGTACCCGGG
>NZ_SMKY01000090.1 GCF_004349235.1 Actinomadura darangshiensis | reverse complement strand
GGGCCGGGCTAGGCCTGGCGCCATTCTGGGACGGTGCCGGGGGCGTGCCGGCAGAAGTCGGGGGCCGCTTCCAGGGCCTTCTCCTCGCCGCCGGGGGTGTAGGTGACGATCAGGCGGAGGGGGCGCCAGGTCGTGTTGTAGGTGGAGTGCCAGGCGCCCTTCGGGATGTGGACGGCGTCGCCTTCGCGGAGCGGGAACGGGTCGCCGTCGTCCACCATCTGGGTGGCCTCGCCGGAGATCACGTAGATGATCTCCTCGGCGTCCGGGTGGTTGTGGCGGGCGTGGCCCTTGCCCGGGTTGACGATCACCTCGCCGAGCGTGCTGCTCGCGCCCTCCACCGTCGACGGGGTGACGAACCATTTGATGGATCCCCAGTCGAAGGTCATCGTGGTCACGTCGCCGGGATTCAGCAGCATTCAGAGCTCCAGGTTCTTGAAGGCGGCCACCTGTTGCGTGATGGCGCGTTCGGTGGGGAGGCGCTCGACGGAGGAGGCGCCGAAGAAGCCGACGACGCCCTCGGTCCGGGACAGGACGTAGGCGGCGTCGTCCGGTTCGGCGATCGGGCCGCCGTGGCAGAGGACGAGGATGTCGGAGCGGACGGCGGACGCGGCGTCCCGCATGGCCTGGACGCGTTCGACCGCCTCGTCCAGCGTCAGGGACGTCCCGGCGCCGATGCTGCCCTTGGTGGTGAGCCCGACGTGCGGGACGAGTACGTCGGCGCCGGCCTCGGCCATCGCCCGCGCCTGGTCCTCGTCGAAGACGTACGGGGCGGTGAGCAGGCCGCGCTCGTGGGCGAGCCGCACCATCTCGACTTCGAGGTCGTAGCCCATGCCGGTCTCTTCGAGGTTCTGCCGGAACACGCCGTCGTAGAGCCCGACCGTCGGGAAGTTCTGGACGCCGGCGAAACCCATCGCCTTGAGCCGGTCGAGGAAGACGGGCATGACCCGGAACGGGTCGGTGCCGCACACCCCGGCGAGGACGGGCGTGTCCGTCACGACCGGGAGCACCTCGGACGCCATCTCGACGACGATCTGGTTGGCGTCGCCGTAGGGCAGGAGCCCGGCGAGGGAGCCGCGGCCGGCCATCCGGTAGCGGCCCGAGTTGTAGATGATGATCAGGTCGACGCCGCCCTCCTCGGCGCACTTGGCGGACAGCCCGGTGCCCGCGCCCGCGCCGATGACCGGTTCGCCCTCGGCGACGGCGTTGCGCAGCCGGAACAGGACGGTCTCGCGGTTCACCGCGCTCCCTCCGAGATCATCTGGTGCAGCCGGTCGGCCATCGCCCGGCCGAACGCCGGGTCGTTGATGTTCATGTCGAGCCTTTCGGTCTCCGCGGCGCCGTCGAGCGCGGCGAAGCACGCTTCGTCCGCCTTCGGATCGTGGAACGGCATGCCCGGCGCGTCCAGTGCCGACACGCCCCCGAGCGGGATGAACAGCGCGGTCGGCCCGGTCGCGGCCGCCAGTTTGGACGCCACGCGGCGTCCCAGCTCGGCCATCTCCTCGGGGGTGGTCCGCATGAGCGTCACGGTCGGGTTGTGGACGTAGAGGTCGCGTCCCTCGAACCGGTCGGGGACGGTGTCGCGCGGCCCGAAGTTGACCATGTCGAGTGCCCCGGGCGCCACGACCTGCGGGATCCCGTGACGGCCGGCGGCCGTGAGCCGGTCGGGTCCGGCCGACAGGACGCCGCCGACGAGATCGTCCGCCAGCTCGGTCGTGGTCAGGTCGAGGACACCGGCGAGCAGCCCGCTGTCCACGAGACCTTCGAGCGCCCGCCCGCCGGCGCCGGTCGCGTGGAAGACGAGGACCTCGTAGCCCAGCTCGTCCAGCCGCTCGCGCGCCGCGTCGACGGCGGGCGTCGTCACCCCGAACATGGACGCCGCCACGAGCGGGCGCTCGTCCGCCGAAGGCGCGGGGGCCGCGTACGCCTTGGCCATCCCGGCGGCCGACGCCGCGGCGTTCCCGAGGATCAGCCGCGACACCCGGTTGATCCCCGCGATGTCGACGACGCTGTAGGTCATCGTGACGTCCTTGGCGCCCACGTAGGGCGTCACGTCCCCGGACGCCATCGTCGAGACGATCAGCTTGGGCAGCCCGATCGGCAGATCCCGGACGGCCCGCGCCGCGATCGACGACCCGCCGCTGCCGCCGACCGCGAGCACGGCGTCGACCCGCTCCAGCCCGGCGAGCACGGCCGCCGCGCCCTCGCCCATCGCCGTGACCGCCGCGCCGCGGTCCCCGGCGTCCCGCAACGCCTCCAGCGACGTGCCCGCGGCCCGGGCCACCTCCTCGGCGGAGACGTCGGCCTCCGCGCCGGACGGCCCGACGCCCGCGTCCACGAGCACGGTGTCGCACCCCAGCTCACGCACCCGTTCACGAAGCCACGCGTACTCCGCGCCCTTGGTGTCGAGCGTTCCCACCAACACGACCGTCGCCATTGAGCCTCCCATCCCCGATACCGATTCCCCTGTCGATCATCCGGCAACCGGGCGCGCCCGCCGGTCCGCCGCCCGGCCCGCGTCGCCGCAGTTCAGGAGCCAGGCCAGGGCACCACCAAGATCCCCCAAATGGGATGATGGGGACATGGCCCAGCCCTCCCTCGCCGGAATCCTGCGCAGCAGGATCGCGACCGTGCTCGCGCTGCTCGCCGGACTCGCCGCCGTCGCGCTCACGGCGTACTTCGTCGCGACGGAGGCCCCGGACGGCACCCGGGACCTGGACGCCTACAACGCGGCGCCGCGCTGCCCGGCCGCACCGTCCAAGCCCTCCGAATGCCGCTGGACGCAGAAGTTCACCGTGTCCGAGATCCACCTGACGCACAAGAGGGGCAAGCTGGACCGCGCCATCCTCACGGACACGGACGGCGGCGAATGGGAGACGGCCTACGTGAACAGGCGCCCCGTCCTCACCGACCTGACCAAGGGCGACCGCATTACCGGCACCATCTGGCGCGGCCGGGTGACGGCGATCGCGGCGGGCGGCGAATCCCAGGACACCGACGCCGCCCCGGACGACCTGCGCACGCGGTACCTCATCGGGGCCCTGCTCGTGATCCCTCCGGCGCTCCTCATCTCGGCCGCCTGCGTCTGGCGCCTGAGCCGCCGCGCCCCGACCCCGGGCATGGCCGCCGCGTTGGGCCTGGCCATCGCCCTCTTCTTCGCCGGCCTCTTCGTCCCGTTCCTGGCAAGGGCCGCCGGCGAGCGACTCTGGGCGGTGGCGGCCATCTGGCTCCCCCTGGCCGCCGTTCTGACCATCGCCGCGCGCATCTACGTGGTCCGGCAGCGAGCCCGGCCCCAGACCGCGTCGCCTCGGGAAGCGATCCCTTAGCCCGCGGAGCCCGCCGAGTGAGCGTCAGGCGGGGACGGGGGTCTCGGTTATGGCGCCGTCCTCCAGGTTCAGGACGCGGTCGGCTTCCGAGAGGAGGGCCTGGTCGTGGGTGGCGACCAGGACGGTGACGCCTTCGCTGGAGACGACCGCGCGGAGCAGCGGCATGATGGCGGCGGCGGTCTCGGAGTCGAGCTGGCCGGTGGGTTCGTCGGCCAGGAGCAGGCGGGGGCGGTTGGCCAGGGCGCGGGCGATGGCCACGCGCTGGCGCTGGCCGCCGGAGAGTTCGTAAGGGCGCTGGTTGGCGTGGTCGGCCAGGCCGACGAGCCCCAGTAGGACGCGGACGCGTTCGTCGCGTTCGGCCGGAGGCGTCCGGACGAGGCGGAGCGGGACCTCGACGTTCTCGGCCGCCGACAGGACGGGGATCAGGCCGTGCGATTGGAAGATGTAGCCGATGTCGTCGCGGCGCAGGGCGAGGAGGTCGTCTTCCGGGAGGGCGCCGACGTCGCGGCCGTCGACCTTCACGGTGCCGCCGTCGGGGGTGTCCAGGCCGCCGATCAGGTTGAGGAGGGTCGTCTTGCCGGAGCCGGAGCGGCCCTTGATCGCGACGAGTTCGCCGCCGCCGACGGTGAAGGACGCGCCGCGCAGGGCCGGGACCTCGATCTTGCCGGTGCGGTAGGTGCGGGTCAGGTCCAGGGCGGCGACCATCGGGTCAGTCATTGGGTTCCTCCCGGTCGGGCCAGACGCCGACGTGGTCGCTCTCCAGCGCGAGGCGGACGCGCTCGCGCAGGTCGAGGGCCGTGGTGAAGGCGGTCGGCAGCTGGACGCGGCCGGCCCGGTCGAGGAGGGCGTACTCCTCGACGGTGCCGCCGCCGCGGCGGACCTCGACGCTGGTGCGGCCGTCGCGGATCCCGACGGTCCGGTCGACGCGCTCGGACACCTGCGCGTCGTGGGTGACGACGACGGTGGTGGTGCCGAGCTCCTCGTTGACGCGGCGGAGGGCGGTGAACACGTCCGAGGCGGTGGCGGTGTCGAGTTCGCCGGTGGGCTCGTCGGCGAGGACGACGTGCGGCTCGTTCGCGACGGCGACGGCGATCGCGATGCGCTGCTGCTGGCCGCCGGACAGCTCCTCGGGGCGGCGGCCCGCGCAGTCGCCGACGTCCAGCATGCCGAGCAGTTCGGCGGCGCGGGTGGCGCGGGCGCGGCGGGACCGGCCGGCGAACTTCATGGGCAGTTCGACGTTCTGCGTGGCGGTCAGGTACGGCAGGAGGTTGCGGGACGTCTGCTGCCAGATGAACCCGACCTGCTCGCGCCGGAACCGCAGCCGCTCCTTGGACGCCATGGTGAGCAGGTCCGAGCCGGCGACGCGGGCGACGCCGGCGGTCGGCACGTCCAGGCCGGACAGGATGTTCAGCAGCGTCGACTTCCCCGAGCCGGACGCGCCGACGATGGCGACCAGCTCGCCGGGGTCGACGAGGAGGTCGAGGCCCTGGAGGGCGACGACCTCGACGCCGTCCGTCTTGTAGATGCGGACGAGGTTGTCGCAGACGATGTGCGCGCCCTCGCCGTAGACGGGGCCGCGTTCGGCGGCGCGGCGTTCCAGTTCGGCGAGGTCGGGTGTGTGGGTCATCATTCCCCCGTTCTCAGGACGTTTCCGGGGTCGGTGTCGAAGAGGCGGTCGACGGCGACGGCCGCGGCCGCGGCGAGGAGCAGGGCACCGGCGAGGCCGAGCAGCGCGGGCGCTCCCGGGACGTGCGCGGCGGCGGCGAAGCCGCCCGTGTAGGGGCGCAGGTCGACGACCGGCCCGGTGATGTCGGGCAGGAAGAGGCCGAGCACCCAGCCGGCGCCGACGGCGCAGAGGAGGACGGGTGCGATCTCGACGAGCGCGAGGCCGCGGCTCTGCCGCCGGCTCAGGCCGAGGGCGCGCAGGTGCGCGATCGTCCGGCCGCGGGCGCGGGCCCCGACCACGAGGACGAGCACCACGGCGAGCAGCCCGTACGTGCCGCCGATGACCGCGCCGCTCTGGAACGTCTCGTGGACGACGGACACCAGGGGCAGCCGCGACATGTCCCGCAGCATGTCCTCGCGCATCTTCACATCGTGCCCTGGGGCGGCGGCGCGCAGCTTCTCGGCCGAGAGGCCGTCCCCGGTGACGAAGACCTGGGACGGGAAGCCCGTCGCGCCGGCCACCGTCTTGTACGGGACGATCACGAACGCGGTGCCGTCCCCCTGCCCGGGGAAGTGCGTGATCTGCCCGGACGGCTTGACGCGCACGGGGTCCATCCCCGCCCGGCCGAGCGTCACGGTGTTCGACCCGATGGTGGTGGCGGCGAGCGGCGACATCAGCACGCCCGAGTCGGGGATGTCCGGCACGTCGGGGGCGAGCTTGCGGTAAGCGCCGAGGTCTACGCCGACGACGGTCATCGGCGCCGGGTCCGTCCCGACCGACGCCTCGTCGATGACCCGGACCCGGACGGCGCCGGACACCCCGGGCACGGCGCGGATGCGGCGGAGCCCGGCGTCGTCCAGGGGCCCGGCCTCGATGCGCGCGTCGGCGCCGATCTCCGCCCAGGACGCGCGCACCTGGCCGTCCCGCAGGGCGGTGTCGACGGTGGCGGCGAAGCCGGCGACGGTCGCGGCCAGCAGCAGGACGACGAGCGGGAGCGCCCCGACGAGGTTCTGCCGGGACGCGCGCGCGATGCCGAGGAACGCGACGGCTCCGCTGCGCCGCCGCAGGAACGGCCCGGCGACGCGCAGCAGGTAGGGGTAGACGCGCAGGACGAGGACGCCGAGCGCGGCGCCGGTCAGCACCGGGACGGCGGCGATCAGCGGGTCGGTGCCGGCGTCCTGGCCGCGGCGGCGCAGCAGCACGACGCCGATCACCGCGAGCGCGACCAGCAGGACGTCCAGGACGCCCCGCCGCCGGGACGGGCGCGCCGCGACGAGGTCGTCCCGGCGGGTCAGCACGGACCCGAGCCCGCCCCGCTCCCGCAGGACCATGAGGGCCGACACGCCCAGCACGGCGACGAGGAGCACGGCGATCGCGTACCCGGAGCTCGGCTGCGGCGGCCCGGCGTCCAGCAGCAGGCCCGCCCCGTAGCCGAGCGCGGCGGACGGGACGGCGGCGAGCGCGGTGAGCCCGCACGCCGGCCCGGCGAGCTGCCGGAGCGAGGCGCCGCGGGCCCGCATGGTGCCGAGGACCGGCCGGAGCCGTTCGCCGAGCAGGCCGGCGGCGAGCAGCAGCACTCCGGCGGCGACGGCGGCGAGCCCGCCGAGCGCCAGCCCGAGCACGGACTCGGCGGTGTGCAGCCGGCCGGCGAACTCGGTCAGCCGGTCGTCCAGCGCGGAGACGACCTTGCACGGGAACAGGTCGCCGCGCCCTTGGACGGCGGACCGGAAGGCGTCCAGGTCGGCGGCCAGGACGCCGGCGTCTCCCGCGTCGAGCGCGTCGCCGCGGATCGGGAACCGCCAGCTGAAGGTGAAGGCCGTGTCGGTCGTGCGCGCCACCCGCGCGTAGCCGGAGGCGTCGATCAGCGCGGTGCCCGCGTCGCCGTCGATGGCGCCGGCGCCCTGCCCGATGGACTCCTTGACCGGGTGCAGCAGCCGGGCGCGCGGCGCCCAGAACGGGTCGGCGGCGTCCTTCGGCGCGTACAGGCCGGTGATCAGGACCTGCACGGCGCCAAGGTCGATCCGGTCGCCGGCCTTGTAGCCGAGCTGGTCGGCGTACCGCTTCGACACCATGACCTGCACGTCGCCGCTCGACGCTCCCGGCATGTTGCGCGCCGGGGCGCCGGAGACGAGGCGGATGCGCTTCCACGCGCCCGTGTCCCAGCCCAGGTAGAGGAGCCTGGGCGGCGAGAACTTCCCGGCGACGCTGAGGCGCTCGGTCGTGACGGACGGCTCGGGCTCCCCGGCGACCTCGCTCAGCGACTCCGGCAGCATCGACTGCCAGCTGACGGCGTTGCTCAGCAGCCCCGCCTCGCCCGGGACGGCGGTGGCCGCGGCGGCGCCCTGCGCCTTGCCGTCCACCCGGATGTCGGCGGTGGGCCCGATCGCGGCCTCCGCGGCGCGGTCGTACCCGTCGGCCGTCCGCGCCGGGACGGCGACGGCGAGCAGCGCGGACACGAGCATCAGCACGGCCAGCGCGGCGAGCGGCGCCCACTGCGCGCGGGCCAGCCGCATCCACGGCACCCTCATCGGTCCTCCCCCGCACGCAGCCCGGCGCTGAGGTCGCGGCGCCGCAGCACCCGGATCACCGGCGGCAGGACGAGGCCGAGCACCAGCGCCACCGCGGCGACCATGGCCAGCACCACGGGCCATTGGACGACGAGCTCGGCGGGCGGGTACGGCTGCGCGGCCTGCACGCTGAGCACGATGTGCGGGACGACGAGCCGCGCCACGATCAGGCCGAGCAGCGTCCCGCCGAGCAGGCCGAGCGCGACCAGGTACGCCTGCTCGATGGCGAGCACCCCGGCGACCTGCCGGGGATGGACGCCGAGCGCGCGGAGCACGGCGAACTCGCGGGTCCGCTCCCCCGCGGTCACCGCCGCGTTCACCACGAACGCGATGACCGCGAAGATCAGCGCCGCGCCGAAGCCGAGGACGAGCGCGCCCTGCAGCGCCGCCCCGAGCGGGGCGTCGCGGAGGTCGGCGCGGATGTCGGCGCGGTTGGCGGCGACCTCGCCCCACGCGGGGTGGCCGCGGAGCGTCTGGACGGCCTTGGCGGTGTCGCCGCCGCGCGCCGACGCCCACCATTCGCGGGGGACGATGTTCGCGCTGACGGCGCCGTTGGCGGCGAGCCGGGTGCCGGTGAGCGTGGGCAGGTCCACGAGGACGCCGGGGGTGCCGGCCTGGACGCTCGGCAGCGCGGGCGCGATCGCGACGACCTTGACGGGCTGCTGCCCGTCGACGGTGGTGAGCGTGATGGTGTCGCCGACGCCGGCCTTGGCGCGGTCGGCGGCCTCGCCGGTGACGACGCCCGGGACGGCCGGCTGGAGGTCGGCGTTCTGCTGGTCGTGGGACGGCGCCGCCGTCCCGAGGACCGCGTGGAAGACGGCGCCGGTCGTGTCGTTGTAGACGCCGCCGCGCGAGTACGGGGCCGGCGACGCGGGGAGCGGGAACTCCGCCAGGACGGACGCGTCCTGCTTCGGCGGCTTGATCGCGTCCGGGGAGTCCAGGCCCTCGGCGAACATGTCCCACCGGCCGCCGCCGGACGCCTTCGCGTCGCCGGTGCCCTCGCCGCTCACCCGCAGGATCTTCAGGTCGAGCGGGCCGGCGATCGGGTTGTCGTCGTACCGGTAGTCGACGCCCCTGATGGCGAGCGGGTAGGAGAGCGCCCCGTCCGTCCCGGCCAGCTGGGCGGCGTCCACGGCGACGGTGTGCTCTTCGCCGTCGGCAGGTACGGCGGGCAGGTTGACCTGGGTGGCGAGTCCGTGCGCGTCGGCGATCGTCATGGTGATCCGGTGGCGCGTGTCGGCCTTGACCGGCACGAACTCCTTGAGGTCGCGGGGCACCGGCCCGGCGACGTCGAGCCGCAGGTCGAACAGCAGCCGCCGCGGCTTGCCGGGGACGGCCAGCGCCGGGCCGGCCGGACGGGCCTTCGCCAGGTCGTCCAGCCGCAGGTCGTCCCGCAGGCCGGGCTGGACGCGCAGCATCGGGTCGAGCGCCTTCGCGTCGACGCCCAGCAGGGTCGCGTGCTCGGTGCCGAGGTCGGCGTCGGCGCGCAGGACCGCGCTGGCGGACGTGACGCCGGGCAGCGCCGCGAACCGCTCGCCCTGCCCGAGCGGCGACGGCCCGCCGGCCTGCGTGGCGACGGCGAGCCGCAGGTCGGTGCCGCTCTGAAAGTCGGCCTGGTCGGTCTGCGAGCGCCGCCAGGTCGCCATCGTCGTCACCGACAGCACCCCGACGGCCATCGCCATGACCAGCAGCAGGACGGGCCCGGTGTAGCGGAGCTGGCGGCGTCCGACCTGCCGGGTGCCGAGGACGGGCACGAGCCCGCGGCCGCGGGTCGCGACCTGTTCGGCGACGCGGGAGACGCCCGGCACGAGCCGGAGCAGCAGCACCCCGCCGGCGAGCAGGGCCAGCGCCGGTCCGGACACGATGAACGGGTCGATGCCGGACGTGCCTCCCCCGGTGGTGCCCGCGCCGTCCGCCCCGTAGCGGGTGAGCTGCCAGATCGCGAGCCCGGCGACGAGCAGCAGCGCCAGGTCGATGCCGGAGCCGCGCAGGCCGCCGCGTCCCTGCCGGCCGATTCCCGCCTGCGCCTCCACGAACGTGCGGTTCGCGCCGCGCAGCGTCGGGATGGTCAGGGCGACCGCGCAGACCAGCGCCGTCAGGACGGAGACGATCCACAGCGGCGCGAGGGGGCCGGCGTCCAGCCGCAGTCCCGAGTCCCGGATCGCGGGCGCGTGCCCGGCGAGCCGCAGCAGCGGCCCGGCCAGCAGCGGGCCGAGCACCGCGGCGGGCAGCACGATCAGCAGCCCTTCGCCGAGGCCCAGTCCGGCGAGCTGGCGCATGCCCATGCCGCGGGTGCGCAGCAGCGCGACCTCGCCGCGCCGGTGGTCGGCGAGCAGCCGGGCGACCAGCAGCCACGCGGCCCCGGCCAGCAGGACGAGCTGGATCACCGGGATCAGCATCGTGGACCGTGCCACCAGGACCGCGTCGTGCAGCTGCCGGGTCAGGTCGGGCAGCTCGGTCACGACGGTGAACTGCGTCCCGCCGCCGATGTCCTTGAAGGTGGCGCCGGTGGCGTCCACCCGGTCGCCGAGCGGGCCGAGGTCGCCGGGGGCGACGCCGCGCAGGTCGGGCATGACGGTGAAGCGGGCCTCGGCGCCGGTGCCGGTGAAGCGGCCGGCGAACACCTCGGGCGGCACGACGAACGGTCCGTACGTCGTGTAGTCGAGCTTCTCGGCGCCCGTGGTGATGAGCTTGTCGCCCTGCCAGAAGTAGTTCTGCGGGTCGGGGACGTCGAACAGCCCGACGACCCGGACCTTCACCACCGACTTCTTGTCGACGCGCCCGTGCAGGGTGAGGACGTCGTCCACACCGGCGTCCATGGCGCGCGCGGCCGCGTTGGGCAGCGCCGCCTCGACCTCGCCGTTCCCCGCGCCGTTGCCCGCGCCCGGCCAGCGGCCCTTGGTGAGCCGGGCGTGCTCGTCGATCCCGGTGTAGGTCTCGAACGCGGTCAGCTCGGGGTGCTCGCTCTTCTCCTGGCCGGGCAGCGTGTAGGAGTCGCTGCGCACGCTCATCGAGACCGTGAGCGGGACGTCCCCGTAGATCTGCTTGAGCGCCTGGTCGACCTGGCCCTGCACCTTGGTGAGGCCGTCCGCGGGGACGTTCGTGCCGAGCGTGGTCCCGACCGACTCGAACGTCGCGTCCGCCAGCGTGCGCCGCAGTCCGTCGCGCGTCACCGATCCGGTGTAGCCGACGAGCGCGGCGAGGATGGTGGTGGCGAACAGCGCGGTCGCGCATGCGGCGAGGACCAGCGTGCGATCGCCGGCCATCCGCCTGAGGACAATCCCCCGTCTCCCCACGGCGGATCATGATCATTCAAGCGCGCGGGCGCCACAAGGGGTCGTGACGATACCTTGACCTTTCGCAACCTTCTTGAAATACGGACAAATAACGCCAAGTTCCCTTTATTGATCCTGTCCCACCCGCAGTCCCGCGGCGAGGTTCCGCCGCCGCAGCGCCGCGATCACCGGCGGCAGCACCAGGCCCAGCACCGCCGTCACCCCGGCGATCATGCCGAGCAGGACGGGCCACGGGAACACCGCCGCCACCGGCGGGTACGGCCGCGCCGCCCGCACGCCGAGCACGATGTGCGGGACGGCGAGCCGCGCCACGACCAGGCCGAGCGCCGTCCCGCCGAGCAGGCCGAGCACGACGAGGTACGCCTGCTCGATCGCGAGCATCCCGAGGACCTGCCGGGGACGGACGCCGAGGACGCGCAGCACCCCGAACTCGCGCGACCGCTCCCCCGCCGTCACCGCCGCGTTCACGACGAACGCGATGACGGCGAACGCCAGGCCCGTCCCGAAGCCGAGGACGAGCGCACCTTGCAGGCCGGCGCCGAGCGGGGCGTCGCGAAGCCGGGTGCGCAGCGCGGCACGGTCGGTTTCGGCCCGCCCCCAGCCGGGGTGGGCGGCGAGCGCCCGCACCGCGGGGCCGGCTCGGCCGCCGCGGACCGACGTCCACCATTCGCCGGGCGCGACGGTCACCGGGTCCGCGCCGGTCGCGGCGAGCCGCCGTTCGGTCAGCGTGGGCAGGTCCACCAGGGCGCCGGGCTCCCCCGCGGGCACGGTCGGCAGTGCGGGGGCGACGCCCACGACCTTGATCGGCTGGTCGCCGGCGGCGGTGTCCACGGTGACGGTGCCGCCGACGCCGGTGCCCGCGCGCCCGGCCATCGCGCTCGTGATGACGCCGGGGACGGCGGGCAGCAGGCCGGCGTTGGCCGCGGAGTGCGCGGGCGGCGACGGCCCGGCGGCCATCGCGTGCGCGTACGCGCGGGCGATCGGCAGCGCCGGCCCGTCGTAGGTCCCGTGGAACGGGGACGCCGGGATGCCCAGCCGCAGCAGCCCGTCCCGCACGGCCCCCGCGTCCGGGCTGATCAGCGTCTGGGCGTCGGGTGACCGGCCGAAGCCGTCCCAACGCGTGCCCGCGGGCGGTGCCGCGTCCCCGTCCTCGCCGTGCACGCGCAGGACGTCCAGGACGAGCGGGCCGGCGACCGGGTTGAAGTCGTAGGCGTAGTCGATGCCCCGGACCGACAGCGGGTAGGCGAGCAGACCGCCCGGCCCGGCGAGGCCGGCGACGTCCACTGTCAGCGAGTGCTCGTCGCCGTCGGCGGCGACCTCGGGCAGCGTCACCCGCTGGGCCGCCCCGCGTGCGTCCATGAGCGTCACCGCGATCCGGAAGGGATCGGTAGCCGGGGACGCCTTCCATCTGAGCGGGTCGGGAACCGGTCCGTCGCGGCGCAGCCGCACGTCGAAGCGCAGCCGCCGCGGGCGGCCGGGGACGGCCAGCGCCGGGACGGCGGGACGGGCCTTCGCCAGCTCACCGAGCCGCAGGTCGCGGCGCAGCCCGTCCTGGACGCGCAGGATCGGGCGGAGCGCCTCGGCGTCCACGGCGAGGACGGTCGCCGTGCCCTCGCCGACCCGGGTGTCCAGGCGCAGCACCGCGCTCGTGGCCATGACGCCGGGCAGCGTCGCGAACCGCTCGCCCTGCCCGAGCGGCCCGGGCCCCTCGGCGGAGTCCGAGCGGACGAGCCGCAGGTCGGCGCCGCTCTGGAAGTCGGCCTGGTCGGTCTGCGACCGCCGCCAGGTCGCCATCGTCGTCACCGACAGCACCCCGACTGCCATCGCCATGGCGAGCAGCAGGACGGGCCCCGCGTACCGGAGCGGGCGGCGCCCGACCTGCCGGGTGCCGAGGACGGGCACGAGCCCGCTGCCCCGCGTGGCGGCCCGTTCCGCGAGCCGGGACGCGGCCGGGAGCAGCCGCAGCATCAGGACGCCGCCCGCGAGGAGCGCCAGCGCGGGCCCGGACACGATGAACGGGTCGACGCCGGCCGCGGCGCGCGGGCCGGTCGCCCCGTACCGGCCGAGCCGCCAGAGCGCGAGCCCCGCGACGAGCAGCAGCGCCAGGTCGATCCCCGATCCGCGGGCGCCGCCGCGCGGCGGCCGGCCGAGCCCCGTCTCCACCTCGACGAACGTGCGGCCGAGACCGCGCAGCGCCGGGACGGTGAGCGCGACCGCGCAGGCCAGGGCCACCGCCGCCGACACGGCCCACAGCGGTTCCGGCGCGCCCGTGTCCAGCCGCAGCCCGGACGCCCGCACCGCGGGCGCCTGCCCGGCGAGCCGCAGCAGCGGCCGGGCCAGCAGCGGGCCGAGCACCGCGGCGGGCAGCACGAC
Organism: Actinomadura darangshiensis; assembly: GCF_004349235.1. Classification (GTDB taxonomy): domain Bacteria; phylum Actinomycetota; class Actinomycetes; order Streptosporangiales; family Streptosporangiaceae; genus Spirillospora; species Spirillospora darangshiensis. Next base: position 17,156 of record NZ_SMKY01000090.1, on the reverse strand, counting down.
CAGCAGCCCCTCGGCGAGGCCGAGCCGGACGAGCTGCCGCACCCCGATGCCGCGGGTGCGCAGCAGCGCGATCTCGGCGCGCCGGTGGTCGGCGAGCAGCCGGGCGACCAGCAGCCACGCGAACCCGGCCAGCAGGACGAGCTGGATCACCGGGATCAGCATCGTGGACCGGGCGACCAGCACCGCGTCGTTCAGCCGCCGCGCCAGCTCCGCCAGCTCGGTGACGACGGTGAACTGCGTACCGCCGCCGCCGGACCGCGCGAGGATGTCCCCGGCGGCGGCGGTGCGGTCGCGGAGGCCCGCCAGGTCGGCGACGTCCAGCCGGCGCAGATCCGGCAGGACCGTGAAGCGGGCTTCCACGCCCGTTCCGGTGAAGCGCTCGGCGAACACCTCGGGCGGCACGACGAACGGCCCGTAGGTCGTGTAGCCGAGCCGTTCGACGCCGGCCGTGATGAGCCGGTCGTCCTGCCAGAAGTAGCCGTCCGGGTCCGGGACCTCGAACAACCCGACGACCCGCACTCTCGCCACCGACTTCTTGTCGACGCGTCCGTGCAGGGTGAGGACGTCGCCCACGGCGGCATGCACGAAGTGCGCCGCGGTGACCGGCAGGGCCGCCTCGACCTCACCGTCGGCGGCGCGGGGCCAGCGTCCCCCGGCGAGCCGCGCGTGCCGGTCGATGCCCGTCCAGGTCCCGAACACCGTCAGGTCGGGGTGGTCGCCGTTCTCCTGGCCGGGCAGCGTGTAGGTGTCGCTGCGCGCGCTCATCGAGACCTTCCTCGGCAGGTCCCGGAAGATCTGCCGAAGCGAGCGGTCGACCTGGCCGCGCACCTGGGTGAGACGGCGGGCGGGCACATGGACGCCGATCGTCGTCCCGGTCGACTCGAACGTCGCCTCCGCCAGCGTCCGGCGCAGCCCCTCGCGGGTCACCGATCCGGTGTAGCCCGCCAGGGCCGCGAGGACGGTCGTGGCGAACAGCGCGATGGCGCACGCGGCCAGCATCAGCGTGCGGTCGCCGGCCATCCGGCTGAGCACGAGCCCGCGTCGCCCCACGGCCGCTCACGATCATGCAGCCGCGACACGCCTGCAAGGGGTCGTGACGGCTTCTTGACTTTTCGCAATGCCACCGAGATGCACCTGAAAACCGGCTATCGGGCGACCCAAATGGAGGGGCCCTCCGGTGGGACGGCCTCCGCACGCCGCAGGATCTCCGCCGGGTCGAGGTCGGCTCCGGCGGCGGCCGCGTCCCCGATTCGCGCGGCGGCCCGGCCGATGTCGTCCTGCTCCACCGGGCCTGGCGGCACACCGGCGTCCTTCCTGATGGCCGCGGCCTTCCCCAGTGCCAGCGCCGCGTCGTCCGTCCATCCGGCCAGGCTCAGCGCGCAGGCCAGCCCTTCCAGGGAGCCCGCCAGGTCGCGCGGGGCCTCCAGCCTGATCGCGACGGCCAGCGCGTCCCGCTGGTACCGCACGGCGGACACCGCGTCTCCGCGCGCCTCCGCCACGAACCCGAGCCCGGTCTGGACGAGCGTCAGGTACAGCGGCGGGAACTCCTCGGGCGAGGCCGCCGCCAGCATGGCGCGCAGCCGGTCCTCCGCGTCGTCCAGCCGCCCCTCGCGGCCCGCCACCAGGCCGAGCCCCAGCTCGGCGAACGTCACGGCCTGCGCGAACCCCTGCTCCACGGCGATCCGGTGCGACCGCCCGAACAGCCGGCGCGCGGACGCGAAGTCGCGGCGCAGGTAGGCGACCCAGCCGCGCCACGCCATCCGCCCGGCGACGTCGGGCCACATCCGCAGCTCCTCGGCCATCCGCTGCCCGTCGAGCTGCAGCCGCTCGGCCCGGTCGTAGTCGCCGGTCAGCTCCGCCAGCGCGCCGAGCCACTCCACCGCCTGCAGCCGGCCCCAGCGGTCGCCGGCCTCGCCGAACAGCGCCGCGGACCGCTCGGCGTCGCGTTCCAGCGCGGCCGGGTCGCCGTGCGCGTGCGCGTGCATGGCCCGCATGGCGAGCACCGCCGCCTCGCCCCACCGGTCGCCGGACGCGCGGAATCCCGCCAGCGCCTCGTCCAGCAGCGCGCCGGCCGCCGCGACGTCGTCCAGCTCGGACCTCGCGAACACCAGGAACCAGCGCGCCCACGCCTTCAGGCGGGCGTCGCCGGTGGCGTCCACGAGCCGCAGCGCCTCGTCCCGGCGGGACGTCCAGTCGCCCGGGACGCCCTTGAGGACGGCCAGTCCCGCCTGCCACGTCAGCGCCCTGGCCCGGTCCGGCGGCTGCCCACCGTCCCGGCCGAGGGCCGTCTCCAGGGAGCGCAGCGCCTCGGTCAGCCTGCCGCGCAGGAACCAGTACCAGGCGAGCGCGTTGACCAGCCGCAGCGCCTCGGCACCGGCGGCGGCGTCGAGCGCGGCGCGCAGGTTCGGCGCCTCGGTGTCCAGCGTCCGCAGCCACCGCGCCTGCTCCGGCCCGGTCAGCCGGCTCTCCGCGCGCTCGGCCAGGACGAGGTAGTGCCGGACGTACGCGGCCCGCGTCCGGTCGCCCTCCTCCGCCTCGGCGAGCCGCTCGGCCGCGTACGCGGCGACGGACTCCAGCAGGCGGTACCGGGGGCCTTCGCCCGGACGCTCCGTCATCACGACCAGCGACCGGTCGACGAGCCTGACCAGCACGTCCAGGACGTCCGCCGCGGCGACGTCCGCGCCCGCGCACACCGCCTCCGCCGCCTCGGCCGTGCAGCCGTCGGCGTGCACGGACAGTCGCCGCAGCACGGCCCGGTCCGGCCCGGTCAGCAGGTCCCAGCTCCAGTCGATCATCGCGGTGAGGGTGCGCTGCCGGGCGGGCGCGCCGCGATGCCCGGACGACAGCAGCCGGAAGCGGTCGTCGAGCCGCTCGACCAGGCCCGCGACGCCGAGCGTCCGCACCCGGGTCGCGGCCAGTTCCAGGGCGAGCGGGATGCCGTCCAGCCGGCGGCACAGCTCCCCGGCCGGCCCGGCCGTCGCCGCGTCCAGCCGGAAGCCGCGCGCCGCCGCCTCCGCCCGCGCCGCGAACAGCCGCACCGCGCTCGCCGCGGCCGGGTCGTCACCGGCGCCGGGCACCTCCAGCGGCGGGACGGCCCACACCACCTCGCCCGGCAGCCCGAGCGGCTCCCGGCTCGTCGCGAGCACGCGCACCCCCGGCACCCGGCGCAGCAGCCGCTCCGCCAGCTCGGCCGCCTGCTCGATCACGTGCTCGCAGTTGTCCAGGACGAGCAGCAGCCGGCGGGCGCCGAGCGCCGCCGCGAGCCGGTCCAGCGCCGGCTGCCCCGGCACGTCCCGGATGTCCAGGATCGCCGTGACGACCTCCGCCAGGTCGGGGACGGTCGACCGCTCGAACCCGGCCAGCTCCGCCATCCACACGCCGTCGCCGAACGCGTCCGCGAGCCCGGCCGCCGTCTCGATCGCGAGCCGCGTCTTCCCGACCCCGCCCGGCCCGGTCAGCGTGACCAGTCGGTCGGTGCCGATCCGCGCCCGGATCTCGCGGACGGCGGCGTCCCGTCCGATCAGCTCGGTCGGCGGGACGGGCAGGTTCGACCGCCCGCGCGACGACGCCGGGGCGGGGACGTTCAGGCCGGGATCCTGCCGCAGGACCGCCCGCTGGAGATCGGCCAGTTCGGACCCGGGATCGAGGCCCAGCTCGTCGGCGAGGGACGTCCGGTAGGTCTCGTAGCTCTCCAGCGCCTCGTGCTGCCGTCCCGCCCGGTAGAGGGCCAGCATGTGCGCCGCCCGCAGCCGCTCGCGCAGCGGATGCTCCCTGACGGCATCGGCCAGCTCGCCCGCCAGCGCCCCGTGCTCGCCCAGTTCCAGCCGCGTCTCGGCATGCTCCTCGGACGCGGTCAGCCGCAGCTCCTCGAGCCTGGCCGCGGCCGCCCGCGTGAACGGGTCGTCCCGGAAGTCGGCGAACGCGGGCCCGCGCCACAGCCCCAGCGCCTCCGCCAGCAGCGCCGCCGTCTCCTTGGGCTCCATCGACCGCCGCGCCCGCTCGACGAGTCCCTGGAACCTGCGGGCGTCGACCCGCTCGTCGTCCGCCGCCAGCAGGTACCCGGCCGGACGCGACACCACCAGCGCCCGCGCGCCCCGCTCCGCGTCCTCCAGGACCCGGCGCAGCTGCGACACCTTCGCCGACAGCGCCCCCATCGGGTTGCCCGGCAGGTCCTCGCCCCACAGGTCGTCGATCAGCCGGTCGGCGGGCACCGGCCGGCCCTCGTGGGCCAGCAGGTCGGCCAGCAGCGCCCGGACCTTCACCCCGGGCACCGCGACGAGCCCGCCGTCGCCGGTCCAGAGGGCGAGCGGTCCGAGCACCCCGAAGCGCATCCCCCGACCCTAATGCGGGCGCCGCCGGAAAGGGACCGTAAGAAACCCGTAAACGCTCGGGCGCATGGTGGTCCCGTCGCCGCGACAGGGCGGACGATCGGAACCACGGAGGACACCATGCGCAAGATCATCAACTCGACGTACGTGTCGCTGGACGGCGTCATCGGGAACCCGCAGAACTGGACGTCGGCGTACTTCCAGGACGAGGCCGCCGCCTACGCCAGGGAGCTGCTGTTCTCCTGCGGCGCCCTGCTGATGGGCCGGGCGACGTTCGACGGCTTCTCGCAGGCGTGGCCGGCCATGGAGGAGGCGACCGGCGACTTCGGCGTCCGGATGAACGGCCTGCCGCACTACGTCGTGTCCGACTCGCTGAAGAAGCCGGGCTGGGGCGACACCACGGCGATCCCGCGGGCCGAGGCCGTCGCCGCGATCACCGAGCTGCGGGAGCAGGACGGCCAGGACATCCTGCAGTACGGCTTCGGCCCGGTGTCGCGGACGCTCGTCGCCCACGGCCTGCTGGACGAGCTGCGCCTGTGGATCCACCCGGTGCTCGTCGGCCCGGACGCCCCGGAGGACATGCTCAACGTCAAGGACTTCTCGGCGTCCTTCGAGCTGGCCGGCACGACGACCTTCAAGACGGGCGTCATCGTCGCGACGTACGTCCCGGCCGAGAAGTAGGCCGCCGGGGACGGCGGGCGCTAGGGAAGGCGGGCGAGGGCGGCCTGGAGGAGCCCGCGGGTGCGGGCCGGGGGCTCGGCCTGGAGGCCGACGCGGTTCAGGACGTCCCGGTAGCAGGCGATCTCGGCGGGCCGGTCCGGGTAGAGGGCGCCGGTGAGCTGCTCCAGGTACACGACGTCGGGCAGTTCCGGCTCGGCGAACCGCAGCAGCGTCACCGGGCCGCTCTCCGCCGGATGGCCGCCCGAGGCGAACGGGAGGATCTGCACCGTGACGTTCGGCAGCGCCGCCATCGCGATCAGGTACTCGATCTGGGCGCGCATGGTGGCGGGGCCGCCGACCGTCCGGCACAGCGCCGCCTCGTCCAGCACCACCCAGAGCCGCAGCGGTTCGGAGCGTTCGAAAACGTGGCGGCGCCGCAGCATCCGCAGCTCGACGCGGCGGTCGATCTCGTCCGGCCGCGCCTCGGGATACCGGACGGCGAGGAGGGAGCGGGCGTACTCCGGGGTCTGCAGCAGCTCCGGGACGTCCAGGACCTCGTACACGCGGACGACCAGGGCGCCCTGCTCCAGCCCGAGGTACGGCTCGAACCAGCCGGGGACCACGTCGCCGAACCGGTGCCACCAGCCCGGCTCGCCGGCGTGCACGGCCAGCTCCAGCAGCGGCTCGCGCACGCCGGGGTCGGTCACGCCGTAGAGGGTCAGCAGGTCGGCGATGTCGCGTTCCTTGAACCCGACGCGGCCCAGCTCCATCCGGCTGATCTTGGAGTGCGAGCCGCGGATCTCGTAGCCGGCGGCCTCGGTGGAGATGCCGGCGGCCTCGCGGAACCGGCGCAGCTGCGCGCCGACCACCATGCGCAGCACGGTCGGGCCCGACGTCCGGTGCTCCTGGGCGACGCGGGCGGAATCGTCCGGCAGGTTCGCGGCGGTCATGACGTCTTCCGTCCCACGGCGCAGAACTCGTCCACCTCGTCCGGCTCACCGGACGGGTCCGGCTCGGCGCGCCACCGCGACACCGGCACGACGCCCGGGTCGAGCAGCCGCAGGCCCGTGAAGAAGCCGGCGATCACGTCGGGCGTCCGCAGGTGGTACGGGGTGTCGCTGGCCTGGTTCCACATGTCGACGGCGGTGCGGAACGCCTCGCCGGTGAGGACGTCGGTGCCGTCCGCGACCGCGAGGTGGCTGCCCGCCGGCAGGCCGTCGAGGAGGTGCCCGACGATCGACCGGGCCTCGTCGTCGTCGCGGACGTGCCCGAGGGTGTTCAGCACCAGGAGCCCGACGGGCCGGTCGAGGTCGAGGGTGCGGGCGGCCTCGGCGAGGATGCGCCCGGGGTCGCGCAGGTCGGCGTCGACGTAGTCGGTGGCGCCCTCCCGGGTGCCGGTCAGCAGCGCGCGGGCGTGCGCGAGGACGAGCGGGTCGTTGTCGACGTAGACGATGCGGGCGTCCGGCGCGGCGCGCTGCGCGACCTCGTGGGTGTTGTCGGTGGCGGGCAGGCCGGTGCCGATGTCGATGAACTGCCGGATGCCCGCCTCCCCGGCCAGGTACCGGACGGCGCGGGCGAGGAAGGCGCGCGAGTGCCGGGCGACGTCCACGATCTTCGGGTAGAGGCCGATGAACCGGTCACCGGCCAGCCGGTCGGCGGGGTAGTGGTCCCGGCCGCCCAGCCAGTAGTTCCAGACGCGCGCGGACTGCGGCGCGGTACCGTCGGTCCGGGGTATGGACGGCACACCGGTGCCCGGTGCGGGGTCTCCCACGGGACGCCTCCTCGACGCGCAAGAACCTTTCCACCGGATGAAGTTACTCGTTGAAGACTCACTTAACCACCGGTCCTGATTGTCCCGGTTCATGGTGACTTCGGGGGATGTGTAGCGCATTTCCAGCCGACATCACGGTGACCTGGCACGATACGGGTCTGCGAAAAAATCTGAAAGAAGCCGTGCCGGGTTGTCGATCCGGTCACACCTTCTACGACGCGTCAGCGAGAGGCCGGAGGGACCGGCCCTGAGACAGCGGAGGCAGCGATGCGCTTCTTGATGATGACGACGGACGACGGCTCCACGCAGCCCTCGGCGCCGGACGAGAACATGCAACTGGAGATGGGGAAGTTCATCGAGGAGATGTCCAGGAGCGGGGTCCTGGTCGCGACCGGCGGACTGGAGCCGGGCGGCACCCAGATCAAGGCGTCCGGCGGCAAGATCACCGTCACCGACGGCCCGTTCGCCGAGGCCAAGGAGGCGGTCGTCGGGTTCGCGCTGGTCGAGGTGGGCTCCCGCGAGGAGGCGGTCGAGGTGTCCAAGCGGTTCTTCGGGATCGTCGGGGACGGCCAGGGCGTCATCCAGCGGGTGTTCGGCCCCGAGTGAACCCCGGCTGAGCTTGCGCGGCGGCCGGTCCGGGTGCTCTCATCGGCGACGTGACCACCTCGGCCGGCCCGGACCCGCACGCGCGCATCGACGCGGTGTGGCGGCTGGAGGCCGCGCGCATCATCGCCGGCCTCGCCCGCATGGTCAACGACGTCGGGCTCGCCGAGGAACTCGCGCAGGACGCGCTGGTCGCCGCGCTCGAACAATGGCCGGAGTCGGGCGTCCCGGACAACCCGGGCGCCTGGCTCATGGCCGTCGGCAAGCGCCGCGCCATCGACCGGATCCGCCGGCAGCAGCGGCTGGCGCACAAGATCGAGGAGATCGGCCGCGACCTGGAGACCCAGGCCCCGCCGGAGTTCGACATCCCCGACGACGAGCACATCGAGGACGACCTCCTGCGGCTCGTGTTCACCGCCTGCCACCCCGTCCTGCCGACGCAGGCGCGGGTCGCGCTCACGCTGCGGATGCTCGGCGGCCTCACCACCGACGAGATCGCGCACGCGTTCCTCGTCTCCGAGCCGACCGTGGCGCAGCGGATCGTCCGGGCGAAGCGGACCCTGTCGGAGGCGGGCGTGCCGTTCGAGGTCCCCGAGGGCCCCGACCGCGCCGCGCGGGTGTCGTCCGTCCTGGAGGTCATCTACCTGATCTTCAACGAAGGGTACGCGGCCAGCGCCGGCGACGCCTGGGTCCGGGCGGACCTGTGCCGCGAGGCGCTCCGCCTCGGCCGCGTCCTCGCCGAGCTGGCGCCCGGCGAACCCGAGGTGCACGGGCTCGCCGCGCTGATGGAGATCCAGGCGTCCCGGACGCGGGCGCGCACCGGGCCGTCCGGCGAGCCCGTCCCGCTCCTGGAGCAGGACCGCGGCCGCTGGGACCGGCTCCTCATCCGCCGCGGGTTCGCCGCCCTGCTGCGCGCCAAGGCGATCGGCGAACCGCCGGGCCCGTACGTCCTGCAGGCGGCGATCGCCGCGTCGCACGCGCAGGCCCGCACCGCCGAGGAGACCGACTGGGCGCAGATCGCGTCGCTCTACGAGGTCCTCGCGAACGTCGCCCCGTCCCCCGTCGTGGAGCTGAACCGGGCGGTGGCGGTCGGCATGGCGCACGGCCCGGACAAGGGCCTCGAACTCGCCGACGCGCTCGTGGACGAGCCGTCCCTGCGCGGCTACCACCTGCTGTCGAGCGTCCGCGCCGACCTGCTCGAACGCCTCGGCCGGCTGGACGAGGCCCGCACGCAGTTCGAGCGCGCCGCGGAGCTCACCCGCAACGCGCCCGAACGCAAGGTCCTGCTGGACCGCGCCGCCTCACTTCACTGGCGCGGCCCCGCTCAGTAGTCCTTCACCGTGAACGCGTTGACGATCTCGCCGAAGTCCTGGAAGTCGATCGCCTCGGTCTCGACCCCCATCTCGGCGTTGCGCTGCGCCTCCACCCGCGCCTTGTTGGTCAGCGCCAGCTCCTGGTTGGCGGCCACGTACCCGCGCAGCTCCCGCTCGTAGTTCGCGAACGCGGCGCGGTGGTCGCCGCCCGCCGCCTTCAGCTCCCCCGCCAGGACGTACGCGCCGACCATCGCTATGGACGTGCCCTGCCCGGACAGCGGCGACCCGCAGTACCCGGCGTCCCCGAGCAGGACGACCCGCCCGTCCGACCACGAGTCCATGTGGATCTGCGCCATCGAGTCGAAGTGGAAGTCCTTCGCGTCCCACATCGCCTCCAGCAGCTCGGGCAGCACCCAGCCGCCGCCGGCCAGCGCGTCCGCCATGATCTTCTTCTGCGCGGCGGTGTCGCGGTAGTCGTAGTCGATCGGCTGCTCCGCCTCGAAGCCCATGTAGACGCGGACCTCCTCGTTGCCGCGGACGCTCATCATCCCGCCGCCCCAGCTGCTGCCCGGCATCTGGTGGAAGACCTGCCAGCGGTCCAGGCCGAGGAAGTTCGGCGCCGTCCACACCGACAGGTACGTGCCGAGGTGGGTGATGAAGTCCCGCTCCGGGCCGAACGCGAGGCGGCGTGTGGTGGAGTGGGCGCCGTCCGCGCCGACGACCAGGTCGAACGTCCGGACCGTCCCGCTGTGGAACATCACCCGGACCCCGTCGTCGCCCTGCTCCAGCCCGGCGATCGAGTCGCCGAACAGGTACTCGACGCCGTCGCCGGCCGCGGCCACGATGATCTCCGACAGGTCGTCCCGGAGGATCTCCACGTCGGGGCTGCCCAGATCGCCGCCCGTGACCGTCTGCTCCTCGCTGCGGTACAGCTCGTTGCCGTCGCCGTCCACCATGGACATGCCACGCATCTCGACGCGCTGCGCGCGGATCCGGTCCAGGACGCCCATCCGCTCGGCGACCTCGAGCGCCGGCCCGCGCACGTCGATCGCCTGCCCGCCGGACCGCAGCCCCTGCGTGACCTCCACGATCGTCACGTCGAACCCGTACCGCGTCAGCCAGTACGCCAGCGCGGGCCCGCCGACGCTCGCACCCGAGATCAGAACCTTGGTGTTCTCCATGACGACTCCCTGCTTCAACCGGCGGAACGTGTTCCCGCGTTGAATGGAGACTGACGCGGGGCACTGACCGCCCCCGCACCATCGGCTGACCGCCGCGCAGCCCCGCGGTCAGCGAGCGGGGCGGGTGGCACGGTCGTCCGTCATGTCCCAAACTGGTGTTGGCCACTGATGGAGGGAACCTCGTGGTGATCGCACTCTCGGACGTCCAGGCCGCCTCGCGGCGGGTGGCGGGGCACATCCGCCGCACCCCGCTGATCGAGGTCGACCCGGCGCCCCTCGCGCCCGCCGCGCGAATGTGGCTGAAGCTCGAACTGACGCAGCACACCGGGTCGTTCAAGGCCCGCGGCGCGTTCAACCACATCCTGGCCGCGCGGGACGAGGGACGGCTCCCGTCCTCCGGAGTCGTCGCGGCCTCGGGCGGCAACGCGGGCCTCGCCTTCGCCTACGCCGCGTCACAGGTGGGCGTCCCCGCCGAGGTGTACGTCCCGGAAACGGCGCCCCCGGTGAAGGTCGCGCGCCTTCGCGCCCTCGGAGCCACCGTCGTCCAAGTGGGCACCCGGTACGCCGAGGCCCAGGACGCCGCGACCAAGCGGGCCGCCGACACCGGAGCGCTCTTCTGCCACGCCTACGACCTGCCCCAAGTGTGCGCGGGCCAGGGCACCCTCGGCCTGGAACTCCTTGAGCAGACCGCCGGCGAGGTCGACACGGTCCTGCTGGCGGTCGGTGGCGGCGGCCTGATGGCGGGCGTCACCACCGCCCTGGAGGGCCGCGCCCGCGTCGTCGGCGTCGAGCCCGAGACCATCCCGACCCTCGAACGCGCCCTGCACGCGGGACGCCCGGTCGACGTGGACGTCTCCGGCATCGCCGCCGACTCCCTGGGCGCCACCCGGCTCGGCGACATCGCGTACGCGGCCGCCTCCCGGACCGGCGTCCGCCCCGTCCTGGTCACGGAAGAGGCCATCATCGAGGCCCGCCGCTTCCTCTGGGACGAGTACCGCCTGGCCGTCGAACACGGCACGGCCACCGCCGCGGCCGCCCTCCGCGCCGCCGCCTACCGCCCGGCCCCCGGCGAACGAGTGGCCGTCATCCTCTGCGGCGCCAATACGGACCCCTCCGACCTCACCTGACCGCCGGGTGCGAGCGGCGGGGTGCGACCCGCGCGGTGCGCCCGCGCGGTGCGCCCGCGCGGGGCGAGCGGCGGCTCAGCGGTCGGCGTGCAGGGCCTGGAGCGGCAGCAGCCGGACCGGCGCCCCGGGGCCGGTGGACTGCGTGGCGGGCCCGCTGCCGCACAGCGCCTCCACGACGTGCGCGGCGAGCGCGTTGTCGATCAGGTGCGGGACGGGCGCGCCGTTGGCGTTGAGCTGCTGGTACTTCATCAGGTTGAGGGAGACCGACACCTGCCGCGCGCCGCCGGCGGACGACAGCGCCTGGGTCCCGGCCCCGAAGACGGCGCCGTCGTGGCCCCAGAACGTCCCGCAGGGCAGGTCGAGCGAGTAGAGGCCGAGCCCGTAGTTCATCAGGACGTTGCCGTCCGCGTCCTTCACCGGGACGGTCCGCTTCATCTGCGCCAAGGTCCCCTTGCCGATGAGGCCACCGGTGAGGAGCTTGCGGTAGAAGCGGTTGAGGTCGTCCATGGTGGACACCAGTGCGCCCGCCGTCCACGCCCAGCTCATGTTGTAGGTGCTGTAGTCGCGCGGTGGTTTCACGTGCTGGTACAGCGATTCGTACATGCGCGAGTGGGGCCCGGCTATCCACGGGCTGGACGGGAAGTACGTGTGCTTCAACCCGGCCTTGCCGATGACGTTCCGGGAGATGTACTTCTCCGCCTTGGTCCCGGTCACCTTCTCCAGGAGCCGCCCGGCGATGATGTAGTTGGTGTTCGAGTAGGACCAGCGCTCACCCGGTTCCCCGGTGCGCGGCGCCTGCAAGCCCCACTCGATGAGCTGCTCAGGCTTGACGTCCCGGAACCGGTATTCGTCCAGGCTCTCTGGCGACAGCTCCTGGAACGACGGGAACGCCGTACTGACGTAGTCGCCGATCCCGCTGGTGTGGTTGAGGAGCATCCGCACGGTGATCCGCTCGCCGAGCGGGCCGTTGATGAGGTCGGGCAGGTAGCGGCCGACGGGGGCGTCCAGGTCGACACGGCCCCGCTCGACCTGTTGCAGGATCGCGGTGGCGACGAACGACTTGGTGATGCTGCCTACGCGCTGCCGCATGTTCGGCGTGACCGGACGTCCTGTACGCACGTCCGCCACACCTGATGCACCGTTCCATCTGGTGCGGCCGTCGCGGGCGTCGGAGAACAGCCCGTACATGCCCGCGTCGTGGGTGGCGTCCAGGGTGGCGCGCAGCTTGGCGGGGTCGAACGCCATGGTGGACGGCCCGGCCAGAGCACCGGTGGCGGAACCGGCCTGCACGGCCGTCGCCGGGGCCTGCGCAAGGGCCATGGTGAGCGCCGCCACGGCGCCGACCGCGGCTCCGCGCACCGCGCCGTCGCCCGCGAGCCGCCTCAGCCGTCCGAGCCGCCTTGCCATCGTCCCCCACCCGCCGGAATGTCCGAGAGATCATCCACTCTCTCATCCCGCCCGGCACCCCGTTCACCGCCCCGGCGAAATTCTCACCGAGGCGGTGCGGGACGGTTCAGCCGAGCAGGTCGGCGAGGGTCTCCCGGCGGGACGGGTGGCGCAGCTTGTGCATGCCCTTGGACTCGATCTGCCGGATGCGCTCGCGCGTCACCCCGTAGACCTTGCCGACCTCTTCGAGGGTCTTGGGCTCGCCGCCGGCCAGCCCGAACCGCATCGAGATCACGCCCGCCTCGCGCTCGGTGAGCGTCTCCAGGACGGCGTCGAGCCGTCCGCGCAGCATGGAGGACGCGACGACGTCGGCGGGGTCGCCGCCGTCCGGGTCCTCGATGACGTCGCCGAGCTCGCCGTCGCCGTCCTCGCCGAGCGGGGTGTGCAGGGACAACGGCTCGCGCGCCTGCCGGCGCAGCCACTCGACCTTCTCCGGCGTGACGTCCAGCTCGACGGCCAGCTCCCGCGAGGTCGGCTCGCGGCCGAACTCCTGCATCATCCGCCGCCGGGTCCGCGTCATCCGGTTGAGCACCTCGACGACGTGCACGGGGATGCGGATCGTGCGGCTCTGGTCGGCCAGCGCGCGGCTGATCGCCTGCTTGATCCACCAGACGGCGTAGGTGGAGAACTTCAGGCCGCGGCGGTACTCGAACTTCTCCACGGCGCGGATCAGCCCGAGGTTGCCCTCCTGGACGAGGTCGTTCAGCGGCAGGCCGTGGCCCATGTAGCGCTTGGCGAGGGACACGACGAGGCGCAGGTTCGCCTCGACCATGTGCTCCTTGGCGCGGCGGCCGTCGGCGGCGATCCACTCCAGGTCGTGCTTGTCCTGGAGGCTCAGCTCGTCGCCGAGGGTCAGGAGGCGTTCACGGGCGAACAGGCCGGCCTCGATGCGCTTGGCCAGGTCGACCTCCTGCTCGGCGGTGAGCAGCGCGGTGCGCCCGATGCGGGAGAGGTAGTCCTTCATCGGGTCGACGAGGTTCACGGTGGCGCGGGGGGACGCGCTACGCGCGTGGCTGGCGTTCAGGGCGGTGTCCTTTGCTCGTCCGGCCGGGAGGGAACGGGTCACCCGATCTCGGTACCCGTCAGCCATGCGACCCAAACTTAGAACGAACCTAAGAATATGTCAAGTACGAACTTAGGTCAAACTATGAGAGGATGGCCGCATGGGACTGCGGGAGATGAAGAAGCAGCAGACGAGGCAGAACATTTCGCACCAGGCGACGCGGCTCTTCCTGCGGCACGGCTTCGACCGGGTGACCATCGCGGACGTCGCGGAGGCGGCACAGGTCGCCAAGATGACGGTCACCAACTACTTCCCGCGCAAGGAGGACATGGCCCTCGACCTGCACGAGGTCTTCGTCGCCCTGCTGGCCCGCACCGTCGCCGAACGGGCCCCCGGCGAATCGGCGCTCGCCGCCCTCCGCCGCGCGTTCCTGCAGGCCGTGCACGGGCACGAGGCCGTGATCGGCTTCTCCGGCCAGGACTTCGCCCGCATGATCACCGAGAGCCCGGCGCTGGTCGCGCGGCTCCGCGAGTTCCACGAGGAGCGCGAGGACGCCCTCGCCGCCGTCCTCGCCGCGGAGACCGGCGCCGGGCCGGACGACGTCCTCCCCCGCTTCGTCGCCGCCCAACTCGGCGGCGTCCACCGCGTCCTGTTCCAGGAGGTCCTCCGCCGCACCCTGGACGGCGAGACGCACGAGGAGATCGCGGCGGCCCTCACCGCGACCGCAGCGACCGCCTTCGACCTCCTCGAACCGGGCCTCGCCGGCTACGCCGTCCGCCCGCTGTCCTGAACCGGCCAGGGGCCGCGCCGACCTCGGGCACGGCCCCCGGCGGCGGTCAGGTGATCACCAGGAGGAGGTCCCCGGCCTGCACCGGCGTGGCCTCGGGGACGGCCAGGCGGGCGACGGTGCCGGCGACCGGGGCCGTGATGGCGGCCTCCATCTTCATCGCCTCGATCGTGGCGACCACGTCCCCGGCGGCCACCTCGTCGCCCTTGGCCACCCGCAGCGTCACCGAACCGTCGAACGGGGCGGGGACCTGCCCGGGCTCGGCCGGGTCGGCGCGCTCGACCGGCGGCGCGTCCGACGCGACGGACTTGTCGCGGACGGAGAGCGTGCGCAACTGGCCGTTCACCGAGCAGATGACCTGCCGGACGCCCGCCTCATCGACGTCGCCGACCGCTTCCAGCCCGGCCAGGACGCGCACCCCGGGTTCGAGGTCGAACGCGACCTCGTGCCCTGTGCGAAGCCCGTAGAGGAACGGGCCCGTAGGCAGGACGGACAGGTCGCCGTAAGCCGCGCGGGCCTCGCGGTAGTCCTTCGCCGGGCCGGGGAAGAGGAGGCGGTCGAGAGTGTCGCGAACCTCTGGGCCGGCCAGAGCCTTCTCTTCGGCGCCGTCCAGTTCGGCCCGGACGGGCGTGTACTGGCGTCCTTCGAGGGCCTTGGTCCGGAACGGTTCGGGCCATCCTCCGGGCGGGTCACCCAGCTCGCCGTTAAGGAACCCGATGACGCTGTCAGGGATGTCGTAGCGATCCGGGTTCTCGGCGAAGTCGTCTGGGTCGGCCCCAGCGGCGACGAGATGCAGGGCCAGGTCACCGACGACCTTGCTGGACGGTGTGACCTTCACGAGCCGCCCAAGGATCGCGTCGGCCGCCGCATAGCAGCGCTCGATCTCCTCGAACCGGTCACCGAGCCCCAGCGCGACCGCCTGCTGCCGCAGGTTCGACAGCTGCCCCCCAGGAATCTCGTGCTGGTAGACGCGTCCGGTCGGTGACGGCAGGCCCATCTCGAACGGCGCGTAGAGCCTCCGAACGGCCTCCCAGTACGGCTCCATCACAGTGAGCGCGTCCAGGTCGATGCCGGTGGCCTGGTCGGTGAAGTCGGTCGCGGCCACGATCGCCTGCAGTGGCGGCTGGCTCGTCGTCCCTGACAGCGGCGCCGCGGCCCCGTCCACCGCGTCGACACCCGCTTCGATGGCGGCGATGTAGGTTCCGATCTGCCCACCGGCCGTGTCATGGGTGTGCAGGTGCACCGGCAGGTCGAAACGCTCGCGCAGAGCCCTCACCAGTGTGCGCGCGGCGGGAGCGCGAAGTAGACCAGCCATGTCCTTGATGCACAGGATGTGGACGCCCGCCTCAACAAGCTCCTCTGCGAGACGCAGGTAGTAGTCGAGCGTGAAGATCCGCTCGTTCCCGGAGGAGAGGTCGCCGGTGTAGCACAGCGTCCCCTCCACCAGCGCATGCGTCTGCAGCACGGCATCGATGGCCGGACGCATACGCTCCACGTCGTTCAGAGCGTCGAACACCCGGAAGATGTCGACTCCCGTACGGGCGGCCTCCTTCACGAAGGCCCTCGCGACCGAGTCCGGGTAGGGCGTGTAGCCGACGGTGTTGCGCCCACGCAGAAGCATCTGAATGCACATGTTCGGCGCGGCTTCCCTGATGGCGGCCAGCCTGTCCCAGGGCGACTCCCCCAGGAACCGCAGCGCGACGTCATACGTGGCTCCGCCCCACGCCTCCACCGACAACAACTGCGGTGTCATACGCGCCAGGTAGGGCGCAGCAGCGAGAAGGTCGTACGTGCGTACTCGCGTGGCGAGCAGCGACTGATGTGCATCCCGGAACGTCGTGTCGGTGACGGCCAGGGCACTCTGGTTCCGAAGCTGCTCGGCGAACGCACGCGGACCCAGCTCCAGCAGCCGGTCACGCGATCCTTCAGGAAACGTCCCCTCCCCCAACGGCGGCAACTTGGTCGCCGGGTCGAGATCGGTAGGGGCATCCCCATGGGGCCGGTTGACCGTGACATCCGCCAGGTACCGGACGAGCCGCGTCGCACGGTCCCCACTCGACCGGGCCGTGAGCAGCTCCGGATGGTCGGCGATATAGGACGTCGTGACGCCGCCCGCACGGAAGTCGGGCTCGTCCAGCAACGCCTGCAAGAACGGGATGTTGCTGGAGACGCCCCGAATACGGAACTCCGCCACCGCCCGCCGCGCCCTCCTGACGGCGTCCTCGAACGTCCGGCCGCGGCAGGTGAGCTTCACCAGCAGCGAGTCGAAGTGCGGCGAAACAATCGCGCCGCCGTAGGCCGTCCCAGTGTCGAGCCGTACCCCGGCCCCACCTGGCGACCGATAAGCCGAGATCTTCCCCGTGTCAGGACGGAACCCGTTCGCCGGATCCTCCGTAGTGATACGGCACTGCACTGCAAAGCCGCTCACCTTGACCTCGTCCTGCACGACACCAAGCTCTTCGAGCGTCTCCCCACCTGCAATGCGCAGCTGACTCTGCACCAGGTCGACACCGGTAACCTCCTCCGTCACCGTGTGCTCGACCTGGATACGCGGGTTCATCTCGATGAAGACGTGCTCGCCACGGTCGTTCACCAGGAACTCGACCGTGCCCGCGTTCTCGTACCCGATCTCCCGCGCGAACTTCACCGCATCGTCACACAGCCGCCGAGCCACCTCGGGCTCCAGCCGCGGCGCCGGCGCGATCTCGACGACCTTCTGATGCCTGCGCTGCACCGAACAGTCACGCTCACGCAGATGGACAATGGCCCCCGCCCCATCCGCGAGGACCTGAACCTCGATATGCCTCGGCCGATCGACAGCCTGCTCCAGGAACACCGTGGAATCCCCAAAGGCGCTCTGGGCCTCTCGCTGCGCGGTATCGACCGCGCTCTCCAGCTCGTCCCGATGATCAACACGCCGCAGCCCGCGTCCACCCC
>NZ_SMKY01000008.1 GCF_004349235.1 Actinomadura darangshiensis | reverse complement strand
ATGCTCGTCCATGCCCACCTCCTACCCCGCACGCGCGCGAATGACCGCGCGCCGCCCCGGTCATGTGCGCGTCCGGGCCCCGACAGGGCAGGATGGGGCCATGAGGGAAACCCGAGCGACCGTCAGTGGGCTGCGCACGGCGATAGAGCGCAGCGGTTACTACCCGGCCCTGGTCGCGGACGCGGTCGAGTCGGCCGTCGGGGACGAGCGCGTCACCGCCTACGTCGTCCACCACGAGGCGACGTTCGACCCCGCGATGGAGGTCCGGCGGCACGTGACCGTGCTCGTGCTGTCGGCGAGCCGGCTGCTGGTGTGCCACACCGACGAGCACCCGCCCGGAGAGGGCATGGACCGGCCGCACGCGTCCACGACCACCGAGGCCGTGAAGCTGGAACGCGTCCAGTCGGTCGCGGTGACGCGGGTCGTCCCGGACCCGGCGGCGTACGTGCCGGGCGTGCCGCCCACCGAGGTGGTGCTGACCATCGGCTGGGGCGCCATCGCCCACATCGACCTGGAACCCGCCACGTGCGGCGACGAGAACTGCGAGGCCGACCACGGCTACACCGGCAGCGTCACGGCCGACGACCTGTCCCTGCGGGTCAGCGAGGCCGCGGACGGCGGCGACGCCGTGACCCAGGTGCTGGCCTTCGCGGAGGAACTGTCCGCAGCGACCGCACGGTGACCATGCCGGCCGCGCCGCGGTACGGGGCGGGGGCGCTTGCCGATCTGCCGGGTTCGGCGCTGGCTTCGCTGGGGGTCCCGGGCGCGGTGGACGTGCTGGGGCTGCCCGCCGTCCCGCGTGTGTGCGTGCTGCTGGTCGACGGCCTCGGCTGGGAGCAGCTGAAGGCCCACCCCGACGAGGCGCCCTACCTGAACGCGATGGACGGCGGGCCGATCACGGCCGGGTTCCCGGCGACGACCGTCAGCAGCCTCGGCTCGCTGGCGACGGGTGTCCCGCCCGGTGAGCACGGGCTGCTCGGCGTGCAGGTCGCGATCCCCGGTACCGGCCGGCTGCTGAACTGCCTGCGCTGGGACGACGACTCCGTCGACCCGGAGACGTTCCAGCCCGTCCCGACCGTCTACGAGCGGGCGGCGGCGGACGGCGTCGAGGTCTCCTACGTGGCGCGCCGCCTCTACCGGGGCTCCAGCCTCAGCCGCGCCACCACGCGAGGCGCCGACTACCTGGCCGCCGACGGCCTCGGGCAGCTCGTCGGACGCGCCGAGCTGGCCCTGCGCCGCGGCGGCCGGTCGTACGTCACCGTGTACCACGCCGACCTCGACTCCACCGGCCACCGGTTCGGGGTGGGCTCCGCCGACTGGCGCCACCACCTGCGGTTCGTGGACGTCCTCGTCCAGCAGATCGCGGCCGTCCTGCCGCAGGGCTCCGCCCTCTATGTGACGGCCGACCACGGCATGGTGGACCCGTCCGAGCGGATCGACGCCGACGCCGTCCCTGAGCTGCGGGAGGGCGTCGCCCTCCTCGGCGGGGACGCGCGCTGCCGCTACGTCTACAGCGAGCCGGGCGCCCACGCCGACGTGCTCGCCGCCTGGACGGACCTGCTGGGCGACCGGGCGTGGGTCGTCTCGCGCGACGAGGCCGTCGCGAACGGCTGGTTCGGCCCGATCGGCCCCGGGATGCTGGAGCGCATCGGCGACGTGATCGCCGTCCCGCACGCCGACCTGGCGATCGTGGCGTCCGAACGGGAGCCGTGGCTGGACCGGATGGTCGGCATGCACGGCTCGCTCGTCCCGGCCGAGCTGCGCGTGCCGCTGCTCAGCACGATTCGGCCCTGACACCCTGCGGAGTTGAGATGAACCGGCATTCTCCCCTCCCTAATCGGGGCAACGGCGGTCAAACTGGCGATGTGCACCCTCTCATCGAAGTGCCCGCGCTGGACCGGCTGCTCCGGCGGCAGACGCCCGTGGTCCTGCTGGACGTCCGATGGCATCTGGCGGGACCGCCGGGGGTCGAGTCCTACCGCAGGGGGCACCTGCCCGGAGCCGTCTTCGTCGACCTGGACCGCGACGTGGCCGGGCCGCCCGGGCCCGGCGGCCGCCATCCCCTCCCCGAGCCCGTCGTCTTCGAGGCGGCCATGCGCCGCGCCGGCGTCACCGCGGACAGCCTGGTCGTCGCCTACGACGACGCCGACGCCATGTCCGCGGCCCGCGTCTGGTGGTCGCTGCGCTACTTCGGGCACGACCGCGTCCGCGTCCTGGACGGCGGCTTCCGCGCCTGGACGGAGGCGGGCCTTCCGGTGAGCACCACCGAACCCGACGTCAAGCCGGGCGGCTTCATCGCCCACCCGGGCCGCCTGCCCGTCCTGGACGCGGAGGGCGCCGCCGAACTGGCCACGGCGGGCGTGCTCCTCGACGCCCGCGCCGCCGCGCGCTACCGCGGCGAGGAGGAGCCCGTCGACCCCGTCGCCGGCCACATTCCGGGCGCCCGCAACGCCCCCACGTCCGGCAACGTCGGCGTGGACGGCCGCTTCCTGCCGCCCGAACTGCTCCGCGAGCGCTTCGCCCAGCTCGGCGCCACCGACGCCCTCGACGTCGGCGCCTACTGCGGCTCCGGCGTGACCGCCGCCCACGAGATCCTCGCCCTGAACCTCGCCGGCATCCCCGCCGCCCTCTACGTGGGCTCCTGGTCCGACTGGGTGACGAATCCGACCAACCCGGTTGCGACCGGCGACAACTGACCGCACTGCAATCCACCGCAAGCGGAGTTACGAGCGACTGTGCCGGTGGTGGCCCTTGGTGGCGGCGATACCAATTGGATCGGCATGGGGTCATCCGGCGCCCATGGCGAGGAAGCCGGTTGTCGCGGTGGTTCGAGGGGTCGCGGCCAAGGCTTGGGACGGGGGCCGTCCGGTAGCCAGGGCCTGATGGAAGGTCGTCATGAAGATCGGGGTCGCCTCGTCGCGGACGGGGGTGACGCTGGCGATGACCGTGGCGGTGCCCAGGGCGAGGAGGGCGCCGGCCATGCCGAGGACGGCGTCGCCCTCGGCGGCGCGGCCGATGTCGCAGGCGGACAGGACGACCAGGCCCGGTGGGACGGTCAGCTCGTCGAGGTCGTGGACCATGAGGGGGCCGTCGGCCAGGCGCAGGCGGGAGAACAGGGGATTGCCCTCGCGGAACTCGCCGTGGGCGGCTATGTGGGCCACGGCGGCCCCGTCCAGGGCGTCCCGGACGGGTTCCGCGCGTGCGTCCGGACCGTCCAGGACGAGGGCGTCCGGGTAAAGGCGCCGAAGGGCGGCGACCTCGCGTTCGGCGTGGTTCAGGTCAGGTCCCGCCACCAGGACGGTGTGGCCGCCCGACGGGGTGCGTGCGCGGGCGTGGAGCCAGGCGCCGGCGGACGGGACGATCGTGAACGGACGTCCGGCGAGGGACGGGAGCGCCGCCCAGGGCAGCCCGTGCAGGGCGCCGGTCGGAGCGATGACCAGCTCGCGGTCGCCGAGGACGGGGCTCAGCGGGGCGAGAAGGAGACGGTCGAGGCGGTCGGCGGTGCCGTCGAAAGCGGTCAGGGTCTGGGGATCGTCATGGCCCGCGAGGCGCCGGGCCGCGTAGCGGAGCAGGCCGACCTCGCGGTGGGCCTCGCCGCATGTGCCCAGGTGGTGGCGCCGGGGACGGCCGTCCGCGACGGTGACGGCGTGCAGCTCGCCGCCGATCGCGATCAGCTCGACGAGGGCGCGGTCACCGAGGGCGGCGGCGACCGCGGTGGCCTCGGCGGAACGCGGCGGCAGCGCGCCGGACGGGCGGCGCCGGGTCCGGGCGCGAATCGTCGCTTCGAGGTCGGCGATGTCCGCCGGCGGCACGGACGGCACGCCGCCGCGGGCCGTCCCCGCGGTGTGGTCGATGCTGAGGGCGCGCAGCGCGGTCAGTGCGGCGGCGCGCTCCGGGTCCTTGGGCGGACGGACCCGGACCGGCCGGGCGATCGCCCGGCGCCGTTCCTCCACCGCGAGCAGCTCGCGTGCCGACCGGGCCAGGTGGAGGCCGAACTCGGCCAGCTCGGAGGCGAATCCCGCCGCGCGGGCGCGCAGGTCGAGCGCGTCGAGCACTTCCACGTGCTCTTCGGTGATGTCCAGCCCGGCTCTGACGGCCGCTACCGCACCTGCGTGGTCGTCCCGCGCCGAGCGTTCGAGGGCTTTCGCGTGCCAGGCGGCGATCTGGGCGGATGCGGGGCCGGGGGAGCGTCCGACCGGTGCGAGCAGGTGCCCCGCGGGTCTGCCTAGAGACAGCGCCACGCGGGCGGCGACGATGCGGGCTTCGTCGGCCGCGTCCGCCCAGCCGCCGGTTTCCAAGCGGTCCGCTATGGCCATGGCAGAGCGGAGAAGGACAGGAGAACGCTCACCGGACGCCCATCGGGCCCGGAGCAGTACGTGCTCGGCCAGGAGCATCCATCCGGTTCGGTTCTGCTGGGCGAACGTCGTGCGGGCACGTTCGGCCGCCTCTGTGGCCTGCTCGGCGTTCCCGTCGGCCAGTTCGGCATGGGCGAGGAGCAGGAATCCGTCGGCGACGTCGCATCGGTAGCCGTGGGCCATGGCCGCGTCCAAGGCCGCGGTCAGGACGGGACGTGCCTCGCCCGGCAGTCCCGCCACGATGAGCGTTTCCGCCTGGTCGAACCGGCACTGCGCCAGACGTTCACCGGTCAGGCCAGGCTCGGCCTCAGCGAAGAGGCGGAGCGCGCGCGGGACGTCCCCGCGCCGCGATGCCGTGAAGGCCAGGTTTCCCTTCGCCATGGCGGTCTGGTGACTCAGCCCTGCGTCCTCACCGACGGAGACGGCCTCTTCCAAGGCTTCCTCCGCACGGTCGTAGTCACCGCGGAACGCGCGGGCCAAGCCCAGGTTGGTGAGCAGACCATTGAGGGCGGCCGGGTCGTGTCCATCGCGTAACCGCGGCAGGGCCCGCGCGGCGGTGTCGTGGGCCTCGTCCAGACGGCCGGCCCTCGCCAGAGCGCACGCCTTGTTCGCGGCGAGACGATCTGCGTCCGGGCCCTCCAGGACGGTCTCCGCCTCACGCGCATGCACGAGCGCCCCGGTGACGTCACCCTGAGCCGTGAGCAGCCCGACGAGATTCATCCGCACTTGAGCCGCCGCATACGCGTCCGACACGGAGGCCATGTCCAGGGCGCGATGCAGGTACGCGAGCCCTTCCTCCAGCCGCCCCAGCTCCTTGGCCGCCAGCGCCGCCACCCGCAAGGCGAGGATCCCGCCGCCGTCCTCCAGCAGGGCCCGCGCCCGCGCGAACGCGGCCGCGGGGTCCATGGCCGCCATCCGCAGCAGCGCGCGCTCGTCGCGGCCGGTCACAGCCGGACCCAGCTCGTGACGATGGACGCCCCGTCGTCCAGCCGGAAGACCAGGCTGACCAGCCCGGCCGGGACGCGCGGCAGGCAGAACAGCCCGGCCGGCTCCGCCCGCGCCGAGATCCCGCCCGGCGGCAGGTCGCGGTGCCGGACCTGGACCAGCGCCGCCGCCGACGGCATGAGCCGACCGGTGATCTCCCGGTACCGGCCCTCCCGCGCGACCTCGATCTCGACGGTCGAGCCGGGGCACACGAAGGTCAGCGTCCGGGCGGGGCCGCCGCGCACCCCCGCCGCGTGCCCGCCCCGGTCGTGCGCCGGCTCCGCCAGCGCCGCGGCGGGCGTCCGCCACGCGATCGACGCGCGGGCCGCCGCGAGCACGTCCGCCGGCACCGGGTCGAGGATCTCGAACGCGTCCCGGACCGCCGCCATCAGCTCGTCGTCGTTCACGGGACGAGCCTCCGCAGCGCGTCCAGGCAGCGCGCCCGCGTCGGCGCGACGCTGCCGACGGGGATGCCGAGGGCGGCGGCCAGCTCGGCATGACTCGGCGCCAGCGCGAACAGCCGCAGCAGCGTCCGGCAGCGCCGCGGCAGCGCCTCCAGCGCCGCGCCGACCCGGCCGAGCCGCTCCCGCGCCGCGACCACCCGGTCGGGGCCGGGCTCCGGCTCCCGCGGCGCGGGCACCCGCGGCAGATCGCGGCCGCGCCGGCGCACCAGCCGCAGGCTCTCGTGCCGCGCGGTCGTGGCCAGCCAGCAGGCCATCGCCGCCGGCTCGCGCAGCCCGTCGATCCGCTCCACCAGCCGCAGCCACGTGGTCTGCACCACGTCGCCCGCGTCGGCGTCGTTCAACCCGTGCGAGCGGGCGATCGACCACAGCAGCCCGCTGTGCCGCTCCACCAGCCGGGCCCACGCGTCACCGTCGCCGCCGCGTGCCCGGACCACCAGCTCGTCCGTACCGTCCCTGTGGGCCACCGAAGTCTCCTCCCGAGGCCCCCCGCTCGCCCATCACCCTAGGGCATTCTCCGCTGACTCTGCGTGCACTTCGGTGCCGAGATCTGGAAGTGACCGGTGCCGTCCCGGGTCGAGGACGCGGTCGGCCGCCGCGCAGGGGTCGATGTCCTCTTCCGCGGCGAGCGCGGCGATCCGTCCCGCGACGACCGGTGCCGCGAACGATGTCCCGCTCCAGGTGGCGAAGCCGTCGAAGCGGTCGGGGTCGGTCCCGTCCTCCACCGGCCGGGACCCGTCGAACCGCACGAACGTGCTGGCCAGGCCGACGCCCTGCGCGCACGCGTCCACCCACCAGCCGTAGTTGGAGAACCAGGCCCGGTCGGGACCGTCCAGCGCGGCGACGCCGACCACCGGCTTCATCGCGGCCGGCCAGAACGGGCGGTCGGTCGCCGCGTTCCCCGCGCACGCCACGATGACCGTGCGGCGGCCGAGCGCGGCGACCGCCCGCGACAGGACCGGCGAGGGACGGTCGTCGTAGGTGTGGCAGCCGAGCGAGATGTTCACGACATCGGCGCGCCCGCGCCGCGCGAGCGACTCCAGCGCGCGGATCACGTCCAGTTCGTCGCCGACACCGTCGCCGCCGATGACGCGGCGGGCCCGCAGCGCGGCGGACGGCGCCTGCGACAGCACCACGCCCGCGATGAACGTGCCGTGGCCCGCCTGCGCGTCCAGCTCGAAGTCGAGGTCGGCGTCCAGTACCTCGCCGACCTCGTCGCGCTGCTCGCGGAACCAGTCCGCGTCCGCGTACCAGGGGTGCGGGGACAGGCCCGTGTCCAGGATCGCGACGGTCACGTCCCGCCGCGCGCGGACGGGCCCGGGCGCGGGCATCGGCGCGGCCGGACGCGGCCGGTCGGCCGGCCCGCTCCACCACATCGGCTGCCCGAGGACGAGATGGTTCGGGGACACGCTCAGCCGGCGGTGCCGCCCGCCGGAGCCGAGCACGGCCGCGAGCTCGCACACGTCGACCTTCGCCGGGGCGCGCAGCCGCAGCACCGTGACGCCGTGCTCGTCCTGCCGGGAGTCGCACCAGCGCTGGACCAGGCCTTCGGCGGCGCCGGCGTCCTGCCCCGCGACCAGGATCTCGTCCCGGCGGATCAGTGCCGGCCGTCCCGGCAGCGGTTCCACGACCACGGCGTCGCGGTGCCGCGCCAGGAGCCGCTCCAGCCGTGCCTGTTGATCGAACATCGGTCCTCGCCTCCACACCGTGACCCGGCCCCGCGCTCATAGTGCCGGATCGGCGACGAAGAGTGACCGTCAGCGAACGTAAAGTCATCGGGACGGCGGGGCGGCGCGATCATGCCGCTTCGGGCGCTTTCCACCCGCCGCGGGCCCATGAGGGCCTAATCTTGCGCGCGGACGTGGTGAACGATGTGCATCGCGTGGTCAAGCGTTCAACAAACAGCGGATCCACGGTGGTGCGACACGGGCCGATGATGCACAATGAGGGACGCGGACGCCGACTTGGGACGTACGAGGCCGTAGGGGAAGACGAGCCTCGGTACAGATCCAGGAGGTCCGGTGACCGCACGTGGCGTTTTTTACGTCCACTCCGCGCCACCTGCGCTGAGCCCGCACATCGAGTGGGCCGCCGCAGGTGTCCTTGGGGTGCCCGTTTCGCTTGAGTGGGCTGATCAGGCGGCGGCGCCGGGGACGCTGCGCGCCGAGCTCCATTGGGAGGGGAGGCCGGGTACCGCCGCCGGCATCACCTCCGCGCTGCGCAATTGGAAACTGGTGCGGTTCGAGGCCACCGAGGATCCGACGCCCGGCACCGACGGCGTCCGCTTCAGCTTCACCCCGTCCCTCGGGGTGTTCACCGGGGTCATCGGCGCCAGCGGCGACATCATGGTGCCCGAGGACCGGCTCCGCTCCGTGATGGCCAACGCCGCCGTCGGGAAGATCACTTTGGAGAACGAGCTCGAACGCCTCCTCGGCACGCCGTGGGACAACGAGCTGGAGCCGTTCCGGCGGGCCGGCGACGGCGCCCCCGTCCGCTGGCTGCACGCCGCTGTGTAAATTGCAAGCCCTCCCCGGAGGGCTCGCCTGGCGGCTCGCCCTCTGGTCCGGGCTTGGGCGAGTGCGGCCTCGCTTCGCGAGCTTCCCGGTGGAGGCTCGCCTTCGGCTTCGCCTCCACCGGTCAGGTAGCGCACTCGCGTGATGGCTGAGGTTGTTGCCGGAGACATGAACACGAGAACGGCCCGGTTGGCCTTGGAGGCTCGCCGGGCCGTTGCCGTACGCGGGTGGTCCTGTGGGACCTTGTCAGAGGGCGCGTTCGAAGGCGACCGAGACGTTGTGGCCGCCGAAACCGAACGAGTTGTTGAGCGCGGCGGCGGGGCCGTCCGCGAGCTTGCGCGGCTCGTCCCGCACGATGTCCAGGTCGACCTCGTCGTCGAGGTCCTCCAGGTTGGCCACGAACGGGACGACGCCGTCCCGCAGCGCGAGCAGCGTGAAGATCGACTCCAGCGCGCCGGCGCCGCCGAGCAGGTGCCCGGTCATCGACTTGGTCGCGGTGACGACCAGCCCGCGGGCGGCCTCCTCGCCGAGGCCCGCCTTGATGGACGCGAGCTCCGCCACGTCCCCGGCCGGGGTCGAGGTGGCGTGCGCGTTGATGTGCACGAGGTCGGTGGGCTCCAGCCCGGCGTCCTTGAGGGCCCGCTGCATGGCCTTGGCCTGCCCCGCCCCGGACGGGTCGGGCAGGACGATGTCGTAGGCGTCGCCGGAGTAGCCGGCGCCGGACGCGAAGCCGTGGACGCGCGCGCCGCGGGCGCGGGCGTGCTCCTCCGACTCCAGGATCATCACCGCGGCGCCCTCACCGAGGACGAACCCGTCGCGGTTCTTGTCGTAGGGCCGGGACGCGCGCGCCGGCTCCTCGTTGCGGGTCGACATCGCGCGCATGGACCCGAACGAGGCCATCTGCAGCGGGTGGATGCACGACTCGGTGCCGCCGCAGATCACCACGTCGGCGCGGCCGACGCGGATCATGTCGATGGCGTAGCCGACCGCCTCGGCGCTGGACGCGCAGGCGCTGACCAGGGCGTGCGAGCCGGCCATCGCGCCGAACTCGATGCCGACGTGCCCGGACGCGCCGTTCGGCATCAGCATCGGGACGGTGAACGGGGAGACCCGCGACCAGCCCTTCTCCCGGTACACGTCGTAGCTGTTGAGGGCGGTGTGCAGGCCGCCGATGCCGCTGGACAGCACGACGCCGAGGCGCTCGCCGTCCACGGTGAAGCCGCCGTCGACGCCGGGCCGCTCCATGCCCTTCTGCCCTTTGCCGCCGGTCGGCGCGGCGAAGCCGGCGCTCGCCCACGCCTCACGTGCGGCGATCAGCGCGATCGCCTGGTTGCGGTCGAGCCGGCGCAGGTTCTGCTTCGGCATCACCGCGTCCGGCTGCACCTTCAGCGTCGCGGCGAACCGGACCGGCAGGTCCTCGACGCCCTCCCAGTCCAGCGTGCGGATTCCGGACTCGCCGGCGAGCAGGGCGGACCAGGTCGACGGCAGGTCGCCGCCGAGTGGGGTCGTTGCACCGAGACCGGTCACGACGACTCTGGTCTGGCTCGTGCTCATGTGGTTCTCCTTGCGGACTGTGAGGGGAGGAGTGGGCCGGGCGCGCCCCCACCCGGGAGGCGGCGCGCCCGGCCCGCGGCTCAGCTCTGCAGCTTCTGGACGAAGTTGATGACGTCCTGGACCGTCTTCAGGTTGCGCAGCTCGTCGTCGGGGATCTCGACGCCGAACTGGTCCTGCGCGGCCACGGCGATCTCCACCATCGACAGCGAGTCGATGTCGAGGTCGTCGATGAAGTTCTTGTCCGGGGTGACCTCGGACTTGTCGATGCCGACGATCTCGTCGATGATGTCGGCGAGGCCGTCCAGGATCTGCTGTTCGGTGGCGACTTCTGCCATGGTTCCGCTTTCTCCTTCGGTGGGTTGGTCCAGAGCCTGCGAGCAGGCGTGACGGCCTACGGGATCTGGATGACTTGGGCAGCGTAGGACAGCCCGGCGCCGAACCCGACCAGCAGGGCCGGGGCACCGGACGGCACGTCGCCGCGTTCGATCATGCGGGAGAGCGCCAGCGGGATCGAGGCGCCCGAGGTGTTGCCGGAGTGGACGATGTCGTCGGCCACGACGGCGTTCGCGGCCTTCACCTTGCGGGCGATCGCCTGGATGATCCGCAAATTGGCCTGGTGCGGGACGATGGCGGCGAGGTCGGCCGGCGCGATCCCGGCGCGCTCGCACGCCTGGACCGCGATCGGTGCGATGGCGGTGGTGGCCCAGCGGAACACCGCCTGCCCCTCCTGCCGGATGGACGAGTGCCGGTCATCGATGATGATCTTGTCGTACTGGTCCCCGGCGCTGCCCCACACGACGGGGCCGATGCCCGGGGCGTCGCTGGCGGCGACGACCGCCGCGCCCGCCCCGTCGGCGAAGATGATGCAGGTGGAGCGGTCGGTCCAGTCGATCCACTGGGACATCTTCTCCGAGCCGACCACGAGCACGTTGCGGGCGCTCCCGGCCCGGACGGCGGCGCTGGCGGTGGCCAGCGCGTAGCAGAAGCCGGCGCAGGCGGCGTTCAGGTCGAACGCGCCCGGCGCGTCGATGCCGAGGCGGTGCGCGACCTGCGCGGCGTGCCCCGGCATCGGCGACTCGGCCGAGCAGGTGGCGAGGATCACGAGGTCGATGTCGGACGGCGCGAGCCCGCTGCCCGCGAGGGCCTTGCCGCCCGCGTGCACGCCCAGCTCGACGATGCCCTCGTCGTCGCCCGCGATGCGGCGCTCGGTGATGCCGACGCGGCTGCGGATCCACTCGTCGTTGGTGTCGACCTTCCCGGCGAGCTCGTCGTTGGTGACGATCCTGGCGGGACGGTAGTCGCCGAACGCCAGGATGCGGGCGCCCGCGGTCGCCTCGGGGATCCGGATCGTGGCGGTCATGACGCGTCCGCCCTGATCAGCTCGCGGGCCTTGTCCAGGTCGGCGGGGGACTTGAGGGCGACCAGCTCGACGCCCTTCAGCTCGCGGCGGGCGAGCCCGGTGAGCGTCCCGGCGGGCGGCAGCTCGATGATCCCGGTGACGCCGAGGTCGCGCATGGCGGCCATGCACGCGTCCCAGCGGACGGGGGCGCTGACCTGGCCGGCGAGCCGGTCCACGAAGTCGCGTCCGGTGCCGACGACGGCGCCGTCGCGGTTCTGCAGCAGCTTCGTCCGCGGGTCGGCGACCGGCGCGCCGGCCGCGAGCCGCCGCAGCGTCTCGACGGCGGGCGCCATGTGCTCGGTGTGGAAGGCGCCGGCGACCGGCAGCGCGCGCAGCCGCGCCTTCGCGGGCGGCTCGTCGGCGAACCGGGCGAGCTGCTCCATCGTCCCGGCGGCGACGATCTGCCCGGCGCCGTTGATGTTGGCGGGGGTGAGCCCGTGCTTGTCGATCGCGGCGAGGACCTCGTCGGGGTCGCCGCCGAGCACGGCGGTCATCCCGGTCTCGGTGACGGCGGCGGCCTCGGCCATCGCCCGTCCCCGCTCCCGGACGAGGACCAGCGCGGCCTCGGGGGTCAGCACGCCGGCGATCGCCGCGGCGGCGAGCTCGCCGACGCTGTGGCCGGCGACCGCGTCCGGAGCCCTGTCCTCGTAGAGCACCTCGAAGGCGGCGAGCGCGGCGGCGACCAGCAGCGGCTGCGCCACCGCGGTGTCCCGGATCTCCTCGGCGTCCGCCGTCGTCCCGTAGCGGGCCAGGTCGAGCCCCGCGACGGCCGACCACCAGGCGAGACGGTCGGCGACTCCGGGTATCTCTAGCCATGGCTGCAGGAAGCCGGGGGTTTGGGCGCCCTGGCCGGGCGATGCGAGGACTATCACAGCGACCAGCTTGCCGTTAACGCCCCGCGCTCTCGATGCGGATCGCGACGAAGTTTGCTCCGGGTGCTTTGTACGACCCCTACAAGGCCCCTAAATATGGGTCGAACGGGACTGGAACCTGCCCAGGACGAGCGCTATGCGGAGGGTGAATGCGTTGCGGCCGTCGGTGGGGGACAGGCCGGTCAGCTCGGAGACGCGGCGGAGCCGGTAGCGGACGGTGTTGGGGTGGACGAACAGCAGCCGCGCGGTCGCCTCCAGCGACGAGCCCTGTTCGAGGTAGGTGGTGAGCGTGTCCAGGAGCGGGGCGCCGGCCGCGAGCATCGGATTGTAGACGCCCTCCACCAGATGGTGGCGGGCCTCGTCGTCGCCGTCCAGCGCGCGCTCGGGGAGCAGCTCGGCGGCCTGGACGGGACGGGGCGCGTCCGGCCAGCCGGCGGCGGCGCGCAGGCCGGCGACGGCGGCGCGGGCGGAGCGGGTCGAGTCGTAGAGGTCGCCGACCCGCGGGCCGACGACGACCGGGCCCGGCCCGCACTTGGCGGCGATCGGGCGGGCGGCCTCCATGGGGTCGGCGTCGCCGCCCACGATGACGATGACCCGGTGGCCCTGGACGCCGGCGAGCACGTCGGCGCGCGCGCGGCGCGCGGCCAGCTGCATCTGGTCGATGGTGACCTCGGGTTCCTCGTCCTCCGGAGTGAGGCCCGCGATGACGGTGACGGGCTTGGACGTCCAGCCGAGCGCGGCGGCCCACGAGTGCATGCCGTCGTCGACCTCGCCGTGCAGGACCGCGTTGACGACGAGGGCTTCGAGTCGCGCGTCCCAGGCGGCGCGCGTCTCGGCGGCGCGCGCGTACACCTGGGCCGCGCCGAACGCCACGTCGCGCGTGTAGCGCAGGATGGCCTCGCGCAGCTGGGCCTCGCCGCCGGGCGCGGCCAGCTCGTCCAGGCGGGTCTCCACCACGTCGATGATCACGCGGACCATGTCGATGGTGTGCTGCAGCTTGATGGAGCGCAGCAGCTCGCGGGGCGCGGTGCCGAACACCTCGCCGGCGATGGCGGGACGGGTCTGCTCGTTGCTCTTGAACCATTCCACGAACGCGGCGATGCCGGCCTGGGCGACGAGGCCGATCCAGGAGCGCTGCTCGGCGGGCATGCGCCGGAACCAGGGGAGCTGCTCCTCCATGCTGGACAGGGCCGCGGTGCCGAAGGTCCCCATGGCCTTCTCCAGGCGCTGGGTGGTCTGCTCACGGATGTCGGCCTCGTTCGCGGTGTTCACCTCCCCAGAGTGCCACCACCCTGGCGGTGGACCGTCCGGAAGTGGGCAAGCAGGTCAGCGGGGAGTCACCTTGGAGGGACGTCCGAGTGCGATGCCGGTGAGGTTGCGCAGGGGGGTCGAGCCGGGGGCGAGGTAGTCGCTGTGGCCGCCGGAGCCGGCGTCGAAGGCGCGCGCGCCGAACTCGGGGGAGACCGGGTCGGGGCCGAGTCCGAGGCCGAAGATGCGGACGTGGGGGACGTCCTCCATCCAGTCGGTGGCACCGCGTCCCGCCCAGACGCGGGCCGTGCCGCTCAGCTTGGAGGCGGACAATGCGGTCGTCCCCGGGCTGCCGTAGAGGGCGATGTCGCTGACCTGCCGCCAGGCGGCGCTGTTTGGGCCGTCCAATGCGGCGCGGCCGCAGACGACGGAACCGTAGCTGTGGCAGAGCAATCCCACACTCGCGCCTGGGGCGACCCTGTGCACGCCCTTCAGGAAATGGCGTAGCTGCACCGCGCCTTCGGCCGCCCTCTCGTCGGTGAGGACGTCGCTGCTGATGGTCTTGGGCGCCGCATATCCGAGCCAGGCGACGACGGCGAGCCCGGGATCGGGCGACATGGAACGGGCCTGCGTGTAGACGGCGCGTGCCCCGCCTCCGGGTGTCGACCACGGTTTGCCGCCCCGCTTGTCGAACGTGGACAGCGTGGTGTCCGCGCCTGGGACGAGCACCGCGATGCGCCTCGCCCTGGTGATGTCGCCGATGACCTCGATGGCGCGCCCACCGCCGCGCGGGTCGAAATAGAGGAACCGGCGCCCAGGCTGGAGGAACGCGCCGAGCGCCCTACTGCGGTCGACGTCGCCGACCTTCTGCGCCGTCTGGAGGGCCTTCTCGATGGCTCCGCGTTCGGCGGCGTACCGGACGTCCAGTGTCGACGGCGCCAGTTTCGGGACGGCGGCGGGCGCGGCGTAGGGGTCGGCGTGCCCGGTCCCCGCGGTCGTCAGCATCACCACGCCGATGGACGCGGCGGCCGCCAGCACCCTGCGGAGCCGCCGAGCGCGCGTCCGGCGGAGACGCGGCGAGGTCGTCGTCGGGTGCGGCGGCATCGGTTCTTTTCTACCATCCAAGATCGTCTAGTGGGCGGCGGCCGGGACGGGCCGCCGCGGCCGTTCGAACCCGCCGGTCAGGCCCCCGATCGCGGCGAGGGCGGCGGCGAAGACCAGCAGCCACGGAAGGCGCTCAAGGATCCATTCCGGCTGGTCGGGCACGGAGTGCAACCCGTCCAGGCTACCGAAGGCCGGCAGTGCCCCAACGGTGACCGTCAGCAGCGCGGTCTGATGCCAGAGGAAGATCGTCATCGCGGACCGGTTGGCGGCCGAGACCGCCGCCCAGGTCCGGGCGTGTCGCGTCCAGCGGGTGAGCGGCCCGTGGAGCAGCACCGCGAGGCCCGTCTGGGCGAGGCCGAACGCGACCGCGGCGAGGGTGGGCGGGCTGAGGTTGGAGACCGCCGCGCCGGGGACGCCGACCATGCTCGCCGGGTAGCCGGCGAACCCGACGAGCAGGGCCGCCGCCCCCGCGCCCCCGCCGAGGAGGGCGAACCTGGCCCGCCGGGACCGCAGCGCCCCGTCCGCCCATCCGACGCCGAGGTAGAACGGCACGAGCCAGGCGGTCAGGACGGTGGCCCAGCCCGTCCAGCCGGGCGCGCCGAGCGCGAAGCGGCCGAGGTCGATCGCGGCGGTGGCGCCGACGAGGAGCGCCGCGCCCGAGAGCCCGAGCCGGTTCCAGGCCGCCGCGATCAGCGGGGTGAACGCCGTCAGCCCGACGTAGACGCAGAGGAACCACAGCGGGCTCAGCACCAGCTCGACCAGCGTGCGGATGCTGTTCGCGGAGAACCCGGCCCACCAGAGGGCGGCGGCGACCGGGACCCAGGCGAGCACCATGAGGGGGAGCGGCCGCGCGAGCCGCGCCAGGCGCCGGCGCAGCCGGGGGGCCCAGGGTTCGCCCGGACGCAGGCCCTTCGCCGCCGAGTAGCCGCCGACCAGGAAGAACACCGCGAGCGTCTGGAGGATCCACGAGATGGGGGCCAGTTCCGGCATCGTCTTCAGCGGGCTGGTGACGTGTAGGTGGTCGCCTGATCCGTCCGCGACCAACGCGGTGACGAGCCAGTGGCCGAGCACGACGCCGAGGATCGCGAAGGCCCGCAGGGCGTCCACCGCCCGGTCGCGCTCAGGCATGGGTGACCTCCGCGTCGCGGCCGAGGGCGATCAGGGCGAGGTTGCGGAGGGCGAGGGAGCCGGGCTTGAGGTAGCCGCTGTGCGGGCCCGTCCCGGCGTCGAAGCGCAGGGCGCCGAAGCCGGACGACACGGGGTCCGCGCCGAACCCCAGCCCGGCGAAGCGGACGTTCGGCACGTACCGCATCCAGTCGCCCTTGGCCCGTCCCGCCCAGACGCGTGCGGACGTCCCGAGACCGGACGCGTGGTCCACACCGGCGCCGGGGCTGCCGAACATGGCGATCTCGTCCACCGGCAGATGCGCGAGATGCGGGGCCGCCTTCCCGCAGACGACCGATCCGTAGCTGTGGCACAGCAGGGCGAACCGGGCGTGCCCGTTGACGCGGTGCGCGCCGGTGAGGAACCGCCGGAGGCCGCGTGCGCCGTCGTCCGCGCGCCCGCCCGTCAGGACGGCGAGGCTCCGCGTCGAGGGCGAGTCGTAGCCGAGCCAGGCGACCACGGCCACCCGCTTCCCGGGCGCGGTGGCGAGGGCCTGCCGGTACAGGGAGCGGCTGCCGCCGCCGACGAACTTGGGCGAGTCGTAGTTGCTCAGCGAGTTGTCCGCGCCGGGCACGACGACCGCGATCCGGTCGGCGTGCTCCAGGTCGCCGATGACCTCGACGGCGCGTCCGCTGCCCCGCGGGTCGAACGACAGGAACCGCCTGCCCGGCGCCAGGAAGTCCGACAGCGCCCGGGTCCGCCCCTCGTCGCGGACGCGCTTCGCCGTCGCCAGCGCACGCGCGATGTCCCCGCCGGCGGCCCGGTAGCGGGCATCGAGGGCCGTCGCCGACAGGGCGGGCGCCGGCGCCGGAGGCGCGTACACCTCGGCATGTCCCGCGGCGGCGGTCGTCGAGCCGGCCGCCGCCAGCACCGAGACGGCGGCGGCGGCCTTGCGGACACTGGGCATCCGGGACGTCCTTCCTGGTCAGCTGCGTTTCAGCACTGATCAGAAAGGTAGGAACCGGGCGCCGTAGCGGAGATCAACCGGCGGTGTGGTCTTGCGGCGTGCGACCGGGGTGGGACGGATGCGACCCCGGTATCAGTCGCCGGGGCGGACCAGCCCGACCTCGTAGGCGTAGACGATCGCCTGCGGGCGGTCGCGGAGCCCGAGCTTCATCAGGATCCGCCCGAAGTGCGTCTTGACGGTCTGCTCCGCGACGACGAGCCGCCCGGCGATCTCGCCGTTGGACAGGCCCCGCGCCACCAGCGTCAAGACCTCCGTCTCGCGCTCCGTCAGCTCCTCGAGCCGCTTGCGGGACGGTGCCCGCGGCCCGCCCAGCCGGGAGAACTCGGAGATGAGCCGCCGGGTGATCGACGGGGACAGCAGCGCGTCGCCCGCCGCCACGACCCGCACCGCGTCCGCCAGCTCCGTCGCCGAGGCGTCCTTCAGCAGGAACCCGCTGGCCCCGGCCCGCAGCGCCTCGTAGACGTAGTCGTCCAGGTCGAACGTCGTCAGCATGAGGATCTTCGGGGCGCCGTCCACGGGGTCGGCGAGGAGCCGGCGGGTCGCCTCCAGACCGTCCATGACCGGCATCCGGACGTCCATCAGCACCACGTCCGGCTGCAGCTCCGCGATGCGCCGCAGGCCCTCCTCGCCGTTCACGGCCTCGCCGGTGACCTCGATGTCGGGCTGGGCGTTCAGCAGCACACCGAACCCCGTGCGCACCATGCCCTGGTCGTCGACGATCACGACCCGGATGGTCACGTCACGTCCCGCGCCTTCACCGGCAGCGTGGCGGTCACGGCGAATCCTCCCTCGGGGGTGGGGCGGGCGGTCAGCTCGCCGTCCAGCGCGGCGGCCCGCTCGCGCATCCCGAGCAGCCCGTGGCCGCCGCTGGGAAGCGGCGCGTCGGCGGCCCGGCCGTCGCGGGGCGGGCCGTTGACGACGCCGAGCCACACTATGCCGTCATCGAGGGACACTTCGACCCCGACGCGCGACCCGGGCGCGTGCCGCATGGCGTTGCTCAGCGCCTCCTGCAGGATCCGATACGCGGTGAGGCCCACACCCGGCGGAAGGCCGGCGAGGTCGCCGCTCGTCCGCGCATCGACGTCCAGGCCCGCGGCGCGGGCGTTGCCGATCAGCTCGTCCAGGCGCTCCAGGCTGGGCTGCGGGGCGATCTCGGCCCCGTCCTCCGCGCGCAGGACGCCGAGGATGCGGCGCATCTCGGTCAGCGCGTCCAGTGCGGTCGAGCGGATCTCGGCGAGGTCCTGCCGCGTCTCGTCCGGGACGCCCTCGGCCTTGTACGGCGCCGCCTCCGACTGGATCGCGATCATCGACATGTGGTGCGCGACGACGTCGTGCAGCTCCCGCGCGATCCGCTGCCGCTCGGTCAGCACGGCCTCGGCGTCCAGGTGCCGCCTCTCCTGCTCGGCCAGCTCGCGCCGCGACGTCTGCCGGACGCGGATCGCGTAGCCGACGGTCAGTGGCAGCAGGAGCAGCACCGACGCGCCGGCCCCCGTCTCCGGGTCCTTGATCCACACCCCGGCGATCGAGATGATCCCGACGCCGAGCGTGATGTCGCGGGAGCAGCGCACCGCGACCGTGAACACGCACACGATCGCCGTGACCGAGCCCGCCGGGACGTACGGGACGGTCAGCCAGCCGTCGACGTTGACCAGCGCCATCGCGACGAAGCTCAGCCGTCACGCGCCGAGCGGATGCCGGTCCCGCAGCGCCAGCGGCGCGGTCACCGCGATCGCGATGAGCAGCGCGGGGGTGGACCCTTCGATGTGCTGCGGGCGCTTGGCGGCCTCCGTCATGAGCAGCGAGTACGACCCGGCGATGAGCCCGACGGTGACGGCCAGCCCGAACAGGTTCGTCACGATGCCGTAGGGGATCCGCCCGACGCCGATGTACCGCGTCCAGCGGAGCAGCAGCGGCCAGGGCCGGTTCAGCGGGGCCGGGTCCGCCTTGCCGGTCACGGCGGTGGCCACCAGCACGTCCCACAGGACCCGCCGCAACGTGAGGTTCTCCCCGGCCATGGGCTCCAGCCTAGAGAAGCGCGGCCCACCCCGGATGCCACCATGGTGGGACGCATCGGGTCATACCTGGGTACGGTGCGAGGCGTGGAGCCCGTCGAAGCCCTGCGCCGCATCGCGTTCCTGCTGGAGCGCGCCCGCGAGCCGACCTACCGCGTGCGGGCGTTCCGCACCGCCGCCGACCTCGCCGAGAAGACGTCCCCGGGCGAGCTGGCCGGTCGCGCCCGCGACGGGACGCTGACCGCGCTGCCCGGCATCGGCAAGGTCACCGCCCTGGTGATCGAGGAGGCGCTGCGCGGCGAGACGCCCGTCTACCTGCGGCGGCTGGAGGCCACCGAGGGTGAGCCGCTGGACGAGACGACGGCCGCGCTCCGCTCCGCCCTGAAGGGCGACCTGCACACCCACAGCGACTGGTCGGACGGCGGCTCCCCGATCCTGGAGATGGCCGAGACCGCCCGCTCGCTCGGCCACGAGTACCTGGCGCTGACCGACCATTCGCCGCGCCTGAAGGTCGCCAACGGCCTGTCGGCCGACCGGCTGCGCCGCCAGCTCGACGTCGTCGCCGAATTGAACGCCGGCCTCGCGCCCTTCCGCATCCTCACCGGCATCGAGGTCGACATCCTGGAGGACGGTGCCCTCGACCAGGACCCCGACCTGCTCGAACGCCTCGACGTCGTCGTCGCCAGCGTCCACTCCAAGCTCCGCATGGACCGCGTCGCCATGACGAAGCGCATGGTCGCCGCGATCGCGAACCCCCGGGTGAACATCCTCGGGCACTGCACCGGGCGGATCGTCAAAGCGGGCGGGAAACGCGGCGGCCTGCGCCCCGAGTCGGAGTTCGACGCCGCCCTCGTCTTCGACGCCTGCGCCGCCTACGACGTCGCGGTCGAGATCAACTCGCGCCCGGAGCGCCTCGACCCGCCGAAACGCCTGCTGCGGCTCGCGGTCGAGGCGGGCTGCCGCTTCGCCATCGACTCCGACGCGCACGCGCCCGGTCAGCTCGACTGGCAGCCCTTCGGCTGCGAGCGCGCCGCCCGCTGCGCCGTCCCCGCGTCCCAGATCGTCAACACCCTCCCACCCGACGCCCTCCTAACCTGGACCCGCGCAAAACCGCCGCCGAGTTCGCCGCGTTCCTGGCCCGGGTGAAACGCGGCGAACTCGACGTGTGGGGCGGCTAGCCGCCGAGGGCGTGCACCATGCGCATGATGGTCTCGATCTGCTTGCCGCCCTTCATGTCGTAGGCGGTGTCGCCGCCGTACCCCCACCAGTTCCAGCAGCCCTGCGGGTTGCCGCCCGTCCAGCTGGACGCGGTCGCCTGCGGGTACAGGACGATCATGTTGTTGGTGTCGGCGTACTCGTTGAGGTACGTCTTCGTCGCGAACGCCGTCCCGACGACGCTGCGGCCCTGCTGGCAGCCGTGGAGCGCGACCATCAGCCGGCATGACGCCGCTGCGCAGCCCGCCGGGACGTAGTAGAAGCCGGTCGCGTCCATGCTGATGGACGACGCGCTCCCGCCCGGCGCATAGGCGTTCTGGTCGAACTCCGTGACCGTCCCGCCGGGGGAGGATGCAGGCGACGCCACCGAGCCGAGCAGATGCCCGAGCATCGCGCGCTCCGGATCGTCATCGCAGTTGTTGATGTAAGGCGTGTACGTGGCCGAGCACGGATTGGGGCCGATGGGGCTCACCCACGCGTGCCCGGCAGGCGAGGTCTTGTTGTAGGAGACGTTGGCGCCGAAATCCCGGTAGAACCCGGCGAGATCGTCGTTCACCGACTGCTTCACCGTGGAGTCGTTCGTCCCGTGGTAGATCCACACCGGATGGCCGGAAAGATCGCTCACGGGATCGACCTGCCCCTGCGATGCCCGGTCGCGCGCCGTCTGCTCCAGCTCGGCGGGATTGTCGTCGTAGAGGTCGTTCATGCACGCGAGTTGCGCGGTCGTCACGTTGCCCCGCGCGCAGTGGTACGGCCCGGCGCTGAAGATTCCGGCGCCTTTGAACGTCCCGGAGTAGGCGATGTGGAGCTGGTCGGCCATGTATCCGCCGGACGAGACTCCGCTGACGAACGAGGCGCTGATCGTGTGGCTGGGAAGCGTCCCGGCGGCTGCCGCGGACGCTGGGGAGGCGGCGACCGCCGCAAGGGCGAGTGCGGCGGCCGCAAGAAGCGGGGTGGCTTTCATGACGGGGGGACCTCCTCGGTCGATTCGACCAAACGATCATGGAGTTTTGTCGTCCTGTTGCCCGTGCCTAGCTGCCCTTTTGCCGGTTTTCTGCGTCTTTCTGGGAAACCGGCGGTTCCAGTGGAAGGAGAGGAGCAATGAGCAAGGCCAAGGCAATGCCGGAGGCAGGGGCGCCGCCGGCGAAACACAGGCACCGCGTCTTCCCGTGGGTCTTCCTGGCCGTCCAGATCGGGTTCCTGATCTGGATCATCGCCGGTGTGAACGATTGCAACGGGGACTCTGCCTGCCAGGTCGGCTCCACCATCGGAGTCGGCCTGATCATCGCGCTGTGGGTGGCCGTCGACATCATCCTCGGTTTCACCTACCTGGTCTTCAGGCTGTTCAAGAGGTGAGGGAGCAGGTGTTCACGGTGTCGCCGGATGCGGGGCGGGGGAGTGTGGTGCTCTCTGGTGGGGGTGTGCCGTCCTGCGTCCAGGACTCCAGGGCGGAGAAGGCCGTGCGCATGCAGGGGAGCAGCGGGCGCAGGCGGTCGGGGTAGGTGTCGTAGAGGCCGTCCACATGGTTGGCGGCTTCCAGGCGGTAGTAGCGGTACGGCGCCTTTCCCTTGGCGCGGACGAGTTTCGCGTAGACGTCGGAGTCGGTGCTGATCGGCAGGAGCGTGTCGTAGGTGCCCTGAAGGGTGATCAGGGGTTTGCGGATCCGGCCGGTGAGGGCGACGCGGGCTACGGCGCGGTGGACCTTCCTCGGACGGGCGGCGTAGTTGTAGGCGGCCTCCTCTCCCGTGTAGGCGGGGTCGAATTCTTCGCGGTAGATGCGCTGGGTGAGTTCCCAGTAGACCTGGTCGTGGAATGGCCAGAGGAATTCCGAGCCGGGGGCCAGTCCCGCTTTCAGGAGAGCCTTGTGCGCGGACGGGTCGCCGGTGGCGGCATACGACGGGTAGGCGCGCAGGATCTGCGGCAGGTAGGTGAAGAGGTTGGGGCCGTCGGCGCGCCAGAGGGTGCCTTCCGCGTCGATGCCTCCGTCGTACAGTTCCGGGTGGTTCTCCAGTTGCCAGCGGACGAGGTAGCCGCCGTTGGAGATGCCCGCGGTGTAGGTGCGGCGGGGGGAGCGGCCGTACCGTTTCCGGACGACCTTCTTGGCTGCGCGGGTGAGCTGGGTGAGGCGGTTGTTCCATTCGACGATGGCGTCGCCCGGACGGCGGCCGTCCTTGTAGAACTCGGTGCCGGTGTTGCCTTTGTCCGTCGCGGCGTAGGCGTAGCCCTTGGCGAGCGCCCAGTCGGAGATGGTGAAGTCGTTGGCGTACTGGCGCCGGTTGCCGGGTGAGCCGGCGACGACGAGGCCGCCGTTCCAGTGCTCGGGCAGGCGAATGACGAACTGTGCGTCGTGGTTCCAGCCGTTGTTGGTGTTGGTCGTGGAGGTGTCCGGGAAGTAGCCGTCCAGCTGGATGCCCGGGACCCCGGACGGGTTCCGCGTTCCGGCGGCGTGCAGTCCGGCGAAGTCGGCGGGGACGGTGTGGCCCGAGCCGACCGTGCCCGCGGTGGTGAGATCGTCCAGGCAGGCGGCCACCTGCTTCTCCGCCCCCGGGACGGCCGGCCGGGGCGCGCAACCGGGGCTGCCCTGCGCGTGCGCCGGCGCGGCGAGGGCGGCGGCGAGGGCGGCGGTGAGCGCGCCGGCGGTGAAGGCGGTGCGGACGATCGGCATTCCGGCTCCTCGGGGACGGACGTCAGGTGCCCGCCATCGTGAGCCCGCCTTGTGACCGCGACCACGTGGCGCGTCCACATATCGGCGAAGCACGTCATGTGCCCGTGGTCGTGACCTGCGCGTGATGTGGCTCACACCCGTATCCGGACATCCGAATGTGGAGGTCGCTCACATGGTCCGGTCAGCGGGTGCGACCTAGCGTTCCCGGTCACGGCGGCCCGGTGCGGTCCGGGCGGCCGATGACGAGGGAGGAGGGCGCATGGGCGACCCCGTCCGGGAGGCCCCGGTTCTCGACGCGCCCGTCCTGAAGGCACGGGGCCTGGTGCGGGAGTTCCGCGGGTTCCGGGCCGTGGACGGCGTGGACCTCGACATCGCGGAGGGCTCCGTCCACGCGCTGGTGGGCCCGAACGGCGCGGGCAAGACGACGCTGTTCAACCTGCTCACCGGGTTCCTGAAGCCGACGGCGGGCAGCGTCCGGCTGGGCGAGCACGAGCTGGCGGGGCGCCGGCCCGAGCGCATCGCGAAGCTCGGGCTCGCACGGTCGTTCCAGATCACGAGCCTGTTCGCGGAGCTGACGCCGCGGCAGCACGTGGAGCTGGCGCTGGCCGGGCGCACCGGGCTGGGCTGGCGGTTCTGGCGGTCCGACAAGGCGCTCGGGCGCTATTCCGGACGGGCCGCGGAGCTGCTCGGGCAGGTCGGGCTCGGCGAGCACGCCGACGTCCCGGCGGGCGCCCTGGCCTACGGCCGCAAACGCGCGCTCGAACTGGCGCTGGCGCTGGCGCTCGACCCGAAGGTCCTGCTGCTGGACGAGCCGACCGCCGGCATGGGCGTCGAGGACGTCGGCCGCACCGTCGACCTCATCAAGAAGGTCCGGGCAGGGCGGACGGTCGTGCTGGTCGAGCACAACATGAGCGTCGTCTCCAGCCTCGCCGACCGGGTGACCGTCCTGCAGCACGGCCAGGTCCTCGTCGAGGGCCCGTACGCGGAGATCCGCCACGACCCCCGCGTCGTCACCGCCTACCTCGGAGACTCCAATGCTGCGCATTGACGGACTGTCCGCCTGGTACGGCGAGGCGCAAGCCCTGCGCGATGTGTCGCTGCACGTGGACAAGGGCGAGATCGTCACTCTCGTCGGGCGCAATGGCGCGGGCAAGACCACGCTCTTGCGCAGCCTCATGGGCCTCCACCACGGGACGTCCGGAACGGTCCGCTTCATGGACGAGGACATCTCCGCCCTGAACCCCCACAAGCGGGCCCGCCGCGGCCTGGGTTACGTCCCGGACGACCGCGGCATCTTCGCCACGCTCTCCGTGGAAGAGAACCTGACCCTGCCGCCTGGCATGGGCCCTGACCCTTGGTCCCTGGAGCGGGTCTACGAGACGTTCCCGCGCCTCAAGGAGCGGCGCCGCTTCCCCGGGACGAAGCTGTCGGGCGGTGAGCAGCAGATGCTCGCCCTGGCACGCGTGCTGCGGACCGGCGCCCGCCTGCTGCTGTGCGACGAGCCCACCGAAGGGCTGTCGCCGCTGATCGTTCAGCAGATCGGGGAGATCCTGCGCGAGGTCAAGGCGGCCGGGGTCACCGTCCTGCTCATCGAGCAGAACGTGCACTTCGCCGCGACCGTCGCCGACCGCCACCACCTGCTCGCCGAGGGCCGGATCGTCGAGTCCATGGACAACGACGAGGTCCGCGCCCGCGAAGACGAACTCCTCCAGTACCTCGGAATCTAGGGAGACCCCCATGAGAGTTTTGGGACGCTCGGCCGCGCTCGCGACCGCCGGAGCGCTGCTGGCCGGCTGCGCGGGCGGACCCGGCGGGGGCGGAGGCAAGATCAGCGACGACAAGCTCGTGCTGGCGGTGCTGACCGACCAGTCCGGCGTGTACGCGGACCTGTCGGGCAAGAACGCCGTCGAGGCGGTGAAGATGGCCGTCGCCGACTTCAAGGCCAAGTACGGCGACAAGGCGGTGACCGACGAGATCGAGGTCATCTCGGCCGACCACCAGAACAAGCCCGAGGTCGCCAACTCCAAGGCGCAGGAGCTCTACGACCGTAAGAAGGCCGACATGATCGTGGACGTGCCCACGTCGTCGGCCGCGCTCGCCGTCGCCACCGTCGCCAAGAACAAGAAGAAGGTGTTCATCGACGTCGGCGGCGCGACGACGGAGCTGGAAGGCAAGCAGTGCAACAAGTACACCTTCCACTACGGCTACAACAGCTACATGCTGGCGCACGGCACCGGCACCGGGGTGACGAAGGACGGCGCCAAGAACTGGTACATCGTCTACCCGGACTACGCGTTCGGGCAGGACATGCAGAAGACGTTCACGGCGGCCGTGAAGGGCGCCGGCGGCAACGTCGTGAAGAGCGACCCGACGCCGTTCCCGAACGACAACTTCTCCACGTTCCTGCTGAAGGCGCCGGGCCTCGACCCCAAGCCGCAGGTGATCGGCGCCATGCAGGCGGGCGGTGACCTGGTCAACCTGGTGAAGCAGTACAACGAGTACAAGCTGCGCGACAAGGGCGTGGGCCTCGCGGTGGGGCTGATGTTCCTGACCGACATCCACTCGCTCGGCGCGGAGGCCCTCGCCGGGACGCGCTTCACCGACTTCTGGTACTGGAACGCCAACCAGGGCAACCGCGCCTGGGCGGACAAGTTCAAGGCCAAGACGGGCGCCCGCCCCACGGCCGTGCACGCGGGCGACTACTCGGCCGCCCTGCAGTACCTGGAGGCCGTGCAGCGCGGCGGCACCGACAAGTCCGACGACGTGGTGAAGCAGCTCGAAGGCCACAAGGTCAACGACATGTTCACCTCCACCGGGACGATCCGGGCCGAGGACCACCTTCTCGTCCACGACGCCTACGTCGCCGAGGTGAAGAAGGCGAACGAGGTCAAGGAGCCGTGGGACTACGAGAAGATCGTCAAGACGATCCCGGCGGCGGAGGCGTTCCAGCAGCCCGACGCGGCCTGCAACCTCTAGGCGGGCCGTCCACGTGCTGCAACAGGCTTTCAACGGGCTGGTGGGCGGGGCGTTCTACGCCCTGCTCGCCCTCGGCCTGGCCGTCATCTTCGGGATGCTGGGCGTGGTCAACTTCGCGCACGGCGCGTTCTACATGCTCGGCGCGTTCGGCTCCTACGTCCTGCTCGACTCGTTCGGCGTCAGCTTTTGGCTGGCGCTGCCGATCGTCCCCGTCGTGCTGGGCGTCGTGGGGGTGGTGCTGGAGCGGCTGTTCATCCACCGCCTGGCGCCCCTGGACCCGCTCTACAACTTCCTGTTCACCTTCGGGCTGGCGCTCATCCTGCAAGACCTGGTCAAGCGGCAGTACGGCGTGCAGTCGCAGCCGTATCCGCGTCCGTCCGCGCTGGGCGGGTCGATCGACCTGGGCCTGTTCACCTACCCGGCCTACCAGGTGTTCGTGCTGGGCGTGTCGGTGGTGCTGTGCGGGGCCGTGTGGGTGATCCTCACCCGGACGCGCGTCGGCATGATCGTCCGGGCGGCGACGGAGCGGCCGGAGCTGTCGCGCGCCCTCGGCATCGACGTCGCCCGCTGGGTGACGCCCGTGTTCGGGTTCGGCATCGCGCTCGCGGCCTTCGCCGGTGTGCTGGCCGCGCCGATGCGGGCCGTCAACCCGCTGATGGGCTCCGACCTGATCATCACGGTGTTCGCCGTGGTGGTGATCGGCGGCCTGGGGTCGGTGTTCGGCTCGGTCGCCGCCGGATTCGCGGTCGGGCTCGTCTCCGCGCTCGGCAACTACTACGTCCCGTCGCTCTCGCAGACGCTGGTGTTCATCCTGATGGCCGCCGTGCTGCTGTGGCGCCCGGCCGGCCTGTTCGGACGCGAGGAGGCCGCACTGTGATCCTGTCCAAGCTGGCCGGACGGCCGTTCCTGCTGGCCATCGGGCTCGTGGTGGCGCTCGTCCTGCCGTGGTTCATCTACCCGCCGGTCGCGCTGGACATCGCCTGCTGGGCGCTGTTCGCCGCCGCCGTCGACCTGCTGCTCGGCTTCACCGGGCTCCTGTCGTTCGGGCACGCCGCCTTCTGGGGCGGGTCGGCCTACTGCACCGGGCTGATCGCGCTGCACTCCGGGCTGCCTTTCCCCGTGGCAGTTCTGGGCGGTGCCATATTCGCGGGGGTTCTCGCCGTTCCGATCGGTTTCCTGTCGGTCCGGTTGCGCGGCATCTACTTCGCCATGGTGACCCTGGCCTTCGCGCAGATGGTGTACTTCGTCGCCAATCAGTGGAGGGACGCGACCGGGGGAGAGAACGGCCTGCAAGGCATCCCCAGGGAGTTCTTCGGGGTCGACCTGTCCGACCCGTTCTTCTTCTACTACGCGGCGCTGCCTTTCGTGCTGGTCGGGCTCTTCATCGCGTGGCGCATCGTCCGCTCCCCGTTCGGACGGGTGCTGATGTCCATCCGCGACAACCCGAACAGGGCGCGGGCACTCGGCTACAGCATCGACCGCTACAAGCTGCTCGCTTTCGTCCTGTCGGCCGTCCTGTCGGGGCTGGCCGGGGGCCTGTTCACCGTCGGGCACGGCTTCGCGTCCTTGCAGGGCGTGTACTGGACGACCTCGGGCCAGGCCGTGATGATGGTCGTCCTCGGCGGCATCGGCACGCTGTGGGGCGGGGCCATCGGCGCCGCGCTGGTCGTGGAGCTGAACGACTACCTGGCCACGGCCGGGTTCGAGGAGACCGGGATCATCACGGGCGCGATCTTCATCCTGGTCGTGCTGCTGTTCCGCCGCGGCGTCTGGGGCACGGCCCGCGACCTGATCTCCGCCCGCACCTCTCGTGGGCGTCCCGCCCCCGAGACCAACGACGCCAAGGTCGGGGCCCCCGTCTGACCTTGGGCGCGGGAACGCGGCGTGCCGTCCACAGGCGGCGCGCCGCGTTCAGCGTGAGAGGCGGTGCAGGCGTAGGGCCAGTTGGAGTTCCAGCGCGCGTTCCGGGGTCTGCCAGTCGTCGTCCAGGAGGCGGGCTATGCGGTCCAGGCGCTGGCTGACGGTGTTGACGTGGATGTGCAGGCGGTCGGCCGTCCGCGACAGGCTGCCGCCGGTCCCGAAGTACGCCTCAAGGGTCTGGACGAGGGCCGTGCC
This sequence comes from Actinomadura darangshiensis, assembly GCF_004349235.1. Taxonomy (GTDB): domain Bacteria; phylum Actinomycetota; class Actinomycetes; order Streptosporangiales; family Streptosporangiaceae; genus Spirillospora; species Spirillospora darangshiensis. Next base: position 49,473 of record NZ_SMKY01000008.1, on the reverse strand, counting down.
GCGCCGGTCGTCGTAGTCCAGGACGGGCCCGAGCGCGCTCCCGAGGAAGCCCGACACGTCCCGGTCGTCGCCGATCAGCAGGCCGACGAAGCCGAGCTCGGACGCGCCGGCCCCGTCGCCGCGGCGTCCGAGGGCCAGCAGGGCGTCGGCGCAGCGCTGCGCCTCCCGGTGCGTGGCCGCGACCTCGGCCGGTCCATGGACGGGACCGGCCGCGCCGACCGTGGCGGGCCCGCCGAGCGAGGCGCCCAGCTCCTTGGCGACCCGGCGCGCCGCGTCGCCCGGCCGGTCGCCCGGCAGCAGCAGGACGATCTCGTCCGCCCGCGCGGCGGCCAGCCCGTGCTCCACGGCCGCGAACGACGACCCCCAGAACGCGGCCCGCTGCCGGTGCTCGCCGGTGTCGTACTTCGCGCACAGCACCACGTGCGGGGCGTTCAGGTCGACGTTCACGCGCCGCGCGCGGGCCGTCAGCGCCTCGGTGCCGGCCGGGCGGCCGGACAGCAGGTCGTCCAGCAGCTCGCCGCGCACGCGGCCCTCCGCCTCGGTGACGCTGCGCTGGAACAGCAGCAGCAGCGCGGTGACGAGCGCGGCGCGCTCCAGGATCCGCTGGTCGGCGTCGTCCACCTCGTCGGAGGTCCGCAGCACGAGCGTGCCGAGCATCTCGTCTCCGGTGGACACGGACGCGATCCACAGATCGCCGCGCCTGACCGTCCGGCCTTGGGCGCGCGCAGAGTGGGCCGAGGCCGAGATCCCGGCCAGTTCGTCGTCCCTGAGGGGCGCCGACGCGGTTCCGGTGGTCGCCATCTTGCGGCCCTCCGCGTCGAGGACGTGCAGGGTGCCGCCCAGCAGTTCGGTCACGACGGCGCCGACGTCCTCCACGCCGCCGCCCCGGACCACCACGGCGGTCATCCGGTCGTGCGCGCGCGCCGCCCGCTCCACGGACGCGCTGCGCGCCTTGACCTCCTCGTTGGCGGTGCTGAGCTCGTCCAGGGCGGTGCGGGTCTCTTCCAGGAGGCGGGCGTTGTCGATGGCGATCGCGGCGTGCGCGGCCAGGGAGCCGAGCAGCGCCACCTCCTCCTGGTCGAACGGGCGCTCGCTCCGGTTCGCCGCCGTCAGGACGCCGATGACCCGGCTGCCCAGCCTCATCGGAACGCCGAGGATGGCGACCAGGCCCTCCTCGGCGACCGCGTCGTCGATGAAGCCGCGGTGCTGGAACTGCGCGTCCCCCAGGTAGTGGGCGCTGTTGTAGGGCATCGCGGTCTGCGCGACCAGGCCGACGAGCCCGGTGCCCATCGGCAGCCGCAGCCGCCGGAACGCCGCCGACACCGACCCGTCCGTCACCCGCATGTAGGTGTCGCCGCGCTCGTCGTCGTTCAGCGTCAGGTAGGCGATGTCGGCGTTCAGCAGCCGGCGGGCGCGGCGGGTGATCGCCTCCAGGACGGCGTCCAGGTCGCGGAGCCCGGCGAGGTCGCCCGCGGTGTCGAACAGCGCCGCCAGCTCGTTCTCCCGCCGGGCGTGCCGCCGCATGATCATCCGGACCCGGAGCGCCGCCAGCTTGGCCGCCTCCAGTTCCTCCAGGACGGCCGGTGGCGCGCCGTCGGCCCGCGCCTGGACGAGGGGGCCCTCGAACTCGACGGGGGAGGCCTCACGGGCCAGCAGTTCGAGGAAGACGCCGCAGGTCATACGGCCCATTGAAGGTCCAATCTCAGTGCGCCGTCCAGCCGCCGTCGAGGGCCAGGGACGCGCCGGTCACCATCGACGCGGGCGGCGAGCACAGATATCCGACGAGTTCCGCCACTTCGTCCGGCTCGATCAGGCGCTTCACGGCCGCGTGGTCCAGCATGACGCGCTCGACGACCTCGTCCTCGGGCATGCCGTGCGCGCGCGCCTGGTCGGCTATCTGCCTCTCCACCAGTGGGGTGCGGACATAGGCGGGGTTGACGCAGTTGGACGTCACGCCGTGCTCGGCGCCCTCCAGTGCGATCACCTTGGACAGCCCCTCCAGACCGTGTTTCGCCGTCACATAGGCCGACTTGAACGGTGATGCTCGCAGCCCGTGCACGGACGAGATGTTGACGATGCGCCCCCAGCCCCGCTCGTACATGCCGGGCAGCGCGTCCCGGACGAGCCGGAACGGCGCCTCCACCATCAGCCGCAGGATCCGCGCGAACGTCTCCGGCGGGAAGTCGTGGACGGGCGCCACATGCTGGATGCCCGCGTTGTTGACCAGGATGTCGGCCCCGGCCGCCAGCCCGTCGAGCGCGTCCATGTCGGCCAGGTCGGCGAGCAGGGGGACGCCGCCGAACTCGGCCGCCGTCCGCTCCGCCGCGTCCCCGTCTATGTCGGCCACCACCACCTCGGCGCCCGCCGCGGCGAGCCGCCGGGCGCAGGCCCGGCCGATGCCGCTCGCGCCGCCGGTGACCAGGGCGCGCCGGCCCGCCAGATCCAGCGTCCCCGAAGTCCCCGCGGCAGGCCGCGGTGTCACGCTCGTCATGCGCAGAACCTACGAAGCGCGCACCCGCCCTCCCATGTGGCGCGCGCACACAATCCGGCGCCGGACGGTATGGATCGCCTTACGCCGGCCGGGTCACAGCAGCCCGTTCCACATCTGCTCGACGACGAGGGGCCACCAGCGGTCCTCGCCGTGGAAGGCGTCCGGGTCGACGGAGGCGAGTTGCGCCTGGATCCGCTCGACGATCTCTCCGGCGCCGTGGGCGTCCTTGCCCTGCATCCGCCGCCGCCCGTGCGACAGCAGCGTGAGCGAGCGGGCGAACTCGCCCGCTCCGCTGTTGACGAACCGGGTCGTCCCCCGGTCGGGGTCCACGGCCCACACCCCGCCCAGCACGTGCGGCGGGCCGGAGACCAGCAGGCCGATCATGCAGTGCCCGTCCCCGCCGATGCTGACGAGCGAGGCGAGGTCGTTCACCTTCTCGGCGGAGAGCGGGCTGCGGCGGGTGCGGAGCTGGTCCGGCATGGGCCTGGCCGGCCAGGCGTGGAAGATGTGCGGGACCTGCGCGGGGAGCCCGGCCGCCGTGAGCACGGCCGCCTGCGCGGGCGGCACCCCGAGCGCCTGGAGGTCGTTCGCCTCGTAGCGGCGCACCTGCGCGGCGCCGAACGCCGATGCCAGCACCTGCGCGAGCCGCGCGGGATCCAGCGGCGGCGCCGGCGGCGCGCCGGCGGGCAGCGGGACGGGCGACGCCGCGGGCGGCGCCGGCTGGCCCATCATCTGGGCCAGCGCCGCCGCCTGCTCGGAGTTGGCCGCTACCGCGGCGGCCCGCTCCCGCGCGGTGGCGCCATAGGGCCGCCCGAACGAGATCTCGGCGCGGGGGAAGGCGAAGTCACGCAGGAGCGGGTCGCAGTAGCACCCGGGAAGACGGCACGGCTCGATCTCGGAGAAGGCCGCCGTCACGTTCTCCGCGGGGATCCCGAGCCGCTGGAGCTCCTCCCACGCCTGCCAGAAGGGACTCGGGAGCCCGGGCCCGGAGACCTTGGACAGATAGACCTCCTCGCCCTGGGCGTCCCGATAGTTGAGGGTGAGGGTGTTGCCCGCCCCCACCGCCGGAAGGTGCCCGGGCGTCGCGCCCGCCTGTGCCTGCCCGCCTGCGTGGCTGCCGTCGTACATCCGTGCTCCGCTCCTCGCCGGTGTGCGGGTTCGCCCGCGTGTTCGATCCGGCTGAGCAGTGTCGCAGGTCCGGGCGCATGTGCTGGGACCGTTCCAGCAGATTTCCCGTTTTTGTGATCAAGAACGCCGTCCGGCGCGGGATAGCGTTGGCCGACAGGCCCGCGCCACCCGAAGGGTTCCGATGACCGAGATCACGCATCGCTTCGTCCGGTCGGGCAGCGGGCTCCGCATGCACGTCGCCGAGGCGGGCGAGGGGCCGCTGGTGCTGCTCCTGCACGGCTTCCCCGAATGTTGGTACTCCTGGCGGCACCAGCTCACCGCGCTCGCCGACGCCGGTTTCCACGCCGTCGCCCCCGACCAGCGCGGCTACGCTCGGACGGGCGGCCCGGCGGAGGCCGGGCGGTACTCGATCCTGCACCTCGCCGGGGACGCGGTCGGGCTGATCGACGCCCTCGGCGCCGACCGCGCCGTCGTCGCCGGTCACGACTGGGGCGCACCGGTCGCCTGGGCCGTCGCGCAGATGCGCCCCGACAAGGTGCGCGGCGTGGCCGGGATATCGGTTCCGCACCGTCCGCGCAGCAGCGGGCCGCCGGTCGAGGCCATGCGCCGCCTGTTCGGCGAGGGCTTCTACATGGTGCGCTTCCAGCAGCCGGACGTCCCGGAGGCCGAACTCGGCCGCGATCCGGCCGCCACGTTCCGCCGCATGTTCTACGGCGTCTCGGGCGACGGCCCCGCCTCGCCGATGATCGCCCCCGAGGGCGGCGGCCTCCTCGACGTCCTCCCGGAGCCGGAGAAGCTCCCGCGGTGGCTCACCGACGACGACATCGCCACCTACGTCGAGGAGTACGCGGGCAGCGGCTTCACCGGGCCGGTCAACTGGTACCGCAACCTCGACCGGAACTGGGAGCTCACGGCCGCCTGGCACCGCGCCCCGATCGGCCCGCCCGCCCTGTACATCGCCGGCGACCGCGACATCGTCGCCGTCGGCGCCCGCGCGGCCATCGACTCCATGACCGACTTCGTCCCGAACCTCCGCGACACGGTGTGGCTGTCCGGATGCGGCCACTGGACGCAGCAGGAACGCCCCGCCGAGGTCAACGAGGCCCTGCTCGCCTTCCTCCGCTCGCTCTAGCACGCGGAGACTGTCGGAGCCGGCGGGTACGGTCGCCGCGTGAACCGGACCGACCGCTTGTACGCCCTGGTGGAGGAACTACGCGCCTGCGCGCCGCGCCGGCTCGCCGCGCGCGAGCTGGCCGCGCGCTACGAGGTGAGCGCCCGCACGATCGAGCGCGACATCAGCGCGCTCCAGCAGGCCGGCGTGCCGATCTTCGCGGACGTCGGCCGTTCCGGCGGCTACACCCTCGACAAGAGCCGCACACTGCCGCCGCTCAACTTCACGCCCGCCGAGGCCGTCGCCGTCGCGATCACCCTGTCCCGGGCGGGCGGCTCGCCGTACTCCCGCTCCGCCCGCACCGCCCTGCACAAGATCGTCGCCGCGATGTCGGCGGACGACGGCGCCTCGGCCCGCGAGTTGGCCGCCCGCATCCGCTTCCTGGCCCCCGCCGGGGACGACGATCCGGCGTCCGTGCCGGCCGTGCTGGAGGAGGCCGTCCTGACCCGCCGGGTGGTCCGCCTCACCTACGTCGACCGGGCGGGCACCGAGACCGAACGCGACGTCGAGCCCGTCACCTTCACCGCGTCCGACGAGGGCTGGTACCTGACCGCCTGGTGCCGGAAGCGGGGCGGCCGCCGCGTGTTCCGCACCGACCGGGTCCGCCGCGCCGCCCTGCTGGAGGAGACCGCCCCCGATCGCGCCGCCGAGGCCGTGCACGACGACCTCCCGCCCGACTACGTCGTCCGCCCCCTGGAATTCGTCTGACGACACCCGCTCGGAGATGCGGCAGGCCCGCACGGCGGAAGACGTGCGGGCCTGCGGGTCGCGGTCAGCCGGTGTAGTTCGGCGCCTTGGGGATGGGCCTGGCGATCGACGGCTCGCCGGGCTTGGGCCGGACGGCGCCGGGGCGGCGGCTCGGGTTCGGCTCGCCCGGACGCTGGGTCGGGATCAGCTCCCCGGGGCGGTCGGTGGGGTTCGGGTCAGCGGGTGAGGCGGTCGGGCTGGGCGTGGTGGTGGCGGCCTCGGCGGCGGCCATGCCGGTGCCGGCCAGGCCGACGCCCAGCGCGACGGCTGCGATGAGGGGTTTCAGGCGCATCGATGTTCCTTCCGGTGCTGTTTCATTTCTTGACGACGACAGGTGTGCCGATCGCCAGGTTCTTGGCCATCCAGGTGATGTCGTCGTTGCCGACCCGCACGCAGCCGTGGCTGGCCTTGCCGCCCAGCGCCGACGCCTTGTTCGTGCCGTGTACGGCGAGCTGTCCTGGGCCGCCGGCGAAGGTCTTCAGCGTCGGCGAGAAGCCGCTCAACCCGAAGGCGTAGGCGCCGTAGCCGCCGTTCGGGTCCGGCGGTTCGACCAGCTCGGTGAAGTAGAAGCGGCCGGCCGGGGTCGGGGTGCCGCCCTCGCCGGTGGCGACCTTGCCGGTGCGCAGCACCTTGCCGCCGTCGAAGACCGTGAACGTGAACGCCTTCGGATCGATCTCCACGCGGTGGGGTGTCGACGACAGCTTGACGTCGGACGCCTTGACCCAGCCGGTGCTGCCGTTGGGCCGGATCGGCAGCAGCACCTTGAGCCAGTCGCCGTCCTTGGCGTCGACGAGGAAGACCCGGGTCGCGCCCATCTCGTTGGGGCTGGACAGCGTCTTCCAAGCCGCACCGTCGCCCTTCCGCTTGTGGACGGCGATCCGGCGGCCGCGCACGGTCGCTATCTCGGCGCCGCCCTGCTGCTGCGGCTGGGCGGCGGCCGCCGGGTGGGCCGCCTCGGGCGGGCCGTTCCCCGAGCCGCCGTCGTCCGACGAGCCGCAGCCGGCCAGTCCGGCGATCAGGCCGGCGGCGAGCAGGGCGCCGGTGTGAATCTTGACTTGGCGCATGCCGCGAGATGCTGGCCGAGGAGTGTGAAGAACCTGTGAGCCCGATGTGATGATCCCGTGGTGCCGGTCACGGGTCGCCTACGCTCGGGGGTCATGTGCGCGAATGTCCTGGTCGCGGAGGACGACACCAAACAGGCGGAGCTGCTGCGCCGCTATCTCCAGCGCGAGGGGCACTCCGTGGTCGTCGTCCACGACGGGCGGGCCGCGATCGACGAGGCCCGCGCGTGCCGCCCCGACCTCGTCCTGCTCGACGTGATGATGCCGGGCGTCGACGGCCTCGACGTGTGCCGGGGGCTGCGCGCCGAGTCCGATGTGCCGGTGCTGATGCTGACCGCCCGGTCGACCGAGGACGACCTGCTGCTCGGCCTCGACCTCGGCGCCGACGACTACGTCACCAAGCCGTACAGCCCGCGCGAGCTGATGGCCCGGGTGCGCACGCTGCTGCGGCGGGCCGGGAACGGCGAGCGGGTGTACCGGGTCGGCGGCATCACGGTGGACCCCGAGCGGCACACGGTGCTCGCGGACGGGCGCGAGGTCGAGTGCACGCCCGCGGAGTTCCGCATCCTGGAGGCACTGGCCGCGCGGCCGGAGCGGGTCCTCACCCGGGCGCAGCTGCTGGAGCACCTGCACGGCTTCGACCGGTTCATCACCGAGCGCACGGTCGACGTGCACGTGAAGAACCTGCGCAAGAAGATCGAGCCGCAGCCGCGGCGCCCGGTCCGGCTGTGCACCGTGTACGGCGTCGGGTACAAGCTGGTCGGCGACCGTGCGCCCTAGCCTCTTCGACAGCCTGCTCGCGCGGCTGGTCGCCGGCTCGGTGCTGATCGCGGTGTGCTCGATCGTGGCGACCGCGTGGCTGGCGGCGCGCAGCACGTCCGGTGAGATCCGGCACCAGCAGGGCCGGACGCTCGCCCGCGACGCCCGCGTCAACGACGCGCTGCTCGGCTACGCGGCGAGCCACCCGCGGTGGGACGGCGTCGCGGAGACCGTGCGCGGGCTGGCCCGGGAGAGCGACCAGCGGGTCGCGCTGGCGACCGAGGGCGGCACCCGGATCGCGGACTCGGCGGCGGGCCGGCCGCCGCTGCCGGCGCGTCCATCGGCCGTCGTCGACCCGCTCGCCGTCGACGTCTCGCTGGTGCCCGGCGCGGCCACCGACCGGATCGACGCGCGCGCGGCCGGGCCGTTCCGGCTGCCGGAGTCCGAGCGGGTGCGGCTGCGCGGGGAGGTCGACGCGCAGGCGGCGTGCCTGCGCCGCGAGGGCCAGCGCGCCACGGTCGTCGTCGGGCCCGGCGGCCGCCCTTACCTCCGCCGCGAGGGCGGTCCGAGCAACCCGGCACCGGGCATGAGCCGCCCTCGCCCGCCCGTCGGCGCGCCGTCCGGACAACGCCCTTCCACACCGCGTTCGGTCGGTGCCGAAGCGGTGCGGCTCACCGGCGCCGGGACGCGGCCGGTCGCGGTCGCGGTCGCGACGACGCTGGAACCCGCCGCGCCTACGGACCCGGGCGGAAGGTCGCCGCGGACGGGGACCGCGCCCGGCGAGCCGACCGCCGTGCCCGGGGAGAGGCCGGCGGACCGGCCCGCCGCGACGCCGAACCCGGCCGCGACGCCGAGCCCCACGGTGTCGCCGGACCCCGAGGTGCGGCCCGCGTCGTGCTCGCCGGACGCGCCAGGGCCGACCAGCACCGAGAAGCGCGCGCTCAACCAGCTCGCCGCCCTGGTCCGGCAGTGCCGCGGAAGCAAGGTCGACGTGTGGCTGGACGAGACCGGCACGCCGGCCGCCCCGGCGTCGGCCGCCGAGTGCCTGGCCACCGCGCGCCGCACCCAGCTGAAGTCGTACGTCGCGCCGGCCGCGCTGCTCTACATCGGCTCGCCGGAGGACCGTAGGCCGGCCATCGACCCGTACGGCATCGCGGGGGTCACCGCGGTGATCCTCGTCCTGGCGGCCGGGGTCAGCGTGCTCGTCGCCACCCGCCTGGCGCGGCCGGTGCGGGCGGTGACCGCGGCGGCCCGCCGGATGCGGGCCGGCGACGGCTCGGCGCGGGTCGCGGTGCGCGCCAAGGGCGAGGTGGGCGAGCTGGGCGCCGCGTTCAACGAGATGTCCGAGCACCTGGACCGCATGGAGCGGCAGCGCAAGGCGATGGTCAGCGACGTGTCGCATGAGCTGCGCACGCCGCTGAGCAACATCCGCGGCTGGCTGGAGGCCGCCCAGGACGGCGTGGCCGACCTGGGCCCGGCGCTGACCGCTTCGCTGGTCGAGGAGGCCACGCTGCTGCAGCACATCGTCGACGACCTGCAGCAGCTCGCGCTCGCCGACGTGGGCAGGCTGCGGCTCCACCCCGAGCCGGTCGACGCGGCCGACCTGGTCGAGCAGATCGCGACCGTCTACCGTGCCGCGGCCGAGGCCGCCGAGCTGGTGCTGACCGTCGAGGTGACCGGCCGTCCCCGCCTGGACGCCGATCCGGTACGGCTGCGGCAGGCGGTCGGCAACCTGCTCGCCAACGCGGTCCGCTACACCCCGTCCGGCGGGCGGGTGAGCCTGCGTGCGTACGCCGACGGCGACGAGGTGCTGATCGAGGTGTCCGACACCGGGCCGGGCATCGAGCCCGAGCACCTGCCGCACGTCTTCGACCGGTTCTGGCGGGCCGAGAAGTCGCGCAGCCGGCAGAGCGGCGGCAGCGGACTGGGCCTCGCCATCGTGCGGCAGCTCGCCGAGGCGCACGGCGGATCCGCGGCGGTGCGCAGTGAGCCCGGCCGCGGCGCGACCTTCGTCCTGCGGCTGCCCCGTTCACCGGACCACGGCTAGGCATATCGCGGGCGTATCGAAAAACGCATACGCCCTCGCAACGGTCGCCCGTCTTCGATGGAGGCACGGACCGCAGCGGTCCGTGCCGGGGGCACGGTGCCCTGGCCTCGAAAGGTGATTCACAGAGGAGAAGGCCGTGGCCAGCGACAGAGAATGGGACCGGCGCTCACTGTTGCGGGGCGCGGCAGTGGCGGCCGGGGCCGCCGCGGCCACACCACTGCTCGGCAAGCCGGGCATGGCACACGCCGACGGGAGTGACGCGGACGCGTTGTTCAAGGCCGGGAAGTTCGAGCAGGCCGGCCGCGCGTACGAGGAGGTTCTGAAGAAAGACCCCACGAACCTGCGCGCCGCGCGCCGGCGCGGCTATGTCGGGCTCCTGGCCAACAAGTTCCCCGACGCGGAGAAGTACCTCACGATGGCCCTCGAACTGGCGCCCGACGACAAGGAGACCAACGGGCTGCTGGGCGACTGCTACATCCGGCAGGACAAACTCTCCCTCTCCGTACCGCGCTGGCGAGCGGCCGGCGAGAAGGGCTACGCCGAATGGTTCGCGGCGGTCCGCGGCGAGCCGTATCAGGTCCACGGTGACATCGGCCGTGTGCCATGGCAGCAGATGGACCCGGTGCCGCTGGTGGAGGCCTCGGTCAACGGCGGGCCGCCGAAGCGCTTCACGTTCTACACCGGCGCCCCGAATCTGCAACTGACCGCGTCGGTGGCCGAGGAAGCCGGGCTGAGCCCCGTGTACAAGGAGAAGACCGACTTCGAGGGCGTCACCATCTGGGTGTACTACGGGGTGCTGGACTCCTTCGATCTGGGCGGCATCGAACTGCGGAACGTCCCCGTGGGCTGGTCGTCGACGGAGTCGGGCGGAGACGTCGGCACCGACAGCGACGGCATGATCGGCACATGGGTCTTCTACCACCTGCTGACCACCTTCGACTACGCAGGCCGATCGCTGATCCTGCGCCGTCCGACGCCTGAGGCGTCCAGAAAGGTACAGGCGGGCGCCAAGCGCCTGCCGATGTGGCTGTCCCGCGACCACGATGTCAGCAGCATCGGGAGCATCGCCGGCTCCGGGCCGCGGGTGATGGGCGTGAACTTCGGCGGCAGCAGCGGCGCGACCGCCGCGGGCATGCCCGGGGAGGTGGCCGAGCGGCTGGACGTCCGCACCGACCGCGACCGCCCGTTCGAGACCTTCGCCCACAGCCATGCGACCACCACCTATCCCTGCTACCCGGAGGAGATCCGCCTCGGCGACGCCGTCGCCAAGGAGGTCTTCTGCGAGTCGGACCCGAACATGCCGGTCAACGTGCCCTGGCCCTACGGCCCGGGGTTCGACTCGATCGGCCACTTCGCCCACTGCTTCTTTAAGCCCTTCAACATCACCCTCGACTTCACCGCCATGAACCTCTACATCGCCCGTGGCAAGGCCAAGTGATCACCGCAGGCAGCGAGTCGGGACAGATGGACACGGCGGAGACCGACCAGCGCACCGCCGACCGCCGCGATACCGATGCCGCGACCTGGCGCACGCGCATCCGCCGGGTGATCCGCAGCGCCTCGCAGCCGGGCCCCTGGAAGCGCGGCCTGGTCCTGGCAGCGCTGGCGTTGCTGCTCGGCCTGTTCATGCTGCTCCACGCGCAGATCCCGAACCGGATCGGGCACCTCGGCAGCCTGGTGGAGACGTTCCTGCCATGGTTCGGCCTGGTGGTCCCTGTGCTGCTGGCCGGGGCACTGTGGCGCCGCTCTGCCTCCGCGGTGACCGCGCTGGTGCTCCCGGCCGTGGTGTGGCTGAACCTCTTCGGCGGGCTGCTCAGCGACAAATCCGGACCGGGCGGAGACCTCACCGTGGCCAGCCACAACGTCGGCGCCGACAACCCCGACCCGGTCGGCACCGCCCGCGCCCTGGCCGCTTCAGGGGCGGACGTACTGGCCCTGGAGGAGCTGTCCCAGCAGGCCAGGGGCACATACGAGAAGGAGCTGGCGAAGGCGTATCCGCACCACTCAGTTCAGGGCACGGTCGGGCTGTGGAGCAAGCTACCGCTGGCGGACGCCCGGCCGGTCGACACCGAGATGGACTACGGGCCGCTGGCGGAATCCAAGCCGGTCGACGTCGACGGCGCCCGGGCGTTGCGCGCCACGGTGGCAACGGACCAGGGGAAGTTGGTGGTCTATGTGGCCCACCTGGCGTCCGTACGGGTGAATCCCCGGGCGGGTTTTGGGACGGCCCAGCGGGACAGAGGCGTGCAGGCTCTCAGCAAGGCCATCGCCGCCGAGCGGAACGAGCGGGTGGTGCTGCTCGGCGACCTGAACGGCACCATGGACGACCGCGCGTTCGCCGGCATCACTCCGCAGATGCACTCGGCCCAGGACACGTCCGGCGACGGCTTCGGCTTCACCTGGCCGGCCTCGTTCCCGATGGTGCGGATCGACCAGATCCTGGTCAGAGGCGTAAAGCCAGTGAGCTCGCGGACGCTCCCGTCCACCGGCAGCGACCACCTACCGGTAGTGGCCAAGATCAGCTGGTGACATCCGTGTCGCACCGGCGTTCAGGCTCTCGGCTGAGGAGAAGCTCGGCGTTGCGCGTGGTGAGGGACTGCCAGTCCCGGTGTGCGTCGGCCAGCGCCGAGTCGAGTGTCGTCAGCAGGCGCAGGGCGAGGTCGCGCTGCGTCCAGGCGTAGTCGCTGCCGTAGAGCAGCCGCTCCGGCCTGGCGATGCCGGCGAGCGCGGCGATCTGCTGCTTCGACGGCATGCCGGCGAGGTCGTAGTAGAACCGGCCGAGGATGTCGGCGACCGTGGCACGGCCGGCCGCCTCACCACTGATCGTGCGGAACGCTTCGACGCGCTCGGTGAGCAGCGGCAGCACTCCGCCGAGGTGGGGCACGATCAGGCGGATGCGGGAGAACCTCGTCGCCGCGCCGCTGAGGATGAGGTCGATGACCGTACGGGCGGTCTCGAAGAGGAACTCGATCATCGGCCGCGGCCGTCCTGACGACAGTTCCTCATGGCCCGCGCAGCTGGTCGGGTGCAGCAGGACGACCGCCGCTCGCCGGTCGAGTTCGGCGAGTAGCGGTGTGAACCGCTCGTCGGCGAGCCGGATTCCCGCGTGGTTGGACAGCAGTGCCACGCCGTCGGCACCGAGTTCGTCGAAGCTGTAGGCGATCTCCGCCAGCGCGCCGTCCACATCGGGCAGCGGCAGGGTGGCGAACTGCCCGAACCTGTCCGGATGTCCTCGCACCTCCTCGGCACAGAACTCGTTGATCTCGCGGGTCAGGGAGCGGGCGGCCCGATCGTCTCCGAAGTGGGTGCCGGGCGAGGACAGCGACAGCATCGCTTTCGCGATACCGGCCTCGTCCATGAACGCCAGATGCTCGTCGGCGGTCCACCGCGGCCAGTAGTCCTCGGGCATGCCGTCGGGCTGCACATGGCCGCCTGCTTTGGCTGCCTCGATGTAGCGCGCGGTGGTGAAGTGGGCGTGAAAGTCGACCAGACCTTGCGTACTCATCGCTGTCTCCTCCCGGTCGGGCGTGCTGTGACGGAGGTGCACGTCTACGCTAGGCAGGCGAGCCATTCAACGGCATCAGACATGCCACTGAGTGAAACGGAGATGTGGTGCCGACAACGGACCCGCCCAAGGCGGGCGAGGCGGTGATCGACCGAGCCTTCGCCGTGCTGAGCGCCTTCGACGCCGACCACCGCGTCCTGCCCTTGACGCGCCTCGCCCAGCGCACCGGTCTGCCCCGCAGCACCGCCCTGCGCCTGGCCCGCAAACTGACCGAGGCCGGGGCGCTGGAGCGCCTAGACGACGGCCGCTACGTCATCGGACTGCGGCTGCTGGAGATCGCCTCGCTCGCCCCGCGCGGGCACGGGCTGCGAGCTGTGGCGATGCCCTACCTGGAGGACCTCTTCCACGTCACACGCCAGCACATCGTGCTGGCGGTACGCGACGGCGCCGAGGCCCTGCTCGTGGAGCGGCTGTCCGCACACGACGCCGGCCCTGCCCTTTATCGCGTCGGGGGCCGCATGCCCCTGGCCCGGACCGGTGTCGGTCTGGTCCTGCTTGCCCACGCCCCCGCCGATGTGCAGGAGCAGATCCTCGGGCGCTTCGAGCCGGGGCATGACGTGGACGGGATGCGCACCGCCGAGGATCTGCGCCGCGTCCTCGCCGAGGTCAGGCGGGGCGGCTATGCCATCGCCAGCCAGGCCGAGCCCCGTCCGCACACCACGGTGGCGGCACCGGTCCGCGACGCGGACGGCGTCGTAGCCGCCGTGTCCGTGGTGGCACCCAGCATGGATTTCGACGCAGCGGTCTACGTGCCGGCCGTCCGCGCCGCCGCACGTGCCATCTCACGAGAGATGAACGAAACCCACCAGCCCACCTGACATCCGCGCACCGGTGGCGGGGCAGCGTACGGGGCCGCCCTCCAAGAGCCAATAAACGAACACATCCAAGAGGTGAACAAAGGAATGCGCGGGCGACGAGGAAATTCCGTACCGGAGTCCGCGGGCAGATTGATGGGCAGGGAAGATTTTGGGATGGGTCTCCGAAGTTCATGAATTCCGACGTGTCCGGGTGGTGACAATATTCCAACCCGTCACGAAATCATTGAGCGATCCGGGTCGCGTAGAATGGAGGTGTGAATGAAGTCGCGGTCGATCTTGATGCGGCGTCCACCGTGGAATTGGTGAACGCCGCTTCCGTGATCGCGGCCGAACTCGCCCGCCGAAACGCCCCCGAATCGGCGGCCGTGTGCGTGGAACTCACCGAGACCCTCGCCGCCGCCGTCGACATGCACGAGGCCGCCCTCGCCGGACTCATCGGTGTGGTCGATAACGGCCGGGAGGTCCAGCGGTGGGGCTTTCCGTCCACACGGTCATGGCTGCGCAATCGCCTCGGCATGCGGGACGCTCGCGCCAAGGAACGCCTCGCCCTGGCCCGCCAGCGCAGCCGCCTCACCCAGGTCACCGAACGCTGGGTCGCGGGCAGCCTGTCCTACGGGTACGCCGCCACCATCGCTGGTGCGGTCGCCCGCTTGGACGACGACGACTGCCCTGTGGCCGAAGAGATCCTGCTCGGGATGGTCGATCAGAACTTCTCCGCCGGAAAAGTGGCCTCGTTCGGGCGGCGGATCCGTGATGTGATCGCCGAACGCGACGACACCGGGCCGGCCCCCGGAGACGCCAGGCGCGGTTATGAGCGCTCCTGGATCGACTCCACCCGCTCCCTCGACGGTGGCCGCTACATCAAAGGCTGGCTCAACACCGAAGACGCCGCCATCTGGGACGGCACCCTCGGCCCATTGGCCAAACCCGCCGGAACCGACGACCACCGCGACCTGTCCGAACGCACCGCAGCCGCACTGGCCTCCGTTCTGTCCGGCGGACACCGCGCTACCAAGATCACCGTCATCTGCGACCTGGACACCCTCACCGGCGGCACCATCCCCGCCCGGCTCCCCGACGGCACCCCGATCCCGGCTGAGCAGGCGCGCCGCATCGCTCTGTCGGCCGGTGTGTCAACGCTGCTGCTCGGTTCCGGTGGCCTCCCCCTCTACCTGGGGCGTACCGAGCGCTTCGCCAGTCCCGCGCAGCGCCGCGTCCTGGAAGCGCTCAACCCCACCTGCGCGGTCCAGGGCTGCGAAGTCCCCGGCACCCTCTGCGAAGTCGATCATGTGAACGGCTGGGCCCTCGGCTCACCGACCGACATCGACCAACTCACCCTCACGTGCGGCTGGCATAACAGGTTCAAGGCCACCAGCCCCCACCAGATCCACATCACCCGGACAGCGGACGGCCGCCACACCTACCGCCTTCGCTCCCGGGCGTCCCGGCTCCCCGGCGGCCGGCCCCCGGACCCCTGGTGGGTCGAACCCAAGACGATCACCACTCCGACAAGGCCCCCGCCGCATCGCCCACCCGGCCACGACCTCGTCAAGGTCGACCATCCGCCCAGCGGCCCCTGAAGCCGTCCCGCATGGCGGACCATCAAGGTCATTGATCTTGGACGTGGAACATGCGATCAGTGCGGATCAACATGATCGGGCCCGCCGATCGCGATGCAGTGCCACAGGATGCCGCTCTTACCAGCGAATACTGCGCCTTCAACGGGAGGTGAGCAGTGGAGTGCGCCTTGAGGAAGGTGTACGAGGTGGTCACTACCTGGGCGATCGACCGTGCCGTCAGGCAGGATCACCGCGACGCTCGACTCCTCAATCTTCAAAGGTTGGTACGTGACGGCTTAGCGGACTGCTCCCCCCGTCAAAGCCAAGGTGGTAGCCGCGCCCATGCCCGCGACGAGTAGCCCTCGTCCACTTGCCACTCACCGCCTCCTACCTCAGCGCTGTCAGTTGGGTGAGGAGGGTGGCGAAGCCCCTGCGGGTGAGGGTGAGGCGTCCGGCGGCGGGGGTCTTGCTGTCGCGGATGGCGATGTGGCCGTTGATGTCGGCGATTTCGACGCACTCGCCTTCGTTGCCGCCGCTGTACGTGCTCTTCCGCCAATGGGCTCGGGACGGTTCGGGGGTGTTCATGATTGGGACGCTATCTCGTCGATGAGTCCCATCGAGGCCGTTCTGCTCAGTGTCGCTGAGAGCAGCAGGTCAAAGATCTCCTCGTGAGATGCGACTTCGTCCTCGTCCTCCACAAAGGTGCTCTTGTTGTAGTGGTCGCCCACGGTCACGGTGAGCCGCCCAGGCGGGCGCAGGGAGATGAGATGACACGGGGTGATGAGCCAGAGGTACTCGCTGGCCGTGCGGGGAAGAATACGCAGGTCCACGTGTTCGTGCCGGGCGACTTCCGCCAGCCGCTGTATCTGTGCGCGCAGGATCTCGGGATCGCCGCCGACCTGGTTGCCGAGGACTGCCTCAGCGATGATCGGTGTGTATCGGGGCGGATCGCTGCGGCTCAGCACCTGCTGGCGAGACATTCGGAATTCAACCAGCGTTCTGGCGTTGCGCGAGTTCCTAGCGGGGCTGACGGACATGAGCTTCCACGTGTAAGCGGGGATCTGGAGGAGTCCCGGGATGATGTTGGGCTGGAAGGTGCGGATCTCAGCGGCGTCCTCTTCCAGGCTGGCAAGGTCGAGGGCGGCGGCGGAGATCCGGTATTCGTACGCCCGCTTCCATGTCCCGGGTTTGTGGGTGGCTAGGTGGAGGAGGGAGTCGCGGAGGGGGCCGTCTTCGATGGCGTAGAAGTCTAGGAGGTCGGCTAGTTCGTCGGGGGCTATGACCTGGAGGCCGTTCTCGACCATGCTCATCCAGCCCTGGGAGCGGCCGAAGCGGCGGGCGACGGTGGCGACGGTCAGGCTGTGGTGGTCGCGGGCTTTGCGGAGCGCCGAGCCGATCCGGCGCTGGCGAACGGTGGGGGCGTTCCCGGAAGGCATTCCTCAAGCGTGTCACCGAGGGTGGTCGGCCGTACACGCATTGAACGTTCAATCTGGAAACGTTCAGGGTGGGGGACACAAGCGCATCGGGCGGCGAATGTGGCGGGCGACTCCGAATCGAAAGGAGGCGCCGCATGGGAGCGCCCGGAACGAGAAGGACCCCTCCGGCCGTCCGGCACGGTGTGTCGTGGACGGCGCTGTGATGAGCGGCGGGCTCGTCGTGGTCGGCGCGCTCACGCTTCCGGGCGTCCGCAGGTCCGTCGCCTATGCGCGGCGGTTCCTGCGGGACATGGTGCCCGAGGCGCACCCCCGGCTGGACGACCTCGTGACGGTCGGGAGCGAGACCGTCACCAACGCCATCGCCCACACGGACTCGGGGGATGGCGGGCGGGTGACGGTCAGCCTGCTGGCTGGAGGGGACGTCTACCGCCTGGAGGTCGCCGACGACGGTGCGGGCGGCAGGCGTCTGGTACCCAAGGCGGAGACCTGTGCCGAGAGCGGGCGCGGGTTGCGGATCGTGGAGGCCCTATCGGACGACTGGGGGTTCCGGGCGGATGGGGCCCGCACTGTCGTGTGGGCGGAGTTCGGAGTGAAGTCGTCCGGAAACACCGACAGGGGGCTGTCGGAGTGCTCCAGGACTCTAGTGCCAGCAGCGTTCGAAGGAGGAAATCCATGAGTGTTCCCGCGTTCAATACCGTCGCGTGGTTCCAGGTCGGCACCGACGCGCCGGAGGCGGCCCGCCGGTTCTACGGCGACATGTTCGGCTGGCAGTTCACGTCCGACCCGAACAGCGAGGGCTACGACCTGGTCAGCTACCCGGGCGCCGACGTGCCGAGCGGCGGCATCGCGCAGGTCCCGGACGCGTCCGGGAACCACGCGATCTTCTACGTCCTCGTGCAGGACGTGGACGCCGCCTGCGCCGAGGCCGAGAAGCACGGCGGCAAGGCCGCGGGGCCCGCCGTCACGACGGGCAACGGCCTGAAGTTCGCCCACCTGAAGGACCCGTCCGGCAACGAGTTCGCGGTCTTCACGCCGGCCCCCTGACCCGTGCGCGAAAGGGCCCCGAGGCGAACCTCGGGGCCCTTCGTCCGTGATCGCGGCCTACACCTCCGCGATCACCGGGTCAGCTCTCGCCGCCGGTGTTGCTCTCGGCGCTGCCGACGCCGCCGGCGAAGACGTCGCTGACCTGCGCGTCCAGCCGGTAGCGGGAGATCGCCTGGGAAAGGGTCTCCGGCTTCACCTCGCCGTGCCGGGCGAGCCGGGTGAGCACCGCGAGGACGACCGACGCGGCGTCCACGTTGAAGAACCGGCGGGCGGCGGCGCGGGTGTCGGAGAAGCCGAACCCGTCGGTGCCGAGCGAGACGAAGTCGCCGTGGACCCACGGGCCGATCTGGTCGGGTACGGCGCGCATGAAGTCCGATACCGCGACGATCGGCCCGGCGACGTTGTCGAGCGTCCGGGACACGTAGGGGACGCGCTGCTCGGCGTCCGGGTTCAGCAGGTTCCAGTCGTCGCACGCGCGGGCCTCGCGGGCCAGCTCGTTCCACGACGTGGCCGACCACACGTCCGCGGCGACGCCCCAGTCCTCGGCGAGGAGCCGCTGCGCCTCCAGCGCCCACCGGCCGCCGACGCCGGACGCGAGGATCTGCGCCCGGGGCGCCTCCCCGTTCCCGGACGAGACCTCCGGCGCCGTCCGGTACCGGTACAGGCCCTTGAGGAGGCCGTCGACGTCGACGCTCTCGGGCTCGGCCGGCTGCTGGTACGGCTCGTTGTAGATGGTGAGGTAGTAGAAGACGTCCTCGCCGTCCGGGTGCTCGCCGGACGTCCCGTACATGCGGCGCAGCGCGTCCTTGACGATGTGCGCCAGCTCGAACGCCCACGTCGGGTCGTAGTGGACGCAGGCCGGGTTCGTCGCGGCGAGCAGCGGGGAGTGGCCGTCGGCGTGCTGCAGGCCCTCACCGGTGAGGGTGGTGCGGCCGGCGGTGGCGCCGAGCAGGAACCCGCGGCCCATCTGGTCGCCGAGCGCCCACATCTGGTCGCCGGTCCGCTGGAACCCGAACATCGAGTAGAAGATGTACACCGGGATCATGTGCTCGCCGTGCGTGGCGTACGCGGTGCCCGCGGCCATCGTGGAGGCCATCGAGCCGGCCTCGCTGATGCCCTCGTGCAGCATCTGGCCGCTCTCGGACTCCTTGTAGGACAGCAGCAGCTTGCGGTCGACCGCGTCGTAGGTCTGCCCGTGCGGCGAGTAGATCTTGGACGTGGGGAACAGCGAGTCCATGCCGAACGTGCGGTACTCGTCCGGGGCGATCGGCACGAACCGGGCGCCGATGTTCTCGTCCTTGATCAGGTCCTTGAGCAGCCGGACGAACGCCATGGTCGTGGCGACGTTCTGCTTGCCGGAGCCCTTCTTCAGCTCGCTGTAGACGGGGTCGCCGGGCAGCTTGAGCGGTTTGGCCCGCACGACCCGCTTCGGCAGGAACCCGCCGAGGGCGGCGCGGCGCTCGCGCATGTACTGGATCTCGTCGGAGTCCTCGCCCGGGTGGTAGTAGGGCGGCAGCGGCTGCTCCAGCGCCGAGTCGGGGATGTCCAGGTAGAGCCGGTCCCGGAACTCCTTCAGCTCGGCCTTGGTGAGCTTCTTCATCTGGTGGGTGGCGTTGCGGGCCTCGAAGTCGGAGCCGAGCGTCCAGCCCTTGATGGTGTGCGCGAGGATCACGGTCGGCTGCCCGACGTGCTCGCGGGCCGACTTGAACGCCGCGTACACCTTGCGGTAGTCGTGCCCGCCGCGCGACAGCTTGCGCAGGTCGTCGTCCGGCAGATGCTGGACGATCTTGCGGAGCCGCGGGTCCTCGCCGAAGAACTTCTCCCGGATGTAGTCGCCGGCCTCGACGGAGAACGTCTGGAACTGGCCGTCGGGGGTGGTGTTCATCTTGTTGACCAGCACGCCGTCGACGTCCTGGGCGAGCAGCGGGTCCCAGTCGCGGCCCCAGATGACCTTGATGACGTTCCAGCCGGCGCCGCGGAAGTACGACTCCAGCTCCTGGATGATCTTGCCGTTGCCGCGCACCGGGCCGTCCAGCTGCTGGAGGTTGCAGTTGACGACGAAGGTGAGGTTGTCGAGCTCCTCGCGGGCGGCGAGGCCGATCGCGCCGAGCGACTCGGGCTCGCCCATCTCGCCGTCGCCGAGGAACGCCCACACGTGCGACCGGGACGTGTCCTTGATCTTGCGGCTGTAGAGGTAGCGGTTGAACCGGGCCTGGTACACCGAGTCGATCGCGGTCAGGCCCATGGACACCGTGGGGAACTCCCAGAAGTCCGGCATGAGCCGCGGGTGCGGGTAGGACGACAGGCCGCCGCCCGGGTGCGAGTGCTCCTGGCGGAACCCGTCGAGCTTGTCCTCCGGCAGCCGCCCTTCGAGGTAGGCGCGGGCGTAGATGCCGGGTGAGGCGTGGCCCTGGATGAAGACCTGGTCGCCGGACTCGCCGTGGTCCTTGCCGCGGAAGAAGTGGTTGAAGCCGACCTCGTACAGCGAGGCGGCGGACGCGTAGGTGGCGATGTGGCCGCCGACGCCGATCTCCGGGCGGTTCGCCCGCGACACCATGATCGCCGCGTTCCACCGGATGTAGGCGCGGATGCGCCGCTCCACATGCTCGTCGCCGGGGAACCAGGGCTCGGACTCCGGCGGGATCGTGTTGATGAAGTCGGTGCTGCGCAGGCCGGGCACCCCGACCTGCAGCTCCCGCGCCCTCTCCAGGAGCCGGAGCATCACGTAGCGCGCCCTGCCTCGGCCTTCGGTCTTGATGACCGTGTCCAGCGATTCCAGCCACTCCCGGGTCTCGTCCGGGTTGATGTCGGGCAGCTGGCTCGGCAGGCCGTCGCTGATGATCGAAAAGCGTTGACGTCCGGAAGCCACGGGGTCCCCTCTGTCCTTACCGTCCTTGCAGGTGAGACCAGCTCGCCGCGGTGCGGGAGGCGGCCGGTCCCCGGCAGACTGTTCGTCGCCTCAGTTCGTGATCCATCGTCGCCGTTTATGACGGCTAACGCATCTCTACCAACCAGTAACCATTGTCCCCGGTCAACGGGGGTACCGACCCCCGAGAGGCCCGTTTTTTCACGGACCGGGGGAGATTCCCCTCGACGGGGCCCGGGGAACGTATGAGGGTGGAAGCGACACCCACAGTGCCCGGCATGATCCGCCCGGGCGGCGGACGAACGAGCTTGGGGGAGAGATGCAAGCTGACATCGGAGATCGCCTGCACGTGCACGGCAACGTCGTGGGCCAGCCCGACCGGATGGGCCGCATCATCGAGGTGCGCGGCGAGGCCGGCGGCCCGCCGTACGTCGTCCGCTTCGACGACGGCCACGAGGGGATGGTCTACCCCGGGCCGGACTGCGTCATCGAGCCCCGCGAGGGGGTTTCGCACTGACGGGCGCGCTGACCAGCGTGATCGGCGTGCTGACCGGCGCCCGGCCGGGACCATCCGTGCCGGCACGGATGCGTCCAGTGCCGGGGATGGGGTAGACACGGGACCATGGAGAGCACCGTGGTCCGGGTGGCCACCGGTACGAGCGAGGCCGTGCACGACATCACGGCCGAATGCGAGCGGTTCGCCGCGTCGGCGGGCGGTGACGGGCTGCTGCACGTGTTCGTCCCGCACGCGACCGCCGGCGTGGCGATCCTCGAACTCGGGTCCGGCAGCGACGACGACCTGCTGGCGGCGCTGGGGGACCTGCTGCCGGCGGACGACCGCTGGCGGCACGCGCACGGGTCGCGGGGGCACGGGCGGTCGCACGTGATGCCCGCCCTCGTCCCGCCGTTCGCGACCCTGCCGGTCGTGGGCGGGCGGCTCGCGCTCGGCACCTGGCAGTCGGTGGCCCTCGTCGATCTCAACATCGACAACCCGGACCGTCAGGTTCGGCTGTCTTTTCTCAAGGGATGACCGTGGGTCGTCACGCTGTGTGGACGCCCTGTGACGGTGATCTCCGTATTCGGGCCAATGAGCCCACCAAAAGCCGGGCAGACACTTGCGCAAGGGGCCCTCACTTGTGTGGACTGTCCCGCAAACACCGCGCAGGTGCGGGCGGGCCACCCGTCTCGGGGGGTCGAGAGGACATCAGCACGGCACCGTGCGGACTGACGACAATGGGAGGACTTTCGTGAGCGCGACCGCGGGTCAGGCGCAGTCTGAGCGCAGCCTGGCCGAACGGCTCGGCCTCAAGGCGGGCCAGGTGGTGCAGGAGATCGGCTACGACGACGATGTCGACGAGGAGCTCCGGGACTCCGTCGAGGCCGTTACGGGGAGCGAGCTGGTCGACGAGGACTACGAGGACGTGGTCGACATCGTGCTGCTGTGGTGGCGCGAGGAGGACGGCGACCTGTTCGAGGGCCTGACCGACGCGATGATCCCGCTCACCGGCGGCGGCAACATCTGGCTGCTGACGCCGAAGGCGGGTCGCGACGGGCATGTGGAGCCGAGCGACATCGGCGAGGCCGCGCAGACGGCCGGCCTGTCGCAGACCAGCAGCGTCAGCGCCGCCAAGGAGTGGTCCGGCACGCGGCTGGTCGCGCCCAAGGGCCACAAGTAGAGCCGGGCTGGAGAGACTTTGGCCGTCAATGCAGGCGAGGCCGCACCGGACTTCGAGCTGAAGGACCAGCACGGCACCCCGGTGAGGCTGTCGGGCTTCCGCGGCGACAAGAACGTCGTCCTGGTGTTCTATCCGCTGGCGTTCAGCGGTGTGTGCACCGGCGAGCTGTGCGCGATCCGGGACGAGCTGCCGAGTCTCGGCGACCCGGACGACGTGCAGGTGCTCGCGGTCTCGGTCGACTCGATGTTCGCGCTGCGGGCCTGGTCCGACCAGGAGGGATATGGGTTCCCGCTGCTCGCGGACTTCTGGCCGCACGGCGGGACGGCACAGCGCTACGGCGTGTTCGACGACGCCAAGGGGCTGGCTCTGCGCGGCACCTTCGTCATCGACACCGAGGGCGTGGTCCGCTGGAAGGTCGTGAACGCCATCCCGGACGCACGTGACATCGGCGAGTACCGGAAGGCGCTCGCCGACCTCTGAGCGAAACGGACCGGTTCCGGCACCGTCCATGACCATCCGGAACGGATGGCCGGAACCGGCCCTCGCACCCTTGGAGGTGTGATGCCCTGCTTCCGCTGCGGGGCGCGGCAGACCGACCCGGTGCGCGGCGCGAGCCCGTGGAAGCGCGGGGTCCGGGCCGACCGCCAGGTGCTGATCTGCCCCGGCTGCCAGACCGCCCACGACTGGGCGGACGAGCTGGACCGCTGCTCGGCGTGCGGCTCGGCCGCCCTGGTGTGCCGGCTCGGCGAGGTGGAGTGCCGCGAGTGCGGCCACACCCGCGACGCCGTCCGGGACGATCCGGGCGCCGCCGGCCTCGTGCATTCGGGCGGGCGGCCGTCTCCCGACGGAGGTCTGTCCGCGGAGGTCGAGGCGGCGCTGTCGCGCGTCCTGAGACGGGGACCGGCCACCTGACGAGCGGGGCCCGGCCTTCTGACGGGCCCGTGGCCACGTCCGGTCGGCAACCGTCACCGAACGTGACCCCATGCCGGACATTCCCGGCTTGACGTGGTCAATTGCACCCTGCAACGCTGCGCGGATGCCGATCGTGCTGATGCACCTGGTCAACCGGATCACGAGACGGTCCTGGCGTGCCCCGGCGCTCGTCCTCCTCGCCGCCTTCCTGCTGGGCTGGCTGCTGATCGCGGTGTTCGAGGAGCCCGGGGCCGAGATCAGGAGGCCGTACGACTACGTCTGGTACTTCCTGGTCAGCGGCACGACGACCGGGTACGGCGACCTGTCGCCGGAGACGGTCGGCGGGCGCATCGGCGGCGTGATCATCATCGTGGCGGGCCTCACCGCGGGGCTCATGATGTTCGCCGAGCTGACGCTCTGGATGGGGAGGGGACGGGCGATGCAGGCCAACGGCCGGGCGCACCTGCATGTGCGGCGCCACATCGTGATGGTCGGGTACGACCGGGAGGGCCTGCGGGCCATCATCGACCAGCTGCGCGCCGACCGGGAGTTCACCAAGACCCCGGTCGTGACGATCTTCTGGCCGGGCGAGCTGGCGGGGGAGAACCCCGATCCCGACCTGTACGACGTGGTCGCGTTCGACGAGTCCGCCTACGCGCGGGCCTGCCTGGAACACGCGCGCACCATCGTGGTGGTCGGCCGCACCGACGACGAGACCGTCCGGGTGATGCTGGCGGTGGAGGCCTACCTGCGGCGCGCGGGCGACCCGCCCGTCCATCTGCTGGCCGGGCTGCACGACGGCGGGCGCCGCGCGGAGATCACCGAGGCGCTCCGGCTCGTCGGCGAGAACATCGAGCCGGTCGACATCGACGATCCCGCCGTGACCGCCGCCGCGATCCGCAACCCGGGCATCGCGGCGATCTACCACAACCTCGCCAGCACGCTCGACAGCGACGGGACGCTCTACCGGGTGGACGTGCCCAAGGACGTGGGCGAGCGGCCCCGCATCGACGTCGCCGTCTTCCTGCTCCGCCGCGGCAGCACCCTGCTGGCCGTCGGCGAGTCGGACCACCCGACCGCGCGCTTCCGGCTCGTGGCCGAGCCGGACGAGAAGATCCGCGGCGGCCAGTCGCTCGCCGTGGTGGCGTCCAGCCGTCCGCAGATCCCTTGGCAGGAGCTGTGAAGTGCCGGGAGAGCGCCCCTCGCGCCCGCTGAGGGCGCTCTCCCGGCGGCCGCGGTCGCGCGGCCCGGGGCACAGGTCCGAGGCCCCGGGGCCTCCCCGCGCGCACGCGGAGCCCAAGTCAACGTGCGTCAGGCGGCTTGGCGGTGGTCGGCGTCCAGCAGGTGGTAGAGGAGGAGTAGCTGGGTGATCGCCAAGGGGTCGCTGGTGTCGCCTTCGCCTAGGCGGCCCAGGGCGTTCTGGTCGGGTGGGGCCGTGCCGGCGCCCAGGCGCTCCCAGATGGCCTTCTTCACCACCTGCGACTCCTCGGGGGAGACGTACCCGTGCACGTGCAGGGCGTCGACGGGACGGCCGTCGGTGTCGCGGTGCAGGCGCAGGTGCATGGCGGTCCCGGCGTCGCCGGTGCCGCCGTCCAGGACGTCCGCCAGCTCGGGGTGGTCGATCGTCGGGCGGAGCAGCAGTTCGGCGGACAGCGGGGTGCCGGGCGGGTCGAGGCGGCCCGCGACGGGCGCGAACCGGACGACGATGTCGGCGTGCTTGCGCTGCGGCCGGATGTAGGCGGCGCTCTCCGGTTCGCGCCGGGCCAGCTCCGCCATGACCTGCTCGGGGTCGTACCCGCGCTTCTCGCAGTCGCGGCGGACCTTCCAGGAGTGCCGCAGCGGCTCGGGCGGGTCGAGGTAGACGGTGATGTCGAAGCAGGCGCGGGCGAGCCGGGTGTGCAGCGGGAGCAGCCCCTCGACGATCACGAAGTCGCGCGGCTCGACCAGCTCCGGCCGGACCAGCTCGCCGGTCGCGTGGTCGTAGACCGGCTTGAGGATCGGCTCGCCCATCGACAGCAGCTGGAGGTGCTGCTCCATGATGTCGATGTGGTTGCAGTCGGGGTGCAGCGCCGTGAACGGCTTGCCGGCCCGTTCGGCGCGGTCGTAGCGGTGGTAGTCGTCCACGCAGACCGCGGTCATCCGGTCGGCCCCGAGACACCGTACAAGCCCCTTGGTCAGGGTGGTCTTGCCCGCCGCGCTGTCCCCCGCGATGGCGAGCATGACGGGGCGGCGGCCCGCGCCGCGCGCCCGGAGCATATGCACGATCCGATGGGGCACCTGGCTCCTCCGTCCTGCGGAATTCAGTTTTCGTAGTGCAGCGTAGGCGGGCCCGGCGGGCCGGTCGTCCCCCAATCAGGGGAGACCGGGGGTGAACCGGCGGGAGGCGCCGCCGGGCGGGGGCTACTGGCGAGTAGCCTCTGTTGTTATCGTGCCGGGATGGGTGCCCCCGTACGCGTCGTCCTGGTGGACGACCACGAGATGATCCTCGCCGGGCTGCAGGCGATGCTGGCCGGGTTCGCCGGCCGGGTGCGCGTCGTCGGCCAGGCGGGGACGGGGGACGAGGCGGCCCGGCTGGTCACCACGCTGCGCCCGGACGTCGTCCTGCTGGACGTCCGGCTCGGCCCGGAGAGCGGCCTCGACCTGTGCCGGCTGATCACCGGCCGGGTCCCGGAGGCGCGCGTGGTGTTCCTGTCGGTGTACGACGACGAGCAGTACGTCTTCGAGGCGCTGCGCGCGGGGGCGGGCGGCTACCTGCTCAAGCGGGTGGACGGCCCGGAGCTCGTCCGGCGGCTGGAGGAGGTCGCACAGGGCGAGACGGTCGTCGACCCGACCCTCGCCGGCCGGATGGCGGTGACCGCGGCCCGGCTCACCCGCGGCGAGTTCTGGCCCGGCGCCAACCGGGGGCTCACCCAGCGCGAGAGCGAGGTGCTGTCGCTGCTCGTCGGCGGCCTGTCGAACAAGGCGATCGCGGCGCGGCTCGTGCTGAGCGAGGAGACGGTCAAGAGCCACCTGCGCGCCCTCTACCGCAAGCTGGAGGTGACCGACCGGTCGGCGGCGATCGCGGTCGCGCTGCGCGAGGGCCTGTTCCGGTGACCGCGCCGCTGGAACTGCTCGCCGGGCGGGGGACCGACCTCCTCGTCCGGATCGCGGACGTCGCCTGCTCGGGCCGCGAGCTGCCGCCGATGGCCGAGAGGCTGGCCGAGCTGGTCGTCCGGTCGGCGCGGGCGCTGACGTTCTGCGACGTGTACGTCCTGGACGAGGAGGAGCGCGTCCTCGAAGGGCCGGGCCGCCCGCCCGTCCCGCTGGGGGAGGGCGACGCCGGCTGGGTCGCCGCGCACGGCCGCTCCCGCCCGCACCCGGACGGGCGCGGCGCCGCGATCCCCGTGCACGGCGACGGGATCGTGATCGCGGTCGTGGACGTCCGGTCCGCCGGCCCGTGCCCGCCCGACGACCTCGCGCTCGTCACCGCGCTCGCCGGGCTGTTCGCGCCGGTGCTGTCGTCGTGCCGGCGGCTGCGCACGGCCCGCGAGCGCGAGCACGCCGCCGAGCGGTTCGCCGAGCGGGCCGTCGAGGCGCAGGAGGCCGAGTGGTCGCGGCTGAGCCGGGAGATCCACGACGGCATCGCGCAGCGGCTCGCCAGCCTGGGCTTCCACCTGTCGGCGGCCGAGCGGGCGCTGCCCGAGCACCATCCCGAGGGGCTGGCGCAGATCATGATGGCGCGGCGGCTGTGCGAACTGGCCGCGGCCGAGACCCGCGCGGCGATCGGGGGGCTGCGCCCGCCCGTCCTGGACGACCTCGGCCTTTCGGCGGCGCTCGCCACCCTCGCCCGGGAGGCGGGCGCCCCGTCCGGCGCGATCGACGTGACGGTGACCGTCGAGGGCGAGCTCGAGGACGAGCTGCCCGACCACGTGCAGACCGCGCTGTACCGGATCGCGCAGGAGGCGGTCGGCAACAGCCTGCGGCACGCGTCCGCGGACCACGTCGACCTGCTGCTGGAGCACTCGTCCGACCGCGTCCGGCTGACGGTCGCCGACGACGGGGCGGGCTTCTCGATCCGGGACGTCCTCGCGCGGGGCCGCCGTCCCGATTCCTACGGGCTGCGCGGCATGCGGGAGCGCGCCGAGCTGCTCGGCGGACGCGTCGCGGTGACGAGCCGCCCCGGCGCCGGGACGACCGTCGAGGCCGTCATCCCCATCCCCGGCCGCCGCCGGGTCACGCCGGGTCGAGGACCCGGAAGGTGATGCCGGCCTTGACGAGGCGGTCGATCAGCGCGTCCCCCATCGCCGCGGCCGTCGTCAGCTGCCCGGACGCCGCGGGCAGGTCGTCGTGGGCGAGGCACAGCGCCGACTCGGCGAGCATCTTCGCCGTCTCGCCGTAGCCGGGGTCGCCGCCCGCGACCTCGGTCACGACGCGCTCGCCGCCGCCCTCGCCGACGAACTTCACGCTGAACCAGTTGCGCGCACGGCGCTCCTCGGACGGGCCTTCGCCCGACGCGCGCATCCGCAGCAGCAGGTTGCGGGTGGGCGGGAGCGTGGCGAGCGCCAGCAGGGCGCCGGCGCCGCCCGCCATCCCGGCCGCGGTGGCGAGGCGCTTGACGGCGATGTAGTGGCCGTAGGAGAAGTCCGGCCCGTAGCGGTCGAGGGCCGCGGCCGACCGGGCGACGATCTGCGGGTCGATGGTGGGGAGCGGGAGCGTCCAGCCGTCCCCGATGCGGGCCTTCGGGGCGGGCCGGCGGGAGATCCGCACCGTGCGGCCGGCGGGAGGCTCCTCGACCCGCCGGCGCTCGCGTTCGGCGCGCATCATCCCCGCGGCGTCGCCGAAGATGCCGACCGCCGAGTGCAGGGTGCCGCCGGACGCGTCCCCGCGCACGCGCAGGAACCCCTCGACGTGCAGCGGGACGCCCTCGGGGAGCTGCTTGACCGTGAAGTAGGCGCCGAGGTCGTGCGGGATCGAGTCGAACCCGCAGGCGTGCACGATGCGGGCGCCGCTGCGCACCGCCTCCTCGTGGTACTTCACGTACATCCGGTCGACGAATGTGGGCTCTCCGGTGAGGTCGACATAGTCCGTGCCGGCGCGCGCGCACGCCGCCACCAAGGGCTCGCCGTACTTGACGTAGGGGCCGACCGTGGTGATGACGACCCGCGCCGACTGCGCGATCTCCTCGATCGATGCGGCGTCGGTGGTGTCGGCGTGCAGCAGCGGAAGGTCGGCGCAGGCCGGGTTCAGCTTCGCCGGCCGGTCGCGGACGGCCGCCAGTTTCGCCTGGTTGCGTCCGGCCAGCGCCCAGCGCGTCCCGGAATCGGCGTGCTCGGCCAGATACTCGGCCGTGAGGGCGCCGGTGAAGCCGGTGGCGCCGAACAGAACGATGTCGTACGGGCGGTCGGCGGTCATGATGCCCCTTTCCGCGGTGGTGGATCGCAGGGGTTCCGAATATGATTCTGTCGTGTCCAGGGGCGGGCGGATGTAACGGGACGCGTTTGTGAGGGACCGCACTGTGCGGGACCGCACTCCTCTAAGGTTTCTCCGATGATGCGGATGGTGGTCGCGTGACCGGGCTCGCCGTGGCGATGGACGTCGTCGCCGCGGGATTCTTCGCGTTCTTCCTGGTGCTGGTCATCCGCAAGGGGACCGTCCAGAGCGACGAGGGCGGACGCTCCGTCGCGATGGCGTTGATCGCGGTCAGCCTGGGCCTGCTGTCGGTGCCGCTGTGGAGCCTGCCGTAGCGGGCCGCCAGCCGGGCGCGTCCAGCAGGTGCCGGACGAACAGCAGCGTCGTCGGGGTCGGCGCGGCGCCGGCGACGGCGTGCCAGGGCCGGTCCAGCGGCATCCCCGGCGCGCCGATCACCACGAGGCGGCCCGCGTCCAGCTCCGCGCCGACGGCGTCCCGCGACACCAGCGCCACCCCGAGCCCGGCCGCCGCGCCCGCGATCACCGCGCCGTTCGAGCCGAGGACGAGCCGGGGCGGCGCGGCCTCCCGCTCGGCCAGGTAGGCGTCGGCGCTCGCCCGCGTCCCCGACCCGGGCTCGCGCATCACCCACGGCGTGCGGGCGAGGGCGAAACCGTCCGCGAGCGCCGGCGCGCCCACGACGACCAGCTCGTTCGGACGCCTGGCCAGCACGGTCGCCGCGGCCTCGGCGGGCGGGCGCCCGGCCAGGACGAGGTCGGCCTCGTGCGCGGCGAGGCTGCTCCACACCTGGCGGCGCGGCCCCACCTCCAGGGCCAGCTCCACGTCCGGCCAGCGGGTCCGGAATGAGGCGAGCAACTCGGGAAGGAGCTGGTCGGCGGCCGTCGTCACGGCCGCCAGCCGCAGCGGCCCGCGTCCCGGATCGGCCGCGCCGCGCGCCGCCGCCCGCCCCTCCTCCAGGAGGCCGAGCACCTGCCGCGCGTACCCGGCGTACACGGTCCCTGCGGCGGTCAGGCCGATGCCGCGCCCGGCCTTCCGGACGAGCGGGACGCCGAGATCGCGGGTCAGCGCCGCCACCGCCGCCGACACCGCCGACTCGGTCACGTACAGCCGCCGCGCCGCCGCCCGGACGGAGCCGGTGTCGGCGAGCGCGACGAACGTCCGCAGCCGCGCCTCGGTCACGTCCTGGCCTCCGCAGTCAAGTGAATGCTCAAGAGTCACCGTAGAACACTTGATGGACATCGCAAGTGTCGGAAGGTGAAGCTCGACCCGTCACGGTTCCACGTGGACCGGGACGCGGCGCTCCGCCCCACCCCCTGGGACATGCCGTCCTCCACCGGGGCGCGGCGCCGCGTCCCGGGTCGGGCTTCGGCTGAAGGAGAGCGGCGATGAGCGCGGGCAGATGGTCGGCGGGCGTGATCCCCTACGCGGAGATGGGCTACTGGCGTCCGGACTACGAGCCGAAGGACAGCGACATCCTCGCCGCCTTCCGGATCACGCCGCAGAAGGGCGTGCCGCCGGAGGAGGCCGGCGCGGCCGTCGCGGGGGAGTCGTCCACCGCCACCTGGACGGTCGTGTGGACGGACCGGCTCACGTCCTACGAGAACTACCAGGGCAAGTGCTACAAGGTGGAGCCCGTCCCCGGGCAGGACAACCAGTTCATCGCCTACATCGCCTACGACCTCGACCTGTTCGAGGAAGGGTCGATCGCGAACCTGACGTCGTCCATCATCGGGAACGTCTTCGGGTTCAAGGCGCTGAAGGCGCTGCGCCTGGAGGACATGCGCATCCCCACCCACTACGTGAAGACGTTCCAGGGGCCGGCGCACGGCATCGTCATGGAGCGCGAGTACCTGGGCAAGTTCGGCCGTCCCCTCCTGGGCGCGACCGTCAAACCCAAGCTCGGCCTGTCGGCCCGCAACTACGGACGCGTCGTCTACGAAGCCCTCCGCGGCGGCCTCGACTTCACCAAGGACGACGAGAACATCAACTCCCAGCCGTTC
The DNA here is from genome assembly GCF_004349235.1 of Actinomadura darangshiensis. Taxonomy (GTDB): domain Bacteria; phylum Actinomycetota; class Actinomycetes; order Streptosporangiales; family Streptosporangiaceae; genus Spirillospora; species Spirillospora darangshiensis. Next base: position 18,787 of record NZ_SMKY01000008.1, on the reverse strand, counting down.
ATGCGCTGGCGCGACCGGTTCCTCTACTGCATGGAGGGCGTCCAGCGCGCGCAGGCCGCGACCGGCGAGGTGAAGGGCCACTACCTCAACGTCACCGCCGCGACGATGGAGGACATGTACGAGCGCGCCGAATTCGCCAGGGACCTGGGCAGCGTCATCGTGATGATCGACCTCACCATCGGCTACACGGCGATCCAGTCGATGGCCAAGTGGGCGCGTAGGAACGGCGTCATCCTGCACCTGCATCGCGCAGGGCACTCCACCTATACGCGGCAGAAGTCGCACGGCGTGAACTTCCGCGTCATCGCCAAGTGGATGCGCCTAGCGGGCGTCGACCACATCCACGCGGGGACGGTCGTCGGCAAGCTGGAGGGCGACCCGAACAGCGTCCGCGGCTACTACGACACGCTCCGCCTGGACAAGGTGGAGGCCGACCCAGTGAAGGGCCTGTACTTCGACCAGGAATGGGCGTCGATGCCTGGGACGATGCCCGTCGCGTCCGGCGGCATCCACGCCGGGCAGATGCACCAGCTCCTGCACTACCTGGGCGAGGACTCGATCCTCCAGTTCGGCGGCGGGACGATCGGCCACCCCATGGGCATCTCCGCCGGCGCCGCCGCCAACCGCGTCGCGCTCGAAGCGATGATCAAGGCGCGGAACGAGGGCCGCGACTACCTCGCAGAGGGCCCCGACATCCTCCGCGCCGCCGCCAAGCACAGCCGCGAGCTGGACATCGCCCTCTCCACCTGGGGCGACATCACCTTCACCTACGAATCCACCGACACGCCCGACGTCGTCGAAACACCTGTGAGCGTCTGATGCGGATCACCCAAGGCACCTTCTCGTACCTGCCCGACCTCACCGACGCCGACATCACCAAGCAGGTCGCCTACGCGCTCGACCAGGGCTGGCCGTGCTCCGTCGAGTTCACCGACGACCCGCACCCGCGCAACTCCTACTGGGAGATGTGGGGGCTGCCGATGTTCGACCTCACCGACCCCGCCGGCGTCCTGTACGAGGTCAACGAGTGCCGCAAGGCCTACCCGGGCCACTACATCCGGCTGAACGCCTACGACGCCCGCTACGGACGGCAGACGACCGCCCTCCAGTTCATCGTGCAGCGCCCGGCCGAGGAGCCCGGCTTCCGGCTCGACCGCACCGAGACGTCCGACCGGCGCGTCCGGTACACGATGCACCCGTACGCGCTCGACCGTCCCGAGGGCGACCGCTACGGGGCGGGACGTTGACCGAACGCCCCGGCTTCGGGATGCGCCAGAACGGCTCCCCGGTGGACTCTTCCCAAGCTGCCGCCACCGGGGAGCCGCTCCCTCCCGGCGCCCGCGTCGACCTCGCCAAAGAACGCTCCGACTCCCAGGCCGACTCCGTCCTGGACGCCCTCGACGCCGAACTCGTCGGCCTCGCCCCGGTCAAGACCCGCATCCGCGAGATCGCCGCGCTGCTGCTCGTCGACCGCGTCCGGGCCCGCTTCGGCATCGACTCGGGACGCCCCAACCTGCACATGTGCTTCACCGGCAGCCCGGGGACGGGCAAGACCTCCGTGGCGGTGCGGCTCGCCGAACTGCTGCACCGCCTCGGCTACATCCGGCGCGGACACCTCGTCTCCGCCACCCGCGACGACCTCGTCGGCCAGTACGTCGGCCACACCGCGCCCAAGACCAAGGAGGTCCTGAAACGGGCGATGGGCGGCGTCCTGTTCATCGACGAGGCGTACTACCTGTACCGGGCCGAGAACGAACGCGACTACGGGCAGGAGGCCATCGAGATCCTCCTCCAGGTCATGGAGAACCAGCGCGACGACCTGGTCGTCGTCCTCGCCGGCTACAAGGACCGCATGGACTCCTTCTTCACGTCCAACCCGGGCATGAGCTCCCGCATCGCCCACCACATCGACTTCCCCGACTACGAGCCGGACGAGCTGGAGGCCATCGGCCGCCTGATGATGGACCGCGAGGGCTACGGCCTCGCCCCCGAGACCGAACCGGTCTTCCGCGACTACCTCACCCGGCGCCGCGCCCAGCCCCGCTTCGCCAACGCCCGGTCCGTCCGCAACGCCATCGAACGCGCCCGCCTCCGCCACGCCAACCGGCTCCTCGCCGCCGGCGCGGAAGTGGACCGCGAAGCCCTCACCACCCTCCACCCTGAAGACTTCCTGAACAGCCGCGTGTTCACGTGACCGGTGTCACGTCCGATCCGGGGATTCCGCTCCGCATGTCCTAATGTTGGCCATAGGACATGCGGAGGTGGGGGAGAAGTTGCTTAACCCAGAGGATCTGTACGAGCTCGACGCCGACCTGCCGGAGATGACGGGTCCGGTGCTGCTGCACAGCCTCGACGGCTTCGTGGACGCCGGGTCCACCGGGCAGCTCGTGCGGGAGCACCTCCTTGAGTCACTTGAGCACCGCGTCATCGCCCGCTTCGACGCCGACTCGCTGATCGACTACCGGGCGCGCCGGCCGCCGATGACGTTCGACCGCGACCACTGGGCGTCCTACGAGGAGCCCGAACTGGTCGTCCGGCTGCTGCGCGACGAGGCCGGCAGCCCGTTCCTGATGCTGTCCGGGCCGGAGCCCGACCGGCTGTGGGAGGGGTTCACCGCCGCGGTGCTGCACCTCGTGAAGCGGCTCGGCGTCGAACTGGTCGTCGGCTTCCACGGCATCCCGATGGGCGTGCCGCACACCCGCCCCGTGGGCACCACCGCGCACGCCACCCGGCCCGAGCTGATCACCCGGAACTCCTGGTTCGACAAGGTCCAGGTGCCCGGCAGCGCCGCCGGGCTGCTGGAGCTGCGGCTCGGCGAGGCGGGCCGCGACGCCGTCGGGTTCGCGGTGCACGTCCCGCACTACCTGGCCCAGTCCGCCTACCCGGCCGCCGCCGTCGCCGCGCTGGAGGCCGTCGTCGGCGCCACCGGGCTCGTGCTGCCCGTCGACCGGCTCCGCGACGCGGCCGCCGCCACCGACGCCGACATCGCCGAGCAGGTGGACGGCAACGACGAGGTCGAGAAGGTCGTCCAGGCGCTGGAGCAGCAGTACGACGCCTTCGCGGGCGCCGCCGAGCGCGACAACCTGCTCGCCGAATCGCAGGACATGCCCACCGCCGACGAGCTCGGCGCCCAGTTCGAGCAGTTCCTCGCCGAGCGGGAGGGGCCCGACCCGGCCGGGTAGACATATCCCGTCCGCCGCTGGGTAGGCGACGCCCCGAGGGGGAGTTTCGCATGGCCCAGAAGGTGAACGAGGTGATGACGCCGGTGCCCGTCGCGGTGTCGCCGGACACCAGCCTCGTCGAGATCGGCGTCCTCATGCGGCAGCACGGCATCGGCGACGTCCTCGTCGTCCACGAGGGACGGCTGCGCGGCCTCGTCACCGACCGGGACATCGTCGTCCGCGCCGTCGCCGCGCACCGCGACATGTCCGGCACCACCGTCGCCGACATCTGCAGCACCAACATGATCACGGTCGCGCCCGACGAGGACGCCGAGGCGGCCGTGCGGCTGATGCGGCGGCACGCCGTCCGCCGGGTCCCCGTCGTGGACGGCGACCGGCCCATCGGCATGGTGTCCATCGGCGACCTCGCCGTCCAGCGCGACGAGCGCTCCGCCCTCGCCGACATCAGCGCGGAACCGCCCAACACATGATCACGCTGAAGCTGCCGGACGCCGAACTCGCCGGCGACCTCGCCATCCCGGACGGCGCCACGGGCGTCGTCCTCTTCGCGCACGGCAGCGGCAGCTCCCGGCACAGCCCCCGCAACCGCGCCGTCGCCGGCGGCCTGAACGCCGCCGGGATCGGCACCCTCCTCATCGACCTCCTCACCGAGCACGAGGACGAGGTCGACCGCGTCACCGCCACCCTCCGCTTCGACATCGAACTGTTCACGCTCCGGCTCATCGGCGCCATCGACAGGCTGACGGAGGGCCTCGAATCGGCCCCGCACACCGCCGGCCTCCCCATCGGCCTGTTCGGCGCCAGCACCGGCGCCGCTGCCGCCCTCGCCGCCGCTGCCGCCCGCCCCACGATCGCCGCGGTCGTCTCCCGCGGCGGACGCCCCGACCTGGCGGGCCCCTGCCTCGCCCGCGTGCAGGCGCCCGTCCTGCTCATCGTCGGCGGCAGGGACACCGAGGTACTGGAGCTGAACGAGCGGGCCCGCAAGGAGCTCGACACGTCCGAGGTGCACGTGATCTCCGGCGCGAGCCACCTCTTCGAGGAGCCGGGGGCGCTGGAGGAGGTCACCATGCAGGCCGCCGACTGGTTCAACCGGCATCTGTGATGCGCGACGTCATCGTGGTGGGCGCCGGCCCCGCGGGATCTTCGGTCGCGAACCACCTCGCCCGTTCGGGGCTCGACGTCCTGGTCCTGGAGAAGACGTCGTTCCCGCGCGAGAAGATCTGCGGGGACGGGCTGACACCGCGGGCCGTCCAGGAGCTTCACTCTCTGGGCATCGACACCTCCGGCCCTGGCTGGTTCCCGAACAAGGGCATCCGCCTCATCGGCGCGGGACGCACCCTGGAACTGCCGTGGCCGTCCGGCACCGGCCTGACCCGCACCCGCGCCGACTTCGACGAGATCCTGGCGCGCCAGGCCGTCTCCGCCGGCGCGACCCTGCGGGAGAACACCAAGGTCACCGCCCCGCTACTGGCCAACGGCCGGGTGTCGGGCGTACGGACGGCCGACGAGACGCACAAGGCCCGCCTGGTCATCGCGGCGGACGGTGCCTCGTCCCGGTTCAGCGTCGCACTCGGCCTGCGCCCGCGCCGGGACCGTCCCATCGGAATCGCGGGCCGCCGCTACTTCCGCAGCCCCCGCCACGACGACGCCCACCTCGAAGTCTGGCTGGACCTGGCGCCCGCCGGATACGGATGGGTCTTCGGCATGGGCGACGGCACCTGCAACGTAGGCGTCGCCCTCCTGCGCAGCCAACACCCCGACTACCACAGCCTGTGCTCCCGCTGGCTAGCCTCGCTGCCCACCACCTGGGGCTTCACAGAGGAGAACGCCGAAGGCCCACTACGCGGCGCGGCCCTGCCGATGGGCTTCAGCCGCCGCCCCCACTACCTGCCGGGCTGCCTCCTGGCCGGCGACTCCGGCGGCATGGTCAACCCGTCCAACGGCGAGGGCATCGCCTACGCCCTGGAGGCGGGCCGCATCGCCGCCGAGGTCATAACCGCCGCGTTCCACTCCCCGTTCCCCGAACACGTCCTCCGCCGCTACCCGGACGCCGTCCAACGCGCGAACGGCAGCCCCTTCACCCTCGGCCGCGCCTTCACCCGAGCCCTGGAAGACCCGCGCATCATGCGCCTGGCCACCCGCCACGGCCTCTCCCACCCATCCCTGATGCGTTTCGCCCTCCAGGCGGTCGGCGGGCTGCCCGCGCCGCGCGGCCGCGGTGCCTCCGACCGGCTGGCCGCCGCGCTGACCCGTCTCACCCCCGCGTCCTGACCCTTCCGGAGACCGCACCGTCGCCATCCGTGTCGTCCGCCGGGACGGGGTGCTGATCGTCCACCTGGTCCCGGCAGAGGCCGGCGCGCTGCCGGAACCGTGCCGCCGCCGCCAGGTGGTGGCCGCGCATCAGCGGGTCGGAGTCGGCCATCTGCTCGAGCATGCTCGCCGCCCGGTCGTCGGACCGGCTCTGGGACCGCAGAGCCAAGGCGCCCAGGTCCTCGGGCACGTCGCCCTCGTCAGGGACGGCGACGGAATCGGGGGGCGGCGCGGATCGCGGTGCAGACGGGCGTGGAACGGTCATCATGGCTCCCGGGTGCGCGTCGAAGGGACGACGTGCCACCAGGGTCCGGGGTGGCCGATCCGTCAGGACCCCGCCCCGCCGATCGAAGCGCGTTACGCCAGCGGGGCAGGCATAGGCCCGTAAAGCACAACGTAAGTCTCGGCGCCAGGCCTGGCAAGGCCCTCATGCGGAGTCCTGGCGAAGATGCCGGGGTTCAGGAGTCGGACCGAGTCTTCGTCGAGAGCATGTCGGCGACCTCGGGCGCCTGCAGGACGACCGCACGGGCGACCTCCGACAACAGCCGGTTGTTGTCCCGGGCGTAGCTGCGCATCACCGCGAACGCGTCGCTGACATCGATCCGTCCGCGTTCGGCAAGGACGCCCTTGGCCTGTTCGATGACGGTACGGCTGTTGAGAGCACCCTGCAGCTGCTCCACGACCAGCTCGCTGCGCCCGAAGGCCCGCTCGTGCACGATCCCGATGGCCGCCACGTCGGCGAGCGCCTGGGCGACCCTCACCATCTCCTCGTCCAAGGCCCCGGCGTCGCTGCGGAAGAGGTTCATCGCGCCGAGCCGTTCGTCCCGCAGCCGCAGCGGCAGCGCGGTCACCGCCGTGAACCCGCAGTCGCGGGCGGCGGCACTGAAGCGGGGCCAGCGCTGAGGCTCCACCCCGAGATCGCTGGACGCCACCTGGACGCCGCTGTGGAAGCAGTCCAGGCACGGGCCTTCCTCGTCCTGCAACTGGAACAGCTCCAACAGCCTGACCTGCTCGGTAGACGCGGCCGCCAAAGTCAGCGCGCCGCGCGTGTCGGCCAGCAGGACACCGGCCGCGTCCACCTCCAGCAACTCCACACACCGCTCGCACAACGAGTGCAGGAGCTCGATGACGTCGAATCCGGCGACCAGCGTATCGGCCAGTTCAACGAACATCTCACCTAGTCGTCGCTCCAGCATGTCGGCCACCACCTCCAATGACGAGGGCCATCTCTTCCATGGTGCGATTCACTCCGAGTCCCGGTCCGGGGAGAAAGTCAACGTTCGCTCGACAACCCGGCGGGCCACCTCACGCAAGCTTTGATCGTTGGCGTAGGCGTGGGCGCGCAACCGTGCGTACGCCTCGGCCGGCTCTACCTGCAACTGCACTGACACCATTCCCGCCGCCTGATGCACCTGGGGCCACCGATCCAAGAACGGGTCGCCCGGGCCTCCGGCGCGAAAGCCGTCATCGGCCGGGTCCGCGCCGTCTCCGTCCGGCGTGATTCCCGTCATCAGGGTCAGCAGCGCCGCGTCGGCGAACAGCAGCCCGTCGGCGAACGCCGTGTTGCTCAGCGGGCGCCGCGCCCAGTAGATCTCCAGGGCACCGACCGCGACCACTCCGACCAGCAGCGGGAACGCGAACACGGTCGCCGTCCCCAGCCCGGCCGCCGCCGCCGCGAACAACGGCCACCGCCGCTGGGCGCTGACCGCGTCCAGGTCGCGGATGAGCACCGGCCGGTCCCCGTCCACCGTCTCCCACCCGGGCCCCTCGCCCACGGTGACCTGCAACTCCGCCAGCGCCTCACCGGCCGGTCCGACCGCGCACAAGGGCTCGTACAGGCCGGTCGGACCCCGCACCGAAGTGCACACTCCCACCGCACCGACGCTCTGCACGCAGGTCAGGCACACGTGATTGATCAGCGGCGGCGACGCCCCGTCCGCACGGGCAAGGTTCTCGATCGCCGCCTGGACGTCCGCTGCCCGCATCCTGTCGTCCACTGCCCGCCTGTCCGGGTGGGAGCGCGTCTCCGCCTGGCTACTTCGACGTTACCCGTGTGACGTCCTCCATGCGACGGCCCACGGGCTCCCTGACCACCGCCCCCGCCGAAACCGCTTCGCGATCGCCCCACCGAACCCGGTACGCTTTCCGGGCAACGAGCACGCGGGCGCGTAGCTCAGGGGTAGAGCACTCGCCTTACAAGCGAGGAGTCGGCGGTTCGAAACCGTCCGCGCCCACCTGTGGAGGACTCTGCTTCCGATCATGGAACAGTCTTGGGGCTGGGGCGAGCCGAGGAGTTCACGGCCACGTGTCCCAGGTGGGTGTGGAGGCGCTCTCTGCCTGGAACTGTTGTGCCCTGGTGACGCACTGCGGGCAGATCGGCTCGTCGGTTGATCTGGCGACGGCCTCTGGTGTCGCTTGTCGCAGCGTGGCCAGGACGGTCATGCCCGGCGGCAGGCCGGTGTCCGGGTCGATGAGGACGGTCGAGACGCTCTGAGGATCAAACTCAAAGGTGCGCCTGCATGCCGCGCATGTGCCCGTGGTCGAAGGTTCCTTGTCCTTCATCACGTTGGCCCCAGTCCGGATCTTGGCGCTACCAATGATCGCCTGCAGTTCATCACCACCTGGTCACACCGGCAAGCCTCCTCCGGGTTTACGTGTGGGGGCCGTAGTGGGCGGCTACTTCTTCGGAGCCCTGCCAGCGGGTGTAGGTGGGGGACTGGGGCCAGCCTTCTGGGGAGTCCTGCCATTCCTCCTGGCGGCCGTAGGGGAGTAGGTCGATCAAGGGGAAGGTGTGGCTGAGTTGCTCGGTGCCTCGGCCGTCGGTGTGCCAGGTGCGGTAGACGGTGTCGCCGTCGCGTAGGAAGACGTTGACGGCGAAGCCGGCGTTGGGGGGTGCGCCTACGTCGGTGCCGAAGGGGCTGTTGGCGGTGGAGTACCAGGTCATCTTGTTTCCGACCTGGTGTTTGTAGGCGAGGGCTTCGTCGATCGGGCCTTGGGTGACGATGACGAACCTGGCGTCGTAGGCGTCCAGGAATTCCAGGCGCGTGAACTGCGATGTGAAGCCCGTGCAGCCTGGGCACTGCCACTTCTCGCCCGGGAACCACATGTGGTTGTAGACGATGAGCTGGGACTTGCCGTCGAAGATGTCTGCCAGGCTGACCGGGCCTTCCTCGCCTTCGAGGGTGTACTCGGGCATCTCGACCATGGGCATCCGGCGGCGCTGGGCGGCGATCGCGTCCAGTTCGCGGGTCGCGGCCTTCTCGCGGGTGCGCAGTTCGTCGAGGTGGTGTTGCCAGGTTCGGGCGTCGACGACGGGCGGCAGTGCCTTGGCTGTCATGGTCTCCTCCGAGGTTCGTGGTTTGCAGGTGTAGACCGTGTAGGTCCACCGAACTCATCGGTCTCTGGCCGAACTCACCTGGGAAGAAGGTCAGAGGCCATGGTTCGCCCCCGCGGACCATGGTCTCTGACCGGTGGTCATGGGCGTAGGTAGGGGCCTGGGCGGTGGTGGGTGAAGGACGGGGTTGCCGGGTGCAGGCCCGGTTCGGGGTCGGTGTCGAACACGGTCTGGTAATCGGGGCCGAGCGTGGCCGCGGTGTTGTTGAGGGTCGCCGGTCGGGTGTTGGGCCAGTGGCCGGTGTCCATGCGGGTGAGGAGGGTCCGCAGGGTTACGAGCTCTTCGGAGGCCGTGAACGTGCAGTGGTAGCCGCGGTCGACGTAGAGCTGCTTCAGGTTCGCCGGGTTGCGCACCTTGGTGGCGTAGCGGCGCTGGTTTTCCGGGGGGACGTTGCCGTCTCCTGTTGAGTGCAGGGTGACCACCGGCCAGGGGGTGCGGCCGGTGGGGGTGCCGTATCGGTTGAGGTAGCGGACGGCCGCCGGGTCCGCCTTGATTCTTGGTGCCGCGTTGAGGCGGGCCAGGTCCTCGCGGAGGCTCATGCCCGCCTCGCGGTAGGCGCGTTTCACCAGGTTCTTCTGGGTGGAGCGGGACAGGAGCGTCCGGTAGTCCACACCCGTGTTCCAGGACGGGTTGCCGCCGGCGCGCTGCTCGATGTCGGTGCGGTTGAGGCCCCAGAAGGCGCCCCGATCGTAGGCGGCGTAGTAGGTCTGCTGCTCGATCTGGCCGGCGGTGGTGTTCGGGGCGGGCGCGCGTGAGGTGTAGCGGCCGGGGATGTCGGCCAGCGCGGCGGCCAAGGCGAGGCGGGCGCGTCCCGGTGCGGTGTCCAGGGCGGTACCCAGTGCTCGGCGGGCGTTGGTCGTGTTCGTCTGCGGGTCCTTGATGCGCACCAGGTCGAGGTCCGGTGCCAGGAGTGTCTTGATCGCGAAGTTGGAGTCCAGGGCGCTGTTGAAGTGGCCCGTTGTGCCGCCGACCACGCCGCAGAGAGAGGCGACGCCGGTGAAGCGGGCGGGGTTGCGTTCCGCGAGGAGGACGGCGGTGAGGCCGCCGGCGGACGCGCCCGCCGAGATGGTGCGCCGAGGACGGCCGATGTGCGCGGTGAACCAGTCGAGCAGGTCGATCTGGTCCTTCAGGCCCGACTCGACCACACCCCAGCCGCGCGGCACGCGGAACTGGGAGGCCGCCAGCGCGTAGCCGTGGTCGAGCAGCCATTTCTCCGTGGCCGGGTGGTTCGTCAGCTCGACGTCGGACGGCGGTGGGGACTCCAGGCTGTACGCGCCGTGGCTCCACAGGAGGAGCGTTCCGTTCCAGTGGGCGGGGACCTCGACGCGGTAGGGAACCCCGTCGATGTCTGCGCGGGCGGGCAGCGCGACCGCGGTCGCGGCGGCGAACACCATCAGCGGGACGGCGCGGCAGAGCAGGCGGAGTCGGTTCATGACCGGCACCTTCGCCGAGGCTCCGGGCGGGGTGCAATGATTTCGGAAATAGCCTAAATGTCATATGTTTCGGCCATGCTGCGGCTCTGGCTCGACTACGAGGACCTCGCCCGGATCCGCATCATCTCCGGCCTCTCGCCGATCGCCCAGACCGTTCTCGGCGCCCAGGCGCTGCGCGGGGCGGGACCGGAGCCGATCCCCGGGCCGTGGCGGGCGCGCACGCGCACGCGGCTCACCGGCGCGTCCCGTCTGCTGCTCGACCTGGTGCCGCCGGGGCGCTGGGTCCCCGACTTCCTGACGCCGTACACGGAGGTGCCCGGATTCGAGTCGGAGCTCGACGCCGTCGCCTCGACGCCCGCCAAACGGATCCGCGCCGAGCTGGAGCGGTCCTTCGGGCCGCGGCCGCCGGCCCCGTGGCTGCCCCGCCTCGCCGCCGGGGACCGGGAGACCATGCGGACGCTGGTCTGCGGGCTGCGTGATCTCCATCGGGTCGCGCTCGCGGATCTGTGGCCGGACCTGGGCGCTCATCTGTCCGCGGAAGCGTCCGGTCACGCCCGGACGATGGCCGGCAAAGGGGTCGGCGGCCTGCTGGGCAGCCTGCACGCCGGCATCCGGTGGGCGTCCCCGGTTCTGGAGGTCGAGACGCTGCGCGGCGGCGACGTCCGCCTCGGCGGACGCGGGCTCCTGCTCATGCCCTCGCTGTTCGTCACCGGGCCGCGTGTCCTGATCTCCGGTGACGGCCCGGCGGCCGTGGTGGTTCCCGTGTCCCGGCCGTTCGCCGGGACGAGCGCCCTCGACGCCCTGCCCCAGGTGTTCGGCCGGACGCGTGCGGCCGTGATCCAGCTGGTCGGCGCGGACGGTGAGCTCACGACCGGGGCGCTGGCGGCCCGGCTCGGGGTCAGCGCGGCGTCCGCGTCCCAGCATGCGACGGCGTTGCGCGGCGCCGGCCTCATCACCAGCGAGCGCCGGGGCAAGACGGTCCATCACGCGCTGACGCCGCTCGGGGAGCGGTTTCTGCGCCGTGGAGGCGATTCCTGAACGCCGAGGACCCCGTCCCCTGGCCGGGGACGGGGTTCCGTGCCGTCAGCGGTGGCAGAGGGACCTGGGGCTGGAGGTCTTGCACTTGTTGTGGTGGAAGCGGTTCGTCTTGCTGCCGCTCTTGTCGACCAAGTCGTACGGGGCGTTGCCGCGGACGGTGTTGGCCTTGATCAGGTTGTGCCGGGCGGGGCGGGCGGAGCCGTGCTCGGGGGCAACGCCCGGGAACAGGACGATGCCGCCGGAGTAGGGCAGCTTGCCCCGGTTGCCCTTGACGGTGTTCTTCTCGACCGTGTTGCGGCTGCCGCCGAAGAGCAGGATCCCGGTGCCGCTGAAAGGCGGGACGGGGCCGTGCGCGCCGCACTTCCGGTTGTTCTTGGAGATCTTGTTCTTCCAGACCGTGTTCTGGCCCTGCCCGCCCTTCTGCCCGTCGTCGATCAGTGCGACCCCGACGCAGTTGGCGGTGATCTCGTTGTCGTGCACCTTGACGTGGTGGGCGTGCCGGACGAGGACGCCGAGCGTGTTGCCGGACGAGTGGTTCCAGGCGACGGCCGTCCCGTGCGCGTTGGCGGTGTCCCCGACGTACAGGCCGGCGTCCTCGGCGTTGTCGAGGGTCCAGTTCCAGCGGAAGCTGCCGCGGGTGGAGCGGTACTCCGCGATGCCGTACTCGCCGTTCTTCTTGGCCAGGACGGCCATGACGGCGAGCCGGTCGGTGTACATGCCGTGCACGCCGGTGCCCTTGAAGTCCCGGACGGTCAGGTTCCGGATCGTCACTCCCTTGACCGGGTGCTTCGCCCGGCCGATCACGCAGATGCCCATGCCCGCCGCGCCGGCCTTGGCGCAGTGGTCGCGGTGGCCGGGGCTGACGACGGTCTTGTTGCCCTCGCCCCGGATGGTGAGGCGCTTGCGGACGAGGATCCCGCCCGCGTAGTGGCCCGCCTTGAGCCGGATGGTGTCGCCGGGCTTGGCGCGGTCGACGGCCGCCTGGACCGAGTGGCCGGGCTTGACGACATGCGTGCGGCCCTTCCGCGCGTCGGCCTGGCTCGCCGGTGCCAGGGAGGCGAGTCCCGCCAGCACGACGACCGTGCTCAGCGAGGCCCCCAAAATTCGCCTCATTCCTTTTCTCCCGTTCTGTTCTTCCGGACGTCGCGGCATGCGCCGGACGGTATTCCTCGATCATCTTGGAACGGCCGGTGTAATCCGCGGATGCCGGTGGAGTAAACAGTCGGGGGGCATTTCGGCAAACGCCGTCCGGCCCCGTTCCGGAAAATGCCGTGGAACGGAGCCGGACGGGGCGGGCCCTTACCGGGAGCGGGTCAGCGGCCCAGGCCGAGAAGGGCGTTCAGCTGGGCGAGGAGCCCGGGGAGCAGGGCCAGATCGCCCGTTCCGTCGAGGATCCCGGCGATGGCGCACAGCAGGTTGCCCAGGAGGTTCCCCGGGCCGGAGATCGCCGTGATGTCCAGGACGACCCGGTCCAGGTGCACCTTGAGGCCGAGGAGGTTGAGGTCCAGCGGGCCCAGGGTCAGGTGCAGGATCGGGCAGATGCCCGAGGGGAGCGCGACCGGGAGGGAGACCGGCGTGTCGCTGACGGTGCCGGTGGTGGCGCCGGAGGCGTCGCGCATCGTCCCGGTCAGCGTGCCGTTGAGGAGCAGTTGCCGGCCTTGCGAGGTGAAGGCGGTCGGCACCACGGTGCCGGTGAACGTCGATCCGTCCTCGGTGGTCCCGGAGACGGGGACGCTGTCCAGCGGGGGCGGGGCCGCGGCCTGCTGGGCCGAGGCGGGCACGACGGTGAACGCGAGCGCTGTCAGCAGCGCGACCATGAGCGCGGACAGGCTGAGCACAACCCTTTTCATAGACGCATTCCTCCTTTTCGATATTGCGTCTCTTGTTGAGAGGGTTTCTGCCTTACCCGGGCCATTTGCCGGTACACGCCGCATTCTGAGCGGCGTATGATCGTTTATGTCCGCACCTGGTCAGGCGGTGAGGCAGGCAAACAGAATGGCCGGTTCGCGCCAATCTTTCGGCACCGGTAAACGAAATGGGCAACTCGGGCGTCGGGGGTCCGCGCCCAGCGTGCCGGGCCCGCGGGCGTGACGCACGTCACTGCAGGTCAGGTGGCGTGTTACATGCCGTTCACAAACGGGCAACAGAGGTGAAATGCCCGGTTGGCACGTTCTGTAAGGCCGAACCCGCAAGGCCCGGCAGCGACGAAGGGACCGACGTTGAGCTACAAGGCCGAGTACATCTGGATCGACGGCACCGAGCCGACCGCGCGGCTGCGGTCCAAGACGAGGATCCTCGCCGACGGCGCCGACCTGCCGGACTGGGGCTTCGACGGGTCCAGCACCAACCAGGCGCCCGGCGACCACTCGGACTGCGTGCTGAAGCCGGTCTTCTCCTGCCCCGACCCGATCCGCGGCGGGAGCAGCAAGCTGGTCCTGTGCGAGGTCTTCCTCGTGGACGGGACGCCCCACGAGACCAACACGCGCGCCACGCTGCGTCCCGTCGCCGAGCAGTACGAGGCGCAGGACTCCTGGTACGGGATCGAGCAGGAGTACACGTTCTTCAAGGACGGGCGCCCGCTGGGCTTCCCCGAGCGCGGCTACCCGGCCCCGCAGGGCTTCTACTACTGCGGTGTGGGCGCCGACGAGGTGTTCGGGCGCGACATCGTCGAGCGGCACATGGACGCCTGCCTGGACGCGGGCCTGAAGATCTCCGGCATCAACGCCGAGGTCATGCCGGGCCAGTGGGAGTTCCAGATCGGCCCGGCGGGCCCGGTCGAGGTCGGCGACCACATGTGGATCGCCCGGTGGCTGCTGTACCGCATCGCCGAGGACTTCGACGTGTCCGCGACCCTCGACCCGAAGCCGGTCGAGGGCGACTGGAACGGCGCCGGCGCGCACACCAACTTCTCGACCAAGGCGATGCGCGAGGGCTACGACGCGATCATCACGGCGTGCGAGGCGCTCGCCGAGAAGGTGCGGGAGCACGTCGCCGGGTACGGCGCCGACATCGAGCGGCGGCTGACCGGCATGCACGAGACGGCCCCGTGGAGCGAGTTCAGCTACGGCGTGTCGGACCGCGGCGCCTCGGTGCGGATCCCGTGGCAGGTCGAGGTCGACAAGCGCGGCTACATCGAGGACCGCCGTCCCAACGCCAACATCGACCCGTACGTGGTGGCCCGCCTGATCACGGGCACCTGCTGCGCGGCGCTGGAGAAGGCCGGCCAGGTCTGACCGTCCGGCGAGATCCCCGGGGGCGCCGCGCCCCCGGGGATCTTCGCGTTCGGGTCTCCCAGGGTGCGTCCGGGTCTGCCTTAGCAGGGAACGCGGCCAAACATCTGCAAAATGGTGGGCTTGGGCGAGTTCCACCCATCGGTGCCGGGTAGCACCTCTACGTTCGCACCGGGGGAGGGAACATGCCCGATTCGCCCTTCGGGCGGTCTTCCGGCGGCCTGCCCGGCAGGCACGCCGGCCGCCCAGCGCCACGGCCCTGGGAACGCTCGTTCCGCTGTCCCTCCACGGCGCGGCGGCGTCCCGTCGAGGCGCCGCCCAGGCGGTACGAGGACTTCGTCGCGCTGCACGAGGAGGTCTCCGCCGAAGGCTCCGGCCGGCCGTACCGCGCGCTGTGGTGGACGGGGATCTCCGCCGCGCTGCTCGGCGGGCTGCTGGCGTTCGCCGCGGTGATCGGGCTGCGCACGATGTTCGGCGTCGAGGTGCCGGTCTTCGCGGGCGAGCACGCCGGCGCGGCGCCCGCGGCCACCAGCTACGCGCTGTGCGCGACGGCGGCGACGATCCAGGCGACGGCGCTGATGCATCTGCTGCTGTCGTCGGCGGCGCGCCCGGTCCGGGCGTTCGCGTGGATCGGCGGGGTGGCGGTCGCGCTGCTGGCACTCCTGCCGCTGACGCTGCACGGCCCGTTCGACGCGGCACTGGCGACGGCCGGCATCAACCTGGCCGGCGGGACGGCCGTGGTGGTGCTGCTCGCCGCCGTGGTCGCGGCCTCCCGGGCGTTCCCGTGGGACGGCCCGTTCAGACGCGCCCGACGGTGATCGTCAGCGGGCCGGGCGCGGACGTGGAGACCACCCGGACGTGCCGCAGCCGCCGCCACACCTGCACGTCCACCGGCTCGCCGGGCGCCAGCAGCCGCATTTCGCGGTGCATCCCGGAGAAGCCGAGGCACAGCGAGACGTCCCAGGTGCCGCGCGGCAGCGGGTCGTCGATGAACGCCCGCGTCACCGGCACCGCGGCGGTGTAGCCGAGCCGGCCGGGCCGGTCCTCCAGCATGGCGATCACCTCGTAGGTGTGCCGCGAGTGGCGCTCGGCGAGGATCAGCGTCGCCGAGACCGGCGCGCTGAGCTCCCGCAGGCCGAGGTGCCCGCCGACGATGATCTCTTCGCGCCGCTCGTCCCAGCTCAGCGCGTCCGCGGCGACGGACCCGGCGACGTGCGAGCGGCCGCCGACGTCGATCGTCAGGTCCCCGTCGGCGCCGAAGTAGACGATCACCGTGCAGGAGCCGGGGAGGAACCGCCGCCGGGGCGAGGCGTCCAGGCCGGGGGCGCGGTCGCGGCCGAGCGGGACGACGGACCGCTCCATCGGCGCGCCGATCGACAGCGCCGCCTCCCAGAGCCCGCCGGGCAGCGGGTCCCCGCCCACGGCGCACGAGACGTCGACCTGCGCCTTGAACAGGACGTGGCCCTCCCCCCGCTCCACCGAGGCGGGCATGCGCAGCAGGCCGTCGCCGTCGCGCTCGCGCAGCAGCAGTTCGATCTCGGGGACGGCGCCGTTGGGCTTGAGCCGCCCGGCGAGCCGGAGCGCGGACCCCGTCCAGCCGACCTCCGTCAGGCATGGATCCGACATCGCCGCCTCCGGCTCGTCCTGCTATGTCCTGTGAAGCCCGTTCCCTGGATCCCGGTGTCCGAACCAGGAGCGGTCAGGGCACCACGGTCACCGGCCACCGTCCCGTCCGGACCAGCCGGACGGCGACGGACCCGATGAGCCGGTGCCCGGCCTGCGCCGACGCGCCGACGATCACGGCGTCCGCGCGGGACTCGTCGGCGATGCGGGCCAGCACGGAGTAGGGGTCGCCGGTCTCGGTGACGAACTCGTAGTCGCCCCGCTCGCGCCCGGAGGCCGCCTCCAGTTCCCGGCGGAGCTCCGCGGCGATCTCGTCGGCGGTCTCCCGCACGGCGGCGGCGCCGCCGGGGGTGAGGGTGCTCAGCGCGGCGACCTGCGCCACGTGCACGACGATGAGCCGGGCGCTGCCGCGGCGCGCGAGACCCCACGCGTACGCGCCCGCGCGCAGCGACGTCTCGGAGCCGTCCACGCCCGCGACGATCACCTTCGGCCCGTCGACGCCGTACTCGAAAGGTCCCATCCGATCACCCCGCGCCCAGCGTAGCCACCGGGTCAGGGCCCGGTGAAGCGGGCCAGCAGGTCGCCGAGGCCGACCGCGCCGGTGCTCAGCGCCGCGTACATCTCGTCGATCTCGGTGTGGCCGAGGTCGCGGGCGACGGCGAGGGAGTCGCCGCGGGCCTCGGCCGCGAGCAGGTCGACGCCCCGTTCCGCCAGGGCCTGGACGAGGCGGCGCCGGCCGGCGTCGGCGTCCTCCTCGGCACGGCGCAGGGCGAGCCGCTGCTGGATGTGGACGCGGGCGGGCACCGACACGGCGATGCCGAGCCAGTCCTCGGACGGGGCGCCCGCCGGGTCGGTGAGGACCTCGACGACGTTGCCGCTGCGGATCTGCACCGACATGGGCGCCAGCCGCCCGTTGACGACGGCGCCGATGCAGCGGTCGCCGGTGCCGGGGCCGAGCGCGTAGGCGAAGTCGAGCGCGGTCGCGCCCGCGGGCAGCGGGACCATGGCGCCGCGGGTGGTGAACGCGGCGACGTGCCCGGCGGCGAGGTCGGCGCGCAGCCGGTCCAGGAACTCGGCGGACGGCGCGTCCGGCTGCCAGGCCAGCAGCCGGCTGAGCCACACCAGGTCGCGGCGGCCGGCGACGGCGGTGGCGGGGTCGCCGCCCGCGTCCCGGATGTGCGCGACGATGCCGTACTCGGCGACCGGGTGCATCGCCTCGCTGCGGATGATCACCTCGAACGGGTCGCCGGCCGGGCCGATCACCCGGGTGTGCAGCGACCGGTACATGTTGTCCTTGGGCGTCGCGATGAAGTCGCGGACCTGCCCGGCCACCGGGTGCAGCGCGGCGTGCACGGCGCCGAGCGCGATGTAGCAGTCGCTCTCGCCGCCGTCCACCAGCAGGAGGAGCCGCGCCGCCTCGCACGGCCGTAGCCCCGCCAGGTCGCCGCCGAACGACTGGTGCACCGCGTACAGGTGGGACTGCCTGAGCTGGGTGCGGGCCTTCACGCCGTGCTCGGCGAGCGAGGTGCGCAGCAGCGCCGTCGCGGGCCCGAACGTCCGGCCGGCCTGGCCGAGCGCCGTCCGGACGGCCCGCCGGGTCGCCTCGTGCGCCGCGGGGTGGCGGGCGGCGAAGGCCAGGTCGTCCATCTCCCGCTTGAGGACGTGGATGCCGAGCCGGTCGGCGAACGGGACCAGCAGCTCGTGGGACGCCTTGGCGTACCGGGCCCGCTTGTGCTCGGGCTGGTGGCGCAGCGTCCGCAGGTTGTGCAGCCGGTCCGCCAGCTTGATCACCAGGACGCGCAGGTCGGCCGCCGCGGCCAGCACGATCTTGCGGAGCGTCTCGGCCTCGGCGCGGTCGCCCCAGCGCCTGCCGTCCAGTTTGGTGACGCCGTCCACCAGCACCGCGATCTCGTCGCCGAACTCGGCCCGGACCTCGCCGAGCGTGTACGGGGTGTCCTCGACGGTGTCGTGCAGGAGCGCGGCGACGAGCGTCGTCGTGTCGAGGCCCATCCCGGCGAGGATCAGCGCGACGGCCAGCGGATGGGTGATGTACGGTGCGCCGGACTTGCGGAGCTGACCGCGGTGCAGCCGCTCGGCGACCGCGTACCCGTGCCGCAGCTCGGCCTCCGCGGAGCCGGGGAGGGCGGAACCCGGGTGGGCGGCGCGATGCGCGGCGAGCAGTGGCGCGAGAGCGGCCCGCACTGGGTCCCTGGTCGCCGGATTGAGCGTCGCCATACGATTCGCACCCGCCTGGCCACCCGTCCGTGGCACTGCCGCCACGGACTGTGACCGCCATTATGCGCGCCGCCCGGCCGGAGGGCGACCCCCGGCCCCGGCGTTCCGCCGTCCGGGCCGATCGGGCCTTCCGCACGTCAAGGGACGTTCCAAACTCCTTCGCGGAGCAGCCATCAACCCGTTCCCGGGTGTGTCGTCCCGGTGATCGGGCCGTCGCCGACCGTAATGTGGCGCACCGTTGTTCACGAGCCGCGCCGGTCGAAGGGGGCCGGGCAGCGCGGGACGTCCGGGGGGCAGTGCATGACGGCGGACAGGGGCGAGTACGGCGCGGGTCCGGGGGAC
>NZ_SMKY01000089.1 GCF_004349235.1 Actinomadura darangshiensis | reverse complement strand
GCCCGCCCCCTCCGGCTGCCCGCCGGCATCCGCCGCCGATCTGTCACGCGGTCGCGATGTGTGGTGCGATGGGAAGTAACCTGTCCGGGTTCGTACAGCCGGCGGAACAGCCGGACGACCACGACGAGGAGAGCGACCCCGTGCGCATCGCCGTGACTGGCTCCATTGCGACCGACCATCTCATGACCTTCCCGGGAAGGTTCACCGACCAGCTGCTGCCCGACCAACTGGACCGGGTGTCGCTGTCCTTCCTGGTGGACGAGCTGGAGATCCGCCGCGGCGGCATCGCCGCCAACATCTGCTTCGGCATGGGCAGCCTCGGCAAGGAGTCAATCCTCGTCGGCTCCGTCGGCGACGACTTCGCCGACTACCGCTCCTGGCTCGAACGGCACGCGGTCGACACCGCGTCCGTGCACGTCTCGGAGACCCACCACACCGCGCGGTTCCTGTGCAACACCGACCAGGACCAGAACCAGATCGCCACGTTCTACGCCGGCGCGATGAGCGAGGCCCGCTCCATCGAGCTGCAGCCGGTCGCCGACCGAGTCGGCGGCCTCGGCCTGGTGGTCGTCAGCCCGAACGACCCCGAGGCGATGCTGCGGCACACCGACGAGTGCCGGACCCGCGGCATCCCGTTCGCCGCCGACCCGTCCCAGCAGCTCGCCCGCATGGACGGCGCGGACGTCCGCCGCCTGATCGACGGCGCCGCGTACCTGTTCAGCAACGAGTACGAGAAGGCCCTCGCCGAGGAGAAGACCGGCTGGCCGGGCGAGGAGATCCTGTCCCGCGTCGGTATCCGCGTCACCACCCTCGGGGCCAAGGGCGTGGTCATCGACCGCGCGGGCGAGGAGGGCGTGCACGTCCCCTGCGTCCCCGTCGAGAACGTCGTCGACCCGACCGGCGTCGGCGACGCGTTCCGCGCCGGCTTCCTGTCGGCGACCGCGTGGGAGCTGCCCCTCGAACGCGCCGCCCAGGTCGGCTGCGCCATCGCCGCGTACGCCCTCGAAGCGGCCGGCCCGCAGGAGTACACGCTGGCCCGCCAGGCGTTCCTCGACCGCTTCACGGCCGCCTACGGCTCCGACGCCGCCGCGGACGTCGAGCCGCACATCGCCTGCCCGACCCCGTAGCGGACGGCATGCGAAAGGGCCGCGCCGGAATCGGCGCGGCCCTCTCGCATGCGCTCAGTACGTGCGGCGGATGTGGAAGCCCCAGCCGCCCTGCCCGAGGGTCTCCTCGCGGACGAAGTCCTGCGACTTCATGCGGCACCAGGCGGGGACGTCGGTGCGCGCGGCGGCGTCGTCGGCGAGGACGGCGACGACCTGCCCGACGGGGATCTCGCGGATCCGCTCCGCCAGCATGATGATCGGGATGGGGCACTTGCGGCCGAGCGCGTCGATGACGAGCACGGGCGGCGGGCCCTCCGGCTCCGCCGGGCGCGGCATCGAGTCACCGGGGGGCGGGCCGGTCTTGGCGCGGCCTCGGAACCTCATGGGCGCGACCGCCTCCCTGTCTCGAAGGTGCTCATCGTCGCCCGCCCGTGCTCATCGACCCGCGGAGGCGGGCGACGGCATCGGGGAGCGCGGCGAGGAACCGGGCGACGTCCTCCGAACGGACCCCACGCGGCAGCGATACCCGCACGTTCCCATGGGTAATCACTCCCATCGCCTCCAGCACATGGCTTGGACGCAGCGTATCCGCCGTGCACGAGCTTCCGGAGGAAACCGCGAAACCCAGCCGGTCGAGTTCGGCCAGCAGCGCCTCGCCCTCCACGTACAGGCACGAGAACGTCACCAGGTGCGGCAGCCGGCGCACCGGGTCGCCGGCCACCTCGACGTCGGGCACGTCCCGCGGCACCTCCGCGCGGATGCGGTCCACCAGCGCGGAGACGCGCGGCGCGTCCGCCGCCATGTCCGCACGGTACGCCTCCAGCGCGGCGGCCGCCGCGGCGATGGCGGGAACGTTCTCGAACCCGGGGACGCGGCGGCCCTCCCGCTCGTCCGCGGGCAGCGGCGACCGCCACCGGGTGCCCTTGCGGACGGCGAGCACCCCGACGCCGGCGGGCCCGCCCCACTTGTGCGCGCTGCCGGCGAGCAGCGACCAGCCGCCCGGCACGTCCATCCGGCCGAGGGACTGCGCCGCGTCGACGAACAGGGGCACGCCGGCGGCGCGGCACGCCTCGGCGGCCTCGGCGACGGGCTGTACGGTGCCGACCTCGTGGTTGGCCGACTGCAGGCACGCGAGCGCGGTGTCCGCGCGCAGCGCCGCGGCGAACTCCGCCGGGTCGACGCGGCCCGCCCGGTCGACGCCGACGACGGTGACCTCGCCGCCGTCGCGCTCGTGCAGCTCGGCGGCGTGCAGCACGCTGGAGTGCTCCACGGCGCTCACCACCAGGTGCCGCCCGGTGCGCCGGCGCGCCTGGAGCCCCCCGAGGACCGCCAGGTGCACCGCCTGGGTGCCCGAGGAGGTGAACGACACCTCGTCGGGACGGGAGCCCAGGACACCGGCGACACGCGCGCGCGCCCGGTCGAGCAGCATCCGCGTGGCGCGGGCCGTCCCGTACAGCCGCGCAGGGTCGGCCCACGCCGCGTCCAGCGCCTCCAGCAGCGCGGACCGGGCCGCGGGGTGCGGCGGCTCGGTGGAGGCGGCGTCGAAGTAGCCGCCCGGCATGCTCGGTCGGGCCACGCGCAAACACTAACCGGGCACCCGATCGGGGGGTCGCGCGACCCTCACGCTAGGGTGTCCACCACACGTGTAAACACTGATCTCACCGCCCGGGCGACCGGGCTTTCATCCGTGGGGAAGGCATTCCGTGAGTCCGACCCGCTCTAGGGAGCGGCGTACGCCTGTGCGCAGTCGCCGCGCGTTGAAAAGCGCCGTCGCGCTAGGGCTGCTCGCCCTGTCCGCGACCGCGTGCAGCGGCAGCCGCCTGGGCATGCCCGAGCCCATCAGCGTCCAGGGCGAGCGCATGCTGAAGCTCTGGCAGGGCTCCTGGATCGCGGCGTTCGCGGTCGGGGCCGTCGTCTGGGGCCTCATCATCTGGGCGGTGCTGTTCCACCGCAAGCGCTCCGACGACCTGCCGCCGCAGGTCCGCTACAACATGCCGATCGAGATCCTCTACACGGCGGTCCCGTTCGTCATCATCGCGGTCCTGTTCTACTTCACCGCCCGGGACGAGAACTTCGTCGAGAAGACCACCAAGAATCCGCAGGTGGTCGTCGACGTGACCGCGTTCCAGTGGAGCTGGCAGTTCGACTACAAGGAGAAGGACGCCGGCGGCAAGGAGCAGAGGGTCGCGTCCGTCGTCGGCAACCCCGTGGCGCCGAACGGTCCCGCGCCGGGCAAGCCGGTCATGACGATCCCCTCGGGCAAGACGGTCCGCGTGCGCCTGCACTCCAACGACGTCATCCACTCGTTCTGGGTCCCGGCACTGATCTACAAGAAGGACGTCATGCCGGGCTACACCAACGAGTTCGAGTTCACGGCGAACAAGCTGGGCACCTATGAGGGCCGCTGCGCCGAGCTCTGCGGCGTCGACCACAGCCGGATGCTGTTCCAGCTGAAGGTCGTGACGCCCCAGCAGTACGAGAAGTTCATCGCCGATTCGAAGCAAGCACTGGCCGCGGGAGGTGCCAAGTGACCGCGACGAGTCACGCACCGAGCGCGCCGATCGCCGCGCCGCGGACGAGCAAGGGGCGCATCATCGCCTCCTGGATGTCGTCCACCGACCACAAGGTGATCGGCTACCTCTACCTGATCACCTCGTTCGTGATGTTCCTGTTCGGCGGCGTCCTCGCGCTCATCATGCGCGCGGAGCTGTTCGACCCGGGGCTGCAGATCGTCAGCAACGAGCAGTTCAACCAGCTGTTCACCATGCACGGCACGATCATGCTGCTGATGTTCGCGACGCCGCTGTTCGCGGGCTTCACCAACGTCATCATGCCGCTGCAGATCGGGGCGCCGGACGTGGCGTTCCCGCGGCTGAACATGCTGGCGTACTGGCTGTTCCTGTTCGGCAGCCTGATCGTCATCGCCGGCTTCCTGACCCCGGGCGGCGCGGCCAGCTTCGGCTGGTTCGCCTACGCCCCGCTGTCGGACGCGGTCCGGTCCCCGGGCGTCGGCGGCGACATGTGGGTGATGGGCCTGGCGATGTCGGGCTTCGGCACCATCATGGGCGCGGTCAACTTCATCACCACGGTGCTGTGCATGCGCGCGCCGGGCATGACGATGTTCCGGATGCCGATCTTCACGTGGAACGTCTTCCTGACGTCCATCCTCGTGCTGCTGGCCTTCCCGGTCCTCGCCGCCGCGCTGCTGGCCCTGGAGGCCGACCGCAAGCTGGGCGCGCACATCTTCGACGCCGCGCACGGGGGCGCGCTGCTCTGGCAGCACCTCTTCTGGTTCTTCGGGCATCCGGAGGTCTACATCATCGCCTTGCCCTTCTTCGGCATCGTGACGGAGATCCTCCCGGTGTTCAGCCGCAAGCCGGTCTTCGGCTACATCGGCCTGGTGTTCGCGACCATCAGCATCGCGGGCCTGTCGGTCACCGTGTGGGCGCACCACATGTTCGTCACCGGGCAGGTGCTGCTGCCGTTCTTCTCCTTCATGACGTTCCTCATCGCCGTGCCCACGGGGGTGAAGTTCTTCAACTGGGTGGGGACGATCTGGCGAGGGCAACTCACGTTCGAATCGCCGATGCTGTGGTCACTGGGCTTCCTCGTGACGTTCCTGTTCGGCGGGCTCACCGGCGTCATCCTGGCGTCGCCGCCGATGGACTTCCAGCTGTCGGACTCCTACTTCGTGGTGGCGCACTTCCACTACGTCGTGTTCGGCACCGTGGTGTTCGCGATGTTCGCCGGCTTCTACTTCTGGTGGCCGAAGTGGACCGGCAAGATGCTGAACGACACCCTCGGCAAGATCCACTTCTGGATGCTGTTCATCGGCTTCCACGGCACGTTCCTGATCCAGCACTGGCTGGGCGCCGCGGGCATGCCGCGCCGGTACGCCGACTACGCCAGCGAGTTCCACGGGATGAACGAGGTGTCCACCGCGTTCTCGTTCCTCCTCGGGGCCTCGATGCTGCCGTTCTTCTACAACCTGTACATCACGTGGAAGCGGGGCGAGCGCGTCGACGTGGACGACCCGTGGGGCTACGGCTCCTCCCTGGAGTGGGCGACGTCCTGCCCGCCGCCGCGGCACAACTTCAACTCGATCCCGAGGATCCGTTCCGAGCGGCCGGCGTTCGACCTGCACCACCCGCACGTGGGTGCCAAGGGCGAACTGGCCGGGGCTAAGGGGGAGTAGCGGATGCGCGTCCAGGCGTTCATGTTCTACGGGTGCGCGGTCTTCTTCCTCGCCACCGACGTCGTGTACTGGCTCTGGTCCGGCGACTGGACGGGCACGACCGCGCTCGGGCTCGCGGTGGGCCTCGCCGGGCTCATCGGGTTCTACGTCCACTTCACCGTCCGGCGCCTTGAGCGGGCCAACGCGGGGCCGCTGTACGAGGACGACCCGGAGGGCGAGATCGCGGACGCGGCGGGCGAGTTGGGCTTCTTCAGCCCGCACAGCTGGTGGCCGCTGTTCGTCGGGCTGTCGGCCGCGGCCGTGGCGCTCGGCGTCGTGTTCGGCTGGTGGCTGGTGATCCTCGGCGCCGCATTCGCGATTCTGACGACCATTGGTCTGGTCTTCGAGTACTACCGGGGTCATTTCGCCCATTGATCAGTAAAAGAACCCCATGAGGGGCCGGTGTCCGCTTTTTTGCGGGTACCGGCCCTTTCACATACTGGGCGCCGTTCCAGCGACCACGCTGGCCAGGCGGACCGATCGCCCAGGTGTGACGACCGGGGGGTCCACATGCGGGTGGGTGGCTCGAAACCGGGGGACGGGGCACGGCGTGCCGCCGCCGTGCTCGTCGGCGCCGGGATGGTGGCGGGCGCGGCGGCGTGCTCGGGCGGTGAGCCGGCCGGCGAGAACGCCGTGCGGCTCGCGGTGTCGCCGGGAGGCGGCGGCGGAAAGCTGCGGCCCGACAGCCCCATCGCCGTCGAGGCGCAGCACGGCACGATCGAGAACGTGACGGTGTCGGCGAAGGGCCGCGAGGTCGACGGCGACCTCAACGCCGACCGGACGCGCTGGCGGTCACGCTGGACGCTCGAACCGGGGGAGCAGTACACCGTCGACGCCACGGCGCTCGGGAAGGACGGACGGACCCGCACGGTCCGCAGCACCTTCTCGACGGCCGAGGTCCAGAAGACGAACGACGTGAAGATCGAGGCGCCGTACAACAAGGAGACCGTCGGCGTCGGCATCCCGATCATCATGCACTTCGCCGGTGCGGTGAAGGACAGGGCGGCGGTCGAGCGGGCCCTGGAGGTCACCGCGGACAAGACCGTCGAGGGCGCCTGGCACTGGTTCGGCGACAAGGAGGCCGTGTTCCGGACGAAGGACTACTGGCCGGCGCACACGAACGTGGCGTTCAAGGCCCACCTCGCCGGCGTGCGGACCGGCGGGGACGTGTACGGCGGGAAGAACTACTCCGTCGGCTTCAAGGTCGGCGACTCGCACGTGTCCACGGCCGGCGAGGACAACCACAAGATGGTGGTGAAGGTGAACGGCAAGAAGGCCCGCACCATCCCGACCAGCATGGGGCGCGGTGGCCAGCGCTCGTTCACCACCACCGACGGGGTCCACCTCACCATGGACAAGGAGGACCCGACCGTCATGACGTCCGACTGGATGGGGGTGAGCCCCGGAAGTCCCGGCGGCTACAGCCTGACCGTGTACAAGTCGGTGCGGATCTCCGACAGCGGCGAGTACGTGCACAGCGCCCCGTGGTCGGTCGGCAGCCAGGGCCACGAGAACGTCAGCCACGGCTGCATCAACATCAGCCCGTCCAACGCGAAGTGGTTCTACAAGCTGTCCCAGCGGGGCGACCCGGTGACGGTGACGGGGACCAGCCGGGAGCTGGAGCCGGAGAACGGCTGGGGCTACTGGCAGGTCAAGTGGAACGACTGGGTGAAGGGCAGCGCGCTGAAGCGGTCGGTGACGACGGCGCCGCACGTGGACGCCGCGACGCTTTCCGCGCAGCAGCAGGGCGCGAAGCACAAGGCGCCGCAGAAGCAGCGGGCCGAGGGCCACTGATTCCCGGGCGCTAGTGCAGCGGCGGCGGGGCCTGGACGTGGTGCATGCGCGCCCAGTCGCGGGCCATGGCGATCCGGTCAGGCCCCGAGGGGTGCGTGAGCCACAGCAGGTACTCCATGGCGTCGGGGTTCAGGTCGGAGATGTTGCGCACCGACAGCTCGTGCTGCATCGACACGAACGTCGCGGGGTCGCGGGTGAGGTTCAGGGCGTGCGCGTCCGCACGGGCCTCGATGCGGCGGCTCACGACGTTCTGGACGGGCGCGGCGAGCGTCGTCCCGGCCGTCACGAGCGCGAGGAGCAGCGCGATGGACCTCGGGTCGGCCGCCCCGCCGCCGCGCCCGGCGGTGCCCGCACCGTCCGGGTCCGCACCGCCCGGGTCCGCACCGCCCGGATCCACTCCGGCGCGCCGCAGGAGGCGCGGAGAGGTCATCAGGAGGTACAGCAGGCACAGCGCCCCGGCGATGCCCAGCGCGCCCACCAGCGTGCCCCACAGGACGTCGTCGCGCTTGGCGTGGCCGAGCTCGTGGGCGACGATCGACTCGATCCGGGGGCGGGGCGACTTGAGCAGCGTGTCGTACAGGACGATGCGGCGCGTGGAGCCGAACCCGGACACGTAGGCGTTCAGGGACGTCGTCCGGCGGGAGGCGTCCGCGACCAGGACGTCCTCGACGGGCACGCCGTCCCGCTGGGCCATGGCCATCAGTTCGCTGCGCAGCGGCCCCCGCTCCAGTGAGTGGAACTTGTTGAACACGGGCTCGACCGCGACCGGGTAGATGAACGAGACGAGGACGACGAGCACGAACCCGCCCGCGGCGGCGCCCGTCCACCAGTAGCGCGGGAAGCGGCGGATCAGGGCGTACAGGAGCAGCAGGGCGATCGTGTAGATGACCCAGGTGACGCCGAGGGACTTCAGCTGGTCGACGAGCCAGGCGGGCCAGCTCTGCGTGGACAGCCCGTACCGGCGCAGTACCGACTCGCTCCAGATGTCGAACGGCAGGCCGGCCAGGCGCAGCAGCGTGGTGAGCGCGACCGTGGCGACGATGATACGGAGCCATCGGCGGTGGGGGCGGGTGGTGACCCAGCCGATGAACCGGGAGCCCAGCGGGGTGAGGCCGAGGATGAGGATCAGCACGAGCCCGACGGCGAGCCCGGTGTAGGCGGGCGGGTTGACGGCCGAGTCGAACGCTCTGGAGCGGGCGATCTCGGCGGAGGTGAAGTCCAGCGAGGGGTCGGCCTTCGCATGCCCGCCGGGGACGCGCCCGGGCAGCGGGTTCCACGGCGTCGTCAGGGCGAGGACGGCCGCGACCGCGGCGAAGAGCACGGCGGCGGCGATGGCGGCGGCGATCCGGGGCCGCCGGGCGGGACCGGGGCCGGGCGGCCCGCCGGCGGTCTCGGCGCGGCCTTCGTCGGCCTCCGTCTCGCTCATCTGAGTTCCTTCTTCATGTAGTCGCGCCACATGCCGGTGAACCGCTCCCGGGTGAGGCCCAGCACGTCGCGCAGCGCCGTGGCCTCGGGAACGCGCCCGGCGGCCCGGTAGAGCCGCAGGAGCGTCGCCTCACCGTACCGGTCGGCCACCATCCGGCAGGCGAGCCAGGCCTCCTGGTAGGCCTGGGAGAGGCGCGGGGAGCCGCCGGAGAACGCGGCGGCGGCCGGGAGGGCGGACGGCAGCCGTCCCGCGGCGACCTCGCGGCGCAGCTCGCCCGCCGCGGACCGGGCGCTGATCTTGACGCTCCGGTAGCCGACGTAGTCCGCGAAGCCCTCGATCAGCCACAGCGGGGTCCGCCGGTCGCGGGCGCCGCCGGTGGCGACGTGCGTCAGCTCGTGCGTCAGGACGACCTTGCGGCCCAGTTCGTTGAGGCGCCCGAAGGTGCCGGGGGAGACGACGACGCGGTCCTCGCCGCGGCCGCTTCCGGCGGAGGGGGCGACGGTGGCGAGGGCGGCGATCTCGCCGAGGCTCTGCCCGGGGCCCGCGAGCGCGGAGGCCAGCGCCGCGTCGGCGGGGACGAGCGCGACGACCCGCTGCGCCCAGCCCTTCCCGACGACGCCCGTGACGACCGGCACGGCCGCGTCCAGGCGGTCGGCGATGCCGTCGAGGCCGCCCGCGTCGCCGATGACGAGGCTGGCGCGGCCCCTGACGACCGTCAGGGGGCCGGCGTCCCAGATGGCGGCGTCGTCGGTGAGCCCGCGGGACGTCCCGTCGCCGGCGATCGTCCAGGCTCCGCCGTGCGGGGCCAGGGTGAGGTAGCGGGTGCGGGCCACCTGGCCCTTGTCGAACCCCTGGAGCCTGTAGCGCACCTCCAGGCGGAGGACGGCGTTCTCCTCGTCCATGGCCTGGGTGTTGACGATGCGCTCCTGCCAGCCGTCCAGCGGAAGCTTGCGGAGGTTGTCGTACATGCGGGACTGGGCGTCCTGGAACGCGGCCGGGGCGTCGCCCACCGTGGCGAGGAACCCGAGACGGTCGCCGTCGCGGACGGCGCGCGCCCGGTTGGCGAGGACGGTGGCGGCGGCCTCCGGGTCGAACGTCCCGGCGGCGGCCCGGGAGGTGCGGGTGCCGGACGCGCCGGAGGTCTCGCCGCCGGACCGCGCGCCCAGCAGGCCGGCGCCCCCGGCGAGCAGCACGGCGGCCCCGCCCGCGCCCAGGGCGAGCACCCTGCGCCGCGTCACGGGGCCGGGCTCCGCCGGACCGTCCTCCATGCGCGCGATCCTATGCAGCCGGCGGGGGAGGAGTGGCCGTCACGACTTGTAGTCGGGGTAGCCGTAGCCGACGACGTCGTCGGTGGACCGTTCCTTTTTTTCGACCGCGTTGCCGGTGTTGCCCTCGATGGTCTCGATGGTGCCGTCGTCGACCTTCTCCACCACCATGCCGACGTGCCGGATGTCGGACATCGACTTGCCGCCGTCCCAGGCGTAGAAGACGATCGCGCCCGGCTTCGGGTCGGTGCCCCACCGGTCGTTCTCCTTGAACCAGCGGGCGTGCGCGACCGTCCAGGCGTCGCTGCCGATCTGGTCGCCGAAGCCGATCTGGTCGCCGATCCATGAGACGAACATGTCGCACCAGTTCGCGTCGCTGTAGCCGTCGAGGTCGCCGCCGTCGCGGGCGAGCGTCTCGTGCGCGCGCGACGTGCCCATGTACCACTTCTGGAACTTGGTCTCGCCGCCGTCGTCCTCCTCGACGCCCACCTGGGAGCGTGCGAGCTTGATGGCCTCCGCGGCGGTGGGCCGCGACTTCTCGGGCGGCTTGCCGGACCCCTCTTTCGGCTCGTCCTTCTTGCCGTCGTCCTTGCGGGCGGTCTTGGCCTTGTCCTTGGGCGTGCTCTTGGACGAGCCGCCGTGCGCCTTCTTGCCGGAGGGCATGTCCGCAGCCGCGGACGTCTCCGCGGCCGGGCCGAACGGCAGGACGGACGCCTGGGCGGTGGCGGCGGCGGTGCCGAGCACGGCCGCGCCGACGATCACGCCGCCGGTCGTCCGCCAGGTGATGGACAGGGAGCCGGGCTTGCGGTGCCTGCCCGGGTTCTTCTTGCGATGCGCGCCTGACACGGGGGGATCTCCTCGACTTCCATGCCGCCTACCGGGTTAGCTGACGGGTTCGGGCGTGGAAGCCGCCCTACGGCGGCTCTCACCGGATGGCCGGGAGAGGCGCACCGATTCACCCCGGGTGCCGGAAACGCTCGTCCAGGATCGTTTCCTGGACTTCCGGCGGTTATGGGTCCCCGGTTCCGCGCTGAGGCGGATTCGGCGCTGCCGCTGCGATCCTGGGGGCGATATGGGGCCCGGCGCGGGACCTGTCTCCCGCGTGCGAAAGAGCGGCGCCTGTGTTGTGGGCGGACGGCGGCCCGTCGCCGGGACCGTCCGGGGCCTGACCCGTGGATGCCGCCGTGGCAGCGCGCTCAGCGCCATGCACGCTGCGGGCGTGCGCACGGTGGGACGGGCCGGCCGTGGGTCTGCGTGCAGACCCGGGCGGCACGTGGCTCGCGCCGCCGGCACGCGGCGCTCAGATGTGCCGCGTGTGACCGAGGCGCCTGGTGGGCGTCGCGGGGCCACGGCGCCTGGAGGGCGACGTGAGTGCTGACAAGGTACCAAAGCCCCAACAGAAGGCAAACCCCCCCAAAATCAACAACGGACCAGGTCAAGCCTGGTCCGTTGCGGATGGGAGCCCCGTGCAGGGGCTGCGGAGGGTCAGGGACGCCCGGCGCCGTAGTAGCTGCCGTGGCCGTCGACGGACGAGATCTTCACGACGTCCCCGGTGTGCGGGGCGTGGATCATCTGCCCGTTGCCGATGTACATGCCGACGTGGCCGAGGCCGCTGAAGAACACCAGGTCGCCGGGCTGCAGGTCGCCCTTGGACACCCGCTTGGTGGCGGCGTACTGGGAGTTGGTGGTGCGGGTGATGTTGACGCCCGCGGCGGCCCACGCCTTCATCGTCAGGCCGGAGCAGTCGTAGGAGCCCGGGCCTGTGGCGCCGTAGGAGTACGGCTTGCCCTTCTGGGCGAAGGCGAAGTTGAGCGCCGCGCGGGCCGAGCCGCTGGCCGGGCCGTTGTAGGTGCCGCCGATGCTGCCGCCGCCGGAGGACCCGCCGCCGAGCTTGCGGACCGTCGACTCCTGCTTCTTCACCTTCTTGTCGAGGTCCTGCTTCTGCTTCTTCAGCTCCGACTGCTTCGACTTCACCTCGTCGTAGGCGGTCTTGGCCTGGGACTGCTCGCGGCGGAGCCGCTGGGCGGTCGCGAGGAACTGGGTCAGCTGGGAGCTGCGCTCGTGCGACAGGTGCGAGAAGACGGCCGCCTGGTCCAGGACCCCCTGCGGGTCGGCGCTGCCGACGAAGCCGGTCACGTCCGTGGAGTCGCCGTTCTTGTAGGCGGTCGCCGCCATCTGGGCGATCTTGGAGCGCTGCTGCTCGAAGGTCTGCTGCTCCTGCTTGCTCGCCTTGGTCGCCGTCGTGTACTTCTTCTTGGCGACCTTGAGCTTCTCCCGGTTCTGGTTGTACTGCTCGACCTTCTGGTCCATCTCGTCGTTCAGCTTGTCGAGCTTCTTCTGGGCCTGCGCCTTGGTCGGCTTGGGCTCGGCGTGCGCCACCACCGGGCTGTAGGTCAGGGAGGCCGTCACGGTCAGGCAGGCGACGGCTGCGAGGCTGCGGGAGACGCCTCTGCTCACCGAGCCGCCTCTGCGGTCGCGCCCCTGAGCTGGTGCCCCGATGAGATCACTGGCCACGGTAGGTTTCGCCCCTCTCGTCCACGACGGTCAGCGCGACACTAGCGAGCGGCAACAGCCGTCACAACCGATTCGTCACACTTTGATCGACATTCACGGACGTCGTCCACTTTTTGTGACGCCATGATCACTTAGTGCGAGGCTTCCCTTATCACAGCCTTAGCGGGACCTTATGCGCGGCCCAGCCTGCGCAGCAGCAGCGAGGACGGGCACGGCCGCGCGTCGGCCCGCCGCGCCGCGTCGGCGACCTCCCGGTCGGAGGACACCACCACCACGGGACGGCCCGGCGGCTCGGCCCGCACCAGCTCGCCGATCAGCTCGTCCGCGGTCTGCCCCGGGGCGCTGAACTTCACCCGGACCCCGCGCGGCGCCGCGACCGCCACCGGCGCGTCCAGCTCGGCGCCGTCGAACACGCACGTCACCTCGGCGCGGGTCTGCGCGGCCAGCCCGCCGAGCCCGGACACCAGCCGGCTGCGCTGGTCCGACAGCGGCAGCTCCCCGTACCCGGTCTTGGTGACGTTGTAGCCGTCCACGACCAGGTGCACCTGCGGCAGCGTCAGCAGCCGTTCGAGCAGCTGCGGGTCGCTGTCCGACAGCGCCCGGCCGGGCAGCGTGCGGTGCGCCTGCCGCTCCGGCTCCAGCCCGCCCGCCACGTCGGCGGGACGGCCGATGGTGGAGGGCAGCGCCAGCTCCCGGCGGACGCCCTGCGCCGCGTCCACGAGCGTGTCGAGCAGCATCCGCAGCCGGACGTCGTCGACGTTGCGGCCCTCCCGCGCCGCCCGCTTGGCGGCCTCGGCCGCCGCCTCGGCCTGGGCCGCCCGCGCCCGCAGCTTGCGCAGCTCCTTCTCGGACGCGGCGGTCGACTCGCGCGCGGTGGCCAGCTCGCGCTCGGCCTCCGCCGCGACGGCCGCGGCGCGCTCCTCCGCCGCCCGGAACCGGGTGCGCGCCTCGTGCAGCTTGCGGCGCAGCTCCGCCACCTCGGCCTTCGCCTCGCGCAGCTCCCCGCGCACCTTGTCGAACTCGGCGCCGCGGGCGCTGCGGGTGGCGGCCAGCTCCTCCTTCAGCGCGGCGACGCGGCGCTCGGCGGCCTCCTCCTCGGACGCGGTCGCGGAGCGCTCCAGCTCCTCCCGCGCGGACCCGACCAGCTCCGTCCAGCCCGCCGGGCGCAGCAGGTACCCCAGCACCGCGACGCGCACCGGGTCGGCGGCCGGCGGGACGTTCCCGTCCTCCACCGCCTCCACCAGGTCGGCGTGCGTCTCGCGGAGGCCCTCGGCGACCCGCCGCCGGAACCCGTCGTCCTTCTCCAGCACCGCCGCGATGTGCTGGCCCGCGAGCCGGGCCCGCTTGCGCCGCTCGAACCGCGCGAACCGGCGCAGCGGCGCGGGGATCTCGTCCGGCGGCAGCGATCCGATCAGCTCGGCGGCGACCTCCACCACGCCCTGCCGCACGGCCTCGGGCAGGGGCCTGCCCAGCTTCTCTGCGGGCGCCTCGCCGCCGGGGGTCGCTTCGGGGCCGCTGTCGATGATCCCGCTCCTTCCGGGCTGCGCCGCCGGTGGGCTGTGTGTTCCCGAGCACCACGCACCCTAACCAGGGCGAACGCGTGATCGGACGGATCGCGCCGGGCGTTCCCCGAGCCGTCCCCGCGGTCCCCCGTCCGGCGGGACGTGCCGGCGCACCCCAACCCTAGCGGCAGGAGGTTCTGTCGGTGGGGTCCTCTACGGTCGCGCACATGACGGCTGCCCACGGTGTCCACGAGCACGGTGTCCAGGGGACGTTGGACGACCTCGGCACCCCGCTCCACGAGGTCACCTTCGTGGTGGTCGACCTGGAGACCACCGGCGGCTCGGCCGCCGACTCGGCCATCACCGAGATCGGCGCGGTGAAGGTGCGCGGCGGGGAGGAGCTCGGCGAGCTCGGCACGCTGGTCGACCCGGGCGGGCCCGTGCCGCCGTTCATCACCGCCCTGACCGGCATCACCACGGCGATGGTGACGGCCGCCCCGCGGATCGAGTCGGTGCTGCCGGCGTTCCTGGAGTTCGCCCGCGGCTGCGTCCTCGTCGCGCACAACGCCGCCTTCGACATCGGCTTCCTCAAGGCCGCGTGCGCCGCGAACGGCTACGCCTGGCCCGCGTTCCCCGTCGTCGACACCGTCGACCTGGCGCGCCGCGTCCTGTCTCGCGACGAGGTGCCCAACTGCAAGCTCGGCACCCTCGCCCGCTTCTTCCGGACCTCCAGCGAGCCGACGCACCGCGCCCTCGCCGACGCCCGCGCCACCGTCGAGGTCCTGCACGGCCTGTTCGAGCGGATCGGCTCGTTCGGCGTCACCTCGTTCGAGGAGATGAAGGGCTTCGCCAAGGCGCCGACCCCCGAGCAGCGCCGCAAGCGCCACCTCGCCGACGACGTCCCGTCCACCCCGGGCGTGTACCTGTTCGAGGACCACGCGGGCGAGGTGCTGTACGTCGGCAAGAGCGGCGACCTGCGGACGCGCGTGCGCAGCTACTTCACCGGCTCCGAGACGCGGTGGCGGGTCCGCGAGATGGTCGGCCTCGCCGAGAACGTCCGGACCATCGTGTGCGCCACGGGGCTGGAGGCCGAGGTCCGCGAGCTGCGGCTGATCGCCGAGCACAAGCCGCGCTACAACCGGCGCTCCAAGTTCCCCGAGCGGGCGATCTGGCTGAAGCTCACCGCGGAGCCGTTCCCGCGGCTGTCCATCGTCCGGGAGTGCCGCGCCGACGGCGCGCGCTACCTCGGGCCGATCTCCTCCCGGCGGCAGGCCGAGGAGGCCCGCGCCGCGCTGCACGAGGCCGTCCCGCTGCGGCAGTGCACCCAGCGGCTCACGCTCCGGCTGATCGAGCGCGGCCGGGCGCGCGCGTGCGCGCTCGCCGAGATCGGGCGCTGCGGCGCGCCCTGCGACGGCCGCGAGTCCGCCGACGACTACAACGTGCACGCCGGGACGGCCCGCTCGGTCATGGAGGGCGACGTCCGCCCCGTCGTGGCCGCCGCGCAGGTCCGCATCGACCGGCTCGCGTCCGAGCTGCGCTACGAGGAGGCCGGGGCCCAGCGCGACCGGCTCGCCGCGTTCGTCCGCGCCGCCGCGCGCGGGCAGCGGCTCGCCGCGCTGGCCCGGCTCCCGGAGCTGGTGGCGGCCCGGCCCGGCTTCGACGGCGGCTGGGAGCTGTCGGTCGTGCGGTACGGCCGGCTCGCCGCGGCGGGCACCGTCCCGGCGAACGCCCGGCCCCGCCCCTACGTCGACGCGCTCATCGCCACCGCCGAGACGGTGTTCCCGCCCTCCGGCGAGGCGCCCGGCGGCGTCGCGCTCGGCGCGCCCCCGTCCGCGGGCGCCACCGCCGAGGAGATGGAGTGCGTGCTGCGCTGGCTCGACCTGCCCGGCGTCCGGCTGGTGGAGGTCGACGGCCCGTGGACGTGCCCGGTGCACGGCGCCGAGGGCCTCCGCGAGTGGATCGACAAGGCCTACGAGCGGCCGTACGAGCGGCGGGAGGCGTCCCATCACCGGCCCGGCCGCCCGCTAGGGTGACGGCGTGGCACTGCCTCTCTACGACAGCCAGCCGGCGCGGCGGGTCCCCTGGGTGACGTACCTGCTGATCGCGGTCAACGTGGTCGTCTTCCTGCTCACCCCCATGTCGCACTTCGCCTCCTGGTACGGGGAGGGAGCGGTCCGCGAGTGCAAGGCGGCGCAGTTCACGTTCGAGTACGGCGCCGTCCCCAAGGAGCTGACCACCGGCGACCGGCAGCCGATGCCGGCGGACGTCGTGCACGAGTGCGGGCCCGCGAGCTACGAGAAGGCGCCATGGACGTCGGCGTTCACCTCGATGTTCCTGCACTCCGGCGCGCTGCACCTGCTGGGCAACCTGGTCTTCCTGTTCGTCGTCGGCATGGGCGTCGAAGACCGGCTCGGCCGATGGCGCTACCTGCTCGCCTACCTGGTGTTCGGGCTCGTCGCCGTCTACGGGTTCGCCTGGACGTCGCCCGGCTCCACCGTCCCGCTCATCGGCGCGTCCGGGGCGATCGCCGGGGTGATGGGCGCCTACGTGATCCTCAACCCGCGGGGCCGCGTCGTCAGCTGGGTGCCGCCGGTCATCGTGATCCGGCTGCCGGTGTGGGTGGTGCTCGGGTACTGGTTCGTCCTGCAGTGGCTGTCCCTGGGCGACGAGAAGAGCAACGTGGCCTACACCGCGCACATCTACGGCTTCGTGGCGGGAGTCACGTTCGCGCTCCTCGCCCGGCGGGCGGGCACCGCGCGGCGCCTGGCCGCCCTCAGCCGCGGCTAGCGGTTCTTGCCGGGGGGTCTGGGGGGTCGCCCCCTCAGATGGGGCAGAGCCTCCCGGTAGGGTCGGAGCGTCCGATTCCCAGGGGAGGGTGAAGTGGTCACTGCGATCGTGTTCGTCAAGGCCGACGTCGCGCGCATCCACGAGGTGGCCGAGACGATCGCCGCGCTGGACGGCGTCAGCGAGGTGTACTCCATCACCGGCGACCACGACCTGATGGCGATGGTCCGGGTGCGCCGCCACGAGGAGCTCAACGACGTCATCCCGGGCCGCCTCAACAAGGTCCCCGGCATCGTCGGCACCGAGACCCACATCGCGTTCCGCACCTACTCCCAGCACGACCTGGAACAGGCCTTCGCCCTCGGCCTCCCCGACGCCGACTAAAGGGCTTTTCCGGGGGTGTGGGGGGTCGTCCCCCCACAAAGGCTCAGCCGGCGGTCACGACGGACAGGGAGAAGTCGCCGCAGCGTTTGGCGGCGTAGCCGGGGACGTCGCGGTAGACGGCGCCCGGGGGCCAGCTGGCGGTGTTGGACGCCATCACGCGGCCGGGGGCGTTGACGACGAACGCGGGCGCGGGGATCCGCCGCAGCGCCGGGACGACCTCGTTCTCGAACGTCCGGGCGAAGACGTCGGCGGCGGCGACGCCGACGAACGTCCCGGCGGCGTGCACCGGCGCCGACAGCGTCAGGACGTACTCGTCGCTGCACAGGTAGTCGACGTAGGGGCCGCAGACGGTCTTCTCCGCGCCGCCCTCCGGCCCCGTGAACCACTCCCAGCGGGTGTAGTCGTACAGGGCGCTGCTCTCGGGGTTCAGGTCGCGCAGGAGCTGCGACGGGCGTCCCGCCGGGCCGGTCTGCCACCACTCCAGGTACCAGGCGGCGTCGGCGAGCAGCCGCGGCGCGGCGATGAACCCGAGGCCGCACACGAACGGGCCGAGCCGCGCCTGGAGGAGGGGGCGCAGCGCGGCCAGGTCGGCGCGGACGGGGGCGCGGCCGGTGGCGCGGACGTCCGCCAGGCACCGGGCCGCCGCGTCGCGCACCCGCGCCACGTCCGTGAAGACGCCGTCCAGGGTCGCGCGGACGTGTGCCGCCGCCGCGCCGACGGCCGGTGGCTCGGCGGGCATGGGTCCCCCTCGGGGTCTCAGAAGGCGAGCCGTCGGTCAATCAGACGTTCTACCGCATTCAAGACGTGACTTTCAGCTACATCGCGGGCCCGGTTCTCGTCGGCGGCCTCGATGGCGTCGACGATCCCGGCGTGTTCGGCGTCGACTCGGCCGCGCCGGTCCGGCAGGTCGTGCACGGCCCAGACCAGCGGGCCGATCTCGGCCTGCAGCCGGATCTCCTCGCGGGTGAGCCGCCCGGACTGGGACGCGGCGGCGACCTCCAGGTGGAGCCGGCCGTCCAGCCTGCACATGCCGGCGCCGGGGCCGGCCGCCGCCATCTCCTCCAGGGACCGCCGCAGCCGCCGGACGTCGGCGGGCAGCGACCGGGCCGCGGCGAGCCGGGCGGCGGCCCCGGCGATGGCGGCGTAGTGGTCGCCGAGATCGCGGAGCTCTTCCGCGCTGAGCGAACGCAGCCGCTCGTCGAGGTCGAACTCCCTGGCCGGGGCCCGGACGAAGCTGCCGCCGCCCCGTCCGCGGCGGGTCTCGATGAGCCCTTGCTGACGCAAGGCCATCAGTGCTTCGCGTAGTGTGACCGTGGATACACCGAGATGTGCCGCAAGGTCGGCCTCGCTCGGCAGCTGCTCGCCGTCGGTGAGGAGGCCGAGCGCGATCGCGTCGGTGAGCCGTCGCACGACCGCGTGCACGCGCGCGGTGTTGTCGACGGGAGCGAACACCACACGATGCGCGCCGTCCATGGGCCCCCTCCCGGTGTTCACACAGTGATACCGGAACATCACTTGAACTTAAACCTATGACTCCATATGTTTTCGGTCATGCCGGCTTCAGCGGTGAGGATCCGCGATCTGCGCAAGACCTTCGGCTCCGTCGAGGCGGTGGCGGGCGTCGACCTCGACATCGGGGACGGCGAGTTCTTCTCGATGCTCGGCCCGTCCGGGTCCGGGAAGACGACCGTCCTGCGCCTCATCGCCGGGTTCGAGCGGCCCACCGGCGGGACGATCGAACTCGGCGGCCGGGACGTGACGGGGCTCGCCCCGTTCGACCGCGACGTCAACACCGTCTTCCAGGACTACGCGCTCTTCCCGCACCTGGACGTCCTCCGCAACGTGGAGTACGGCCTGAAGGTGCGGCGGGTGCCGAAGGGCAAGCGCCGTGAGCGGGCGCTCGCGGCACTGCACAGCGTCCGGCTCGACGGGATGGAGGCGCGCCGTCCCGGCGAGCTGTCGGGCGGCCAGCGGCAGCGGGTCGCGCTCGCCCGCGCGCTGGTGAACGAGCCGAAGGTGCTGCTGCTGGACGAGCCGCTCGGCGCGCTCGACCTGAAGCTGCGCGAGGAGATGCAGGTCGAGCTGAAGAGCATCCAGCGGCGGGCCGGCATCACCTTCGTGTTCGTCACCCACGACCAGGAGGAGGCGCTGACCCTCAGCGACCGGGTCGCCGTCCTGGACCGCGGCCGGATCCAGCAGGTCGGCACGCCCGCCGAGGTGTACGAGCGGCCCGCCACCGAGTTCGTGGCGGGCTTCGTCGGGACGTCCAACCGGATCGGCGACGTCTGCGTCCGGCCGGAGAAGATCCACGTCCACACCGAGGGCGGCCCACAAGGCGGCCAGGGCGGCGGAGAGGGCCTCACCGGCACGGGGGACCGGGAGGCGCTCGGCACGGTCGCCGAGGTCGTCTACGCGGGCGCCGTGACCCGGTTCGTCATCGACCTGGAGTCGGGGGACCGGGTCGTGGCGCTGCAGCAGAACCTGCGGACCTCCTCCATGGACGTGCTGGGGCACCGCGGCGCGCGGGTGCGCATCAGCTGGCACGAAACGCACGAGTTCCACGTCTCGGGCACCGGCCCCGCGCCGGCGCCCGCGTCCTGATTCACCGCAACAACTCCGAAACCCCCACAACCCCCGAAAATAAGGAGTTCCCCATGTGGTCCACGCGCATGGCGCTCGCCGCCGCGGCGACGCTGGCGATCGGACTGACGGCCGCCGCCTGCGGCGGCGACTCGGGCGACAAGGCGAGCGGAGCCGGGCAGGGCGGCTTCCCGGTCCCGAAGGTTCCCATGCAGCAGTCGCTCGGGCAGGGCGAGGGCCAGGTCAACCTGGTCGCCTGGGCCGGGTACGCCGAGGACGGCTCCAACGACCCGAAGGTCGACTGGGTCACCCCGTTCGAGAAGCAGACCGGCTGCAAGGTCAACACCAAGGTCGCCGGCACCTCCGACGAGATGGTGACGCTGATGAAGACCGGCGAGTACGACGCGGTCTCCGCGTCCGGTGACGCCTCGCTGCGGCTGGTCGCCTCCGGGACGGTCGCGCCGGTCAACACCAAGCTCGTCCCGAACTACGCCGACATCTTCCAGGGGCTGAAGATGAAGCCGTGGAACTCGGTGAACGGCGTCGCCTACGGCATCC
The DNA here is from genome assembly GCF_004349235.1 of Actinomadura darangshiensis. GTDB lineage: Bacteria > Actinomycetota > Actinomycetes > Streptosporangiales > Streptosporangiaceae > Spirillospora > Spirillospora darangshiensis. Next base: position 10,376 of record NZ_SMKY01000089.1, on the reverse strand, counting down.
CGCACGGCCGCGGCGCCAACCTGCTCATGTGGCGCACCGACAAGGTGAAGACCGCCCCCGACTCGTGGGGCGCGGTGTTCGACGCGAACTCCCCGTACAAGGGGAAGATCACCGCCTACGACTCGCCGATCTACATCGCCGACGCGGCGCTCTACCTGATGTCGGCCAAGCCCGAGCTCGGCATCAAGAACCCGTACGCGCTCGACCAGAAGCAGTTCGACGCCGCAGTGAACCTGCTGAAGACCCAGCACGGGCTCATCGGCGAGTACTGGTCCGACTACACCAAGGAGGTCCAGGCGTTCAAGAGCGGCGACTCCGTCCTCGGGACGACGTGGCAGGTCATCGCGAACCTCGCCGAGGCCGAGAAGGCGCCGGTAAAGGTGGCGCTGCCGAAGGAGGGCTCGACCGGCTGGTCGGACACCTGGATGGTCGCCGCGAAGGCCAAGCACCCCAACTGCGCCTACAAGTGGCTCGACCACATCGTGTCGCCGAAGGCGAACGCGCAGGTCGCCGAGTGGTTCGGTGAGGCGCCGGCCAACGCAAAGGCGTGCCGGCAGACCGCGGACAAGACGTTCTGCGACACGTTCCACGCCACCGACGAGAACTACTTCTCCAAGGTGCACTTCTGGACGACGCCGATCGCGCAGTGCCTCGACGGGCGCAAGGACGTCAAGTGCGTCGACTACTCCAAGTGGACCCAGGCGTGGACCGCGATCAAGGGATGACCGCCACCGCCGAGGCCGGCGGTGCGGACGGCCGCCCGGCGCCGGGACCCCGGCGCCGGGCGGCGGCCCTGCTGCACCGCCGGCCGCGGCTGCGGCTCTCGCTGCTGCTGACGGCGCCGCTCGCCTGGCTGGTCGTCGTCTACCTCGGCGCGCTCGCCGCGATCTTCCTGACCGCGTTCTGGTCGACCGACGTCTTCACCGGCGAGGTCGTCCGGCAGTTCACCCTCGCCAACTTCCAGACCCTCGTCGACGAGCCCGTCTACCGGACGGTCGCGCTGCGCAGCCTCGGCGTCGCCGTGGCCGTCACCGTCATCGACACCGCGATCGGGTTCCCGATGGCGCTGTACATGGCCAAGGTCGCCAAGCCGAAGTACCGGCCGTACCTGATGATCGCGATCCTGGCGCCGCTGTGGGCCGCCTACCTCGTCAAGGCGTACGCGTGGCGGGTGATGCTGTCGCAGGGCGGCCTCCTCGACGAGGTGCTGAAGCCATTCGGGCTGTCCAGCCCCGGCTACGGCCTCCCGGCGACCGTGCTCGTCCTGTCCTACCTCTGGCTGCCGTACATGATCCTGCCCGTCTACACGGGCCTGGAGCGGCTCCCGGACTCGCTGCTGGACGCCTCCGGCGACCTCGGCGCCCGGCCGGTGCGCACGTTCCGCTCCGTCGTGCTGCCGCTGGTGTACCCCTCGCTGGTGGCGGGGTCGATCTTCACGTTCTCGCTGTCGCTCGGCGACTACATCACCGTGAAGATCGTCGGCGGCCGGAGCCAGCTGCTCGGCAACGTCGTCTACGACAACATCGGCGCCGCGAACAACCTGCCGTTCGCGGCGGCGGTCGCCACGATCCCGGTGGTGGTGATGCTCGGCTACCTCGCCGCGGCCCGCCGCACCGGCGCGCTCAGGGAGCTGTGATGACCTTCTCGCCGGCCGCGCGGATCGCGCTGCGCGTCCTGATGGGCCTCGGCCTCGCCGTCATCTACGTCCCGCTGCTGGTCGTGCTGATCAACTCGGTGAACGCGGACAAGACGTTCGGCTGGCCGCCGTCCGGGTTCACCGGGCGGTGGTGGTCGCAGGCGCTCGACAACGAGGGGGCGCGGCAGGCCGTCCTCACCAGCGTCAAGGCGGGCCTCGGCGCGACCGCGATCGCGATCGTCCTCGGGACGATGGCCGCGTTCGCGGTCGCGCGGTACCGGTTCTTCGGACGGGAGACGGTGTCGCTCGTCGTCGTCCTCCCGATCGCGCTGCCCGGCATCGTCACCGGCATCGCGCTCAGCAACGCCTTCCAGGTGGTGCTGAAGCCGCTCGGGATCGGGCTCGGCCTGTTCACCGTCATCGTCGGGCACGCCACGTTCTGCGTCGTCACCATCTTCAACAACGTGCTCGCCCGGCTGCGGCGGACGGGCACCAGCCTGGAGGAGGCGTCCGCCGACCTCGGCGGCGACACCTTCCAGACGTTCTGGTACGTGACGTTCCCGGCGCTGCGCTCGGCGCTGCTCGCCGGGGGGCTGCTGGCCTTCGCGCTGTCCTTCGACGAGATCATCGTGACCACGTTCACCGCCGGGCCGGGCGCCGAGACCCTGCCGATCTGGATCTTCAACAACCTGTTCCGGCCCAACCAGGCCCCGGTCGTCAACGTCCTGGCGGCGGCGCTGATCGTCCTGTCGATCATCCCGATCTACATCGCCCAGCGCCTGTCCAGCGGGGCGCGCGGCGTCACCTGAGCATCAGCCCCTGAACCGCTGGGTCGTGTCGATCCAGCGGTCCAGGAGGGTGCTCGCGGCACCCGCGTCGACGGCGGCGGCGGCGCGCTCGTAGGCGGCCCCGAGCGTCGCGGTGAGGTCCGCGGCGGACGGGGCGCCGTCGTAGGCGGTGATGAGCGCCGCGGCGTTCAGCAGGACCATGTCGCGGACGGGCCCCGGCCGCCCGGCGAACGTCTCGCGCGCCACCCGGCCGTTGAACGCGGCGTCGGCGCCGCGCAGGTCCTCCGGCTTGGCCGGCGGGATGTCGAGGTCGGCCGGGTCGAACGTCGTCTCCGTCGCCGTCCCGTCGCGGACGACCCACACCGTCGAGGTGCCGGTGGTGGTCAGCTCGTCCAGCCCGTCGTCGCCCCGGAACACCAGCGACGAGCAGCCGCGCGCGGCGAACACGCCCGCGACGACGCCCGCCATCCGCGGGTGGAACACGCCGACGGCCTGGGCGCCGGGGCGCGCCGGGTTCGTCAGCGGGCCGAGGAAGTTGAACACCGTCGGGGTGCCGAGCTCGCCGCGCGTCCGGGCCGCGTACTTCAGCGCCGGGTGGTACAGCGGCGCGAAGCAGAAGGTGATGCCGAGCTCGCCGGCGACCCGCGCGGTGGCCTCCGGGGGCAGGTCGATCGCGACGCCGAGGTGCTCCAGCAGGTCGGCGGCGCCGCACGAGGACGACGCGGCGCGGTTGCCGTGCTTGACCACCCGGACGCCGGCCGCCGCCGCCACCACGGCCGCCATCGTGGAGATGTTGACGGTGTGGGCGCGGTCGCCGCCCGTCCCGACCAGGTCGGCGATGGGCCCCGGCACGTCGATGGGCGTCGCGTTGTCCATCATGCCCTCGGCGAGGCCGGTGACCTCCGCGACCGTCTCGCCCTTGGCGCGCAGCCCGACCGCGAAACCGGCGATCTGCACGTCGGTGGCCTCGCCGGACATGATGCTGTTCATGGCCCAGGAGGTCTCCTCGCTGGACAGCGAGTCGCCCGACACGAGGGCGTTGAGCAGTGCGGGCCAGGTGGTGCGCGCGTCCCCGCTGTTAACAAGCATGGTCCCTGCCGGGTCGGTGTCGTCGGGGGGATCTACAGGGCGGGAAGGCTGTGGCGGAGGCGGTGCCGCATGAGTCCGGCGAGCGCGCCGGCGAGGGCCATCGGGTCGATGGGCAGGCTCACCACGGCGTCGGCGCGCGACCAGGTGGCGAGCCAGCCGTCGTCGCGGCGCCCGATGATCGCCAGGACCGGCGGGCAGTCGTACACCTCGTCCTTGGCCTGCCGGCACACGCCGAGGCCGCCGGCGGGCTGCGCCTCGCCGTCCACGATGAGGACGTCGACGCCGCCCTCGTCGAGCCGCGCCACGACGGCGGGCTGGGTCGCGCACTCCTCGAACTCCACCTTGGGGAGGTCGGCGGCCGGACGGCGCCCGACGGCCATCCGGATCTGTGCGCGGGTGTTCGCGTCGTCGCTGTAGACGAGGATCTTCATCGGGCTCTCCGGGGCGGTGCTCATGCACGTGAGGGTACCGGGTCGGGGCGCCGGTGACACGCGCGGGGAACTCTAGGAGGGGGGTCATGCGTCACTCACGGGACGGGGGCGCAATAATGCTGCCCGTGACAGCATCCGCGATAGAGACAACACCTCACGCACGGGCGAACCGTCCCAATCTGGTCAGCGTGGGGACGATCGTCTGGCTGTCGTCCGAGCTGATGTTCTTCGCGGCGCTGTTCGCGATGTTCTTCACGATCCGCTCCGTGACGATCGGCCAGTCCGGCGACGACGCGTGGCCGGGCGCCCCGCTGGACCTGCCGTTGTCGGCGGTCAACACGACCGTCCTCGTGCTGTCCTCGGTGACCTGCCAGATGGGCGTGTTCAAGGCCGAGGCGGGCAAGGTCGGACGCGACGGCGGCCTGCTGAACGTGGCCCGCTGGGGACTGCGCGAGTGGTACGTGCTCTCCTTCCTGATGGGCTTCTACTTCGTCGCGGGCCAGGGTTTCGAGTACTTCAACCTCGTCACCAAGGACGGGCTCACCTTCTCGTCCTCGGCCTACGGCTCGGTCTTCTACCTGGCCACCGGCTTCCACGGCCTGCACGTCATCGGCGGCCTCGTCGCGTTCCTGTTCCTTCTCGGGCGCACCTACGCCGCCAAGAGGTGGACGCACGAGCAGGCGACCAGCGCGATCGTCGTCTCCTACTACTGGCACTTCGTCGACGTGGTGTGGATCGGCCTGTTCTCGGTCGTATACCTGCTCGACGTCTGACCCACCCGACCTACCCGACGACATGACCCGAACGGGGATTTCCGTGAAAAGGATCACCGCATGGCGACGGCGCCCGTGGGCGGGCTACGCCGTCGTGCTGGCGGCCCTGGCGGCGATCGGCGTGATCTACGCCGGCTTCTCGCCGCGGACTGACCGCGCCGAGGCGCAGAGCAGCGCCCAGGCGGCGCAGGACCTGAAGCACGGGCAGGAGCTGTTCAACAAGAACTGCGCCAGCTGCCACGGGCTGAACGCCGAGGGCACCAAGGACGCCAAGGGCAACCCGATCGCCCCCAGCCTCATCGGCGTGGGCGCCGCGGCGGTCGACTTCCAGGTCAGCACGGGCCGCATGCCCGCGATGAACCCGGGCGCCCAGGTGCCGCGCAAGGAGCCGGTCCCCGCCTTCAACACCTCGATCAAGACCGACTACGAGGACCCGAAGGAGCGCGCGGAGGCCGAGAAGCAGAAGGCCGAGGCGGAGAAGAACCTCGCCGACCTGCGCGCGTACGTCGCCTCGCTCGGCGGCGGCCCCGAGGTTCCCGCGGCGGCGGCCGTCGACCCGCAGGGCGGCGACGTCGCGCTCGGCGGGAAGCTGTTCCGCACCAACTGCGCCCAGTGCCACAACTTCACCGGCCAGGGCGGCGCGCTGACCGGCGGCAAGTACGCGCCGCCGCTGTCCGGCGACGACGTCACGCCCACCCAGATGTACGAGGCCATGCTGACCGGCCCGCAGGCGATGCCGGTGTTCAACGACACCACGCTCACGCCGCAGGACAAGAAGGCGGTCATCGCCTACCTCGTCCAGACCCGCGAGGAGCCGAACCCGGGCGGTAACGGCCTCGGCCGCATCGGCCCGGTCACCGAGGGGCTGGCCGGCTGGCTCGTCGGCATCGGCCTGCTGGTGCTGGCGGCCATGTGGATCACTGCGAAGAAGCCGAAGAAGCTGAAGAAGTCATGAGCGACGACAACAAGGAGACCACGGGCCGGTCCGGCCCGGGCGAAGACGGCCGGCGCGAGCGCGTGATCGGCACGCCGTCCCCGGCGAGGGAGAAGGCGCTCCTCGCTGAGGACGACATCTCGGCGCCCGCGGGCGTCGGGGAGCAGCTGGACGAGGCGTCGATGAAGCGCGCCGAGCGGATCGTCGCGACGTTCTTCCTCATCGCGTTCGCCGCGAGCGTGGGCTTCATCGCCTACTTCATCGGCTGGAGCGGCCGCGACGGCGGCATGCACGGCGTCACCCGGACCCGGGAGTCCAACTTCTGGCTCGGCGGCCTGATGGCGCTGTCGTTCCTCGCGCTGGCGATCGGCGTCACCATCTGGGTGCGCCGGCTGATGACCAGCAAGCCGATCGTCCAGGAACGGCACGAGATGGCCGCCGACGAGGAGACCAAGGCGGCCTTCACCGAGGACTTCCTGGAGGGCGCGCAGGACAGCGGCATCACCAAGCGGCCGCTGCTGCGCCGCACGCTGCTGCTGGCCGCCGCGCCGCTCGGCCTGGCGCCGCTGGTGCTGCTGCGCGACCTCGGCCCGCTGCCGGAGAAGCGGCTCCGCCACACCTACTGGGCCGAGGCCGTCGAGAAGGCCAAGAGCGAGGGCAAGAAGGGCGTCCGCCTGGTGGTGGACGGCACCAACAAGCCGCTCAAGGTCAGCGACTTCGCCAGCCCCGGCTCCATGATCACCGTCCTGCCGGAGGGGATCGAGGAGGAGGTCCCCGAGGACCAGGTGCTGACGCAGAACGCGAAGGCGGTCACGATCCTCCTCAACATCCCGGCGGACCAGTTCAAGCCCGCCAAGGGACGCGAGAACTGGCACATCAACGGGATCGTGGCCTACTCGAAGGTGTGCACGCACGTCGGCTGCCCCGCCGCCCTGTACGAGCAGACCACGCACCACATCCTGTGCCCGTGCCACCAGTCCACCTTCGACGCCACGGAGGCGGCGAAGGTCATCTTCGGCCCGGCCGCGCGGCCGCTGCCGCAGCTGCCGCTGGCCGTGGAGGACGGGTACATCGTCGCGACGAGCGACTACCACGAACCCGTCGGACCGAGCTTCTGGGAGCGCGGATGAGCGAGGCGACAGCTCCGAAGGCGGTCGAGGCTCCGCTGACGTTCCTCGACGACCGCCTCGGCTCCACCACCTTCTTCAAGCGCAACATGAAGAAGGTCTTTCCGGACCACTGGTCCTTCATGCTGGGCGAGATCGCCCTGTACTCCTTCATCATCCTGCTGCTGACCGGGACGTTCCTGACGCTCTGGTTCAAGCCGAGCATGATGGAGGTCGTGTACGACGGCTCGTACACGAAGCTGCAGGGCGTGAAGATGTCCGAGGCCTACGCCTCGACGCTGCACATCAGCTTCGACGTGCGCGGCGGCCTGCTGATGCGGCAGATCCACCACTGGTCCGCGATCCTGTTCATGGCGTCGATCCTGGCGCACATGCTCCGGGTGTTCTTCACCGGCGCCTACCGCAAGCCGCGCGAACTGAACTGGCTGATCGGCATCGGCATGTTCACCCTCGGCATGCTGGAGGGCCTGTTCGGGTACTCGCTGCCCGACGACCTGCTGTCCGGCACCGGCCTGCGCATCACGCAGGGCGTGGCCGAGTCGATCCCGGTGGTCGGCACCTACATCTACATGTTCCTGTTCGGCGGCGAGTTCCCCGGCCAGGACATCGTGCCGCGGCTGTACATGCTGCACATCCTGCTGATCCCGGGGCTGCTGCTCGGCATGGTCACCGCGCACATGATGATCATGTGGGTGCAGAAGCACACCGCGATGCCGGTCAAGAACCAGACCGAGCAGAAGGTGTACGGCTACCCGTTCTACCCGGTCTTCATGGCCAAGACGGGCGCCTACTTCCTGTTCGTGTTCGGCATCTGCGCGCTGTTCGGCGCGTTCGTCCAGATCAACCCGATCTGGCTGTTCGGCCCGTACGATCCCGGCGCCATCTCGTCCGGCTCCCAGCCCGACTGGTACATGGGCGTCCTGGAGGGCGCGCTGCGGATCATGCCGAACTGGGAGGTCAGCGCCTGGGGCCACACGGTGAGCTTCAACGTGCTGATCCCGGCGCTGGTGCCGCTCGGCATCGTGTTCGGCGGCGCGGCGGCCTGGCCGTTCATCGAGCAGTGGGTGACCGGCGACAAGCGGCACCACCACGTCAACACGCGGCCCCGCAACGCCCCGGTCCGCACGGCGACGGGCATCGCGGCGGTCACCTTCTACGGCCTGCTCTGGCTGGCCGGCGCGAACGACGTCCTCGCGGACAAGTTCCATGTGTCCCTGTTCGCGACGACCTGGTTCTTCCGGGTCACGTTCTTCGTCGGCCCGTTCCTGGCGTTCGTCATCACCAAGCGGATCTGCCTGGGCCTGCAGCGCAAGGACGCCGACGTCATCGGGCACGGCGTGGAGAGCGGCGTGATCATGATGTCGCCGGACGGCAGGTTCTCCGAGCGGCACGAGAACGCCCGCGACGAGGAGAAGGTGGTCATCCTCTCCAAGGAGAACACCCGCCCGGAGGCCCCGGCGCGCGACGCCGCCGGCATCCCGGCGCCCGGCACCAAGGGCCCGATCGGGCATCTGCGCTCGCGGCTCAACCGCGCGTGGACCTTCGACGACATCCCCGTCGAGGAGCACGAGCACGAGCATGGCGAGCAGGCGGAGATCGAGGGCGGCGCGACGTCGCACGAGGTCAAGCACTGATCATCGCTCTGGAAGGGCCCGCCACCGCACCGCCGGCGGCGGGCCCTTCCGCATGCCGGACGGTCCGTATGCTGGCCGGACGATGACCAAGACGCTGTTCGTCACCAACGACTTCCCGCCCCGTCCCGGCGGCATCCAGGCGTTCGTGCACGGGCTGGCCGCGCGCCGCCCGCGCGGTTCGGTGGTCGTCTACGCCCCGGCGTGGAAGGGCGCGGCGGAGTTCGACGCGGCGCAGCCGTTCCCGGTCGTCCGGCACCCGGGCTCGCTGATGCTCCCGGAGCCGGGGGTGCTGCGCCGGGCGGCGGACGTCCTGCGCGCGGAGCGCTGCGACTCGGTCGTGTTCGGCGCCGCGGCGCCCCTCGGCCTCCTGGCTCCCGCCCTGCGCCGCCGCGGCGCGGAACGCCTCGTGGGGATCACCCACGGCCACGAGGCGGCCTGGGCGTCCCTGCCGGTGGCGCGCTCGGTACTCGGCCGCATTGGGGACGCCGTGGACGTCCTGACGTACCTCGGCGAGTACACCCGCTCCCGGATGGCCCGCGCGCTCTCACCGACGGCGAGGATGGCGCGGCTCGCCCCGGGCGTGGACGAGAAGCTCTTCCGCCGGGGCGCCGGCGGCGAAGAGATCCGAGCCCGGCACGCCCTGACGGACCGCCCTGTCGCCGTATGCGTCTCCCGCCTGGTGCCGCGCAAGGGCCAGGACGCCCTGATCCACGCCTGGCCCCACGTCCTCCGGAAGACCCCTGACGCGGCGCTGCTCCTGGTGGGCGGTGGCCCCTACCGGAACGACCTGGAACGCCTGGCGGCCTCCCTCGACGTGGACCGCTCAGTCGTCTTCACCGGTGGCGTCCCGTGGGAGGAACTGCCCGCCCACTTCGACGCGGGAGACGTCTTCGCGATGCCCTGCCGCACCCGCCGTCACGGCCTGGACGTGGAGGGCCTGGGCATCGTCTACCTGGAGGCGTCCGCAACGGGCCTCCCGGTGGTGGCGGGCGACTCGGGCGGCGCCCCCGACGCCGTCCTGGACGGCGAAACCGGTCTGGTGGTGCCGGGCCGCTCAGTCCAAAGGATCGCCGAGTCCCTCGCACACCTGCTGGGAGACCCGGCCTGCGCCCGGGCAATGGGCGAAAAGGGCCGCGCGTGGATAGAGCGCGAATGGCGCTGGAACGTCCAAGCGGCCCGCCTGGAGAACCTGCTGGCTCCCTGAAAACACACCGGTCCCGGAACGAGGACCCGCCCCCGCGCCGTAGGCGGATTCTCGTCCCGGGACCGGCGGCTCAACAGGGGCGCGAAACACCCCAAGCCTGCAATGGACCGGTACCGACTACTGCGCCGGCCTCAGCCACCGCCGCGACCACGCGGCGACCCCCATGGACACGCCCGTCTTCGGCTCGGGCACGTTCGGTGTGCCCGAGCCGAAGACGGGGACCAGGGCCGTGCGACGCCCCCGGAGACCGGTTCCACATGGACGCCCCTGCCGAGGCGGGGTGGGTGTGATCCGCTGCCGTTCGGCCCGGCGCCCTCATGGGGGAGAACCTGGAGGTGGGCGCGCCGCGTGGGCCGGCCGGCGGGGCCGGATCGAGTCCATGTGGACGGGGGTGCGGGGCACGGCCCCGGTGTCCGGCACCGTGGGGCTCGGCCCCGCGACGGTGCTCGACCTTGGACGCGCGGGAGGTGCGCGTGCCCCTGGGCTGATCCCTGTCGCGGTGATCGTTTCATCGGGGCCACCTCCTGCCGCTGCTTGCGTCCGCGGTCGCTGACGTTTCCGAAGCTAGGGCCCGTCCGGCGGTCCGGCATCACCGTTAACGCGCGTTTAAGGAGCGGATCAGTCGTCGCTAAGCCGGCTTCCGGTTTCGGCCAGGACTCCCGCCGAGTCGTGCGTGTACGGAGCAATCGGACACTGGGACGATCAAGGTCGGTCCGGGCGGGTGGGTGGAGGACGGATGCGCTCCAGGGGCGTCGTGGTA
>NZ_SMKY01000088.1 GCF_004349235.1 Actinomadura darangshiensis | reverse complement strand
TCCCGCCCTCCGGACCCTGACCGCCGCCCTCGCCGCCGCGGCCCTGCTCGTCCCCGCCGCGAGCGCGCAGGCCGCGCAGAATGCGCGTCCCCACCGCGAGCTCGACCTGCGGATCGCGACGTACAACACCTGCGGGCACGGCTGCCTGCCGACCGAGCAGGAATGCGTCGACACGATCGGGCGCGACTGCGCGACCAAGCTGGCCCCCTGGGCGGACGGGCGCGCGGCACGCGTCGCCGACGACGTCGTCCGGGCGAGAGCCGGAGTGGTCGTCACCCAGGAGATCGGCAACAACGCGACGCCGACGCAGCCCGGCGTCGACGTGGAGTCGTTCCGGGCACCGCTGACGAAGGCGATGCGGGCCCGCGGCTACCAGGAGGCCCCGGCCGACTACGCCGGGACGAGGCACCCGCAGGAGGGCTACCCGCTGAAGTCGGGCGCCGGCCGGTTCACCTACTACGACGCACGCCGCTTCTCCCACCTGGACGAGCGCGGAAGGCCCCTCCCCCACGACCTGCTCTGGCTGCCGGACTCCACCGAGATCTACGGCAAGACGATGACCTGGAACACCCTGCGCGACCTGCGCACCGGGATGCGGTTCGTGGTCGTCGACATGCACCTGGAGTACCGCAAGAACGGCGCGACCGACCCGAACGGCTGGACCAAGAACTGGGACGAGGTCCGCTACCTCGACGCCACCCGGACCGCCCGGTACCTCACCCGCGACAACCCCTCCACGCGGCGGCTGCCGATCGTGTTCGCCGGCGACATGAACTCCGCGTCCAAGGAGGACGGCCACAGCGCCTACGACGCGTTCGCCGACGCGGGCTACGCCGACTCGTTCGAGTCCGCGCCCGCGAACCGGCGGGCGAACGAGGAGTACGCCTCGTTCAACGGCGGCGAGATCCCGCTGCCCGAGTCCCCGGACAAGATCGACCACATCTTCGTCCGGAACGGGACGCGCGTCCTGCAGTGGACGCTCGTCCCGCAGACCGCCGCGCAGGCCGGCGAGCCGCGCGACCTGCTGCGGTCCGACCACAACATGGTGCACGCCACCGTCAGGATTCAGGAGCCCACTCGATGACCGAACCCGCGAGCGAGCGGTCCCTGGCCGCGGAACTCCGCCGGGCCGACCCCGCCCTGTCCCGCTTCAACCCGCTCGACCGGATCCTCGTCCACGACGACTTCAACACCGGCACGCACGGCTGGATCGAGCTGCTCGGCAACTACGACGGGCACGGGAACCTCGACACCGTCGACGACCACATGCGCGACTTCCGGCCGCCGCAGCTCAGCTCGTGCAACTTCTTCGACGTCGGCACGCACGGCGCGATGTCCGGGACGTACGCGCTGAAGGTCGCCACCCGCCCGCTCGCCGGGCACACCGGCGTCGCGATCCGCCGGCTGACGATGGCCGGCCGGGGCCGCGTCCAGTTCGAGGCGTACCTGACCTTCAAGACGGAGGCGGCGTCGGAGGAGAACCAGGCGGCCGGCAAGGCGGGCGCGGGCCCGTGGGACGCGAACCTGCACCCGTCCGAGCAGCAGTTCGGCGCGTTCACGATCGCGACCGACATCTGCGACGGCGTCCGCTACCACTGCGTCGCGCGGTACCTGAACACCGACGTGGAGAACGGGCTGCGGCGCGAGTGGGTGTACCCGACGGTGCCGGAGCCGACGCCGCGCGAGCACTTCGAGGGCAAGATCAAGCTGCCGCCGACGGCCGACTTCACCGCCCCCGACCCCGGCGACTGGAAGCCGTTCGGCGGGCCGCAGGAACTCTGCTACAACGAGGTCCCGACCAAGGTGAACTGGCACTACGTGCGGTGGGTGATCGACACGAGCACGCGGTCCAACGTCGAGCTCCAGGTGAACGACACCGTCCACGACATGCGGGACGTGCCCGTCCCGCCCTACGACGAGGAGTACGGCTCACTGCAGAACCTGCTCAACTTCTACGTCTCGGTCAGGACGCACACCGACGTGCGCAACTTCCTGTACCTGGACTCTGTACTGATCTCGGTGGACTGGTGAGGAGCCCCGGCAGCATGCGCGAGTCGTTCACGGCCGTCCTGGAACGCAACCGCACCCTGGCGGGCGAGTTCGCGACGGAGCCCTACGAGGCGGCGTGGGCCGCCGAGGCGCGCTGGTTCGTCCGGACGCTGGAGCGGACCGGGACCGGCACCCGGATGCGGGTGACCACGCAGGTCTCCCCCGACGGGCTGCACTGGTGCGACCTCGACGCCGAGCGGGAGGTGGCCGGCGACCTGGCCAGCTGGGAGTCGTCGGGGTTCGGCGGCTGGCTGCGGCTGAAGGGCACCGTCGAGGGCGGCCCGGACGCCGGGGCCGAGGCGGCGGCGAAGGTGATGATCTACCTCGCGCTGAAGAGCTGAGAGGAGGAGCCGTCATGGACGTGCGCAGGCGCGAGTTCCTCGCGCTGGCCGGCCTGGCCGCGTCGGCGGTCGCCGTGGGCGGCTGCGGCGCGGCGGGCGGCGCCGGGGCCGCGCCGGACGGGTCGCTGCGCGCCGCGTTCGGGCAGCCGGTCACCGACCTGGACCCCTACAACGCGGGGACGGCGGTGGACGAGGCGTCGCTGATCGTGAAGCGGCTGGTGTTCGACACGCTCGTCCGGTACGAGGGCGAGAAGCTCGTCCCCGGCCTCGCGACGTCGTGGAGGCGGACGAACGACACCACGTGGGTGTTCGAGCTGCGGCCCGGCGTCCGCTTCCACGACGGGAGCCCGCTGACCGCGCGGGACGTCGTCGCCTGCGTGGAGCGGACCAAGGCGGTGAAGTCGGCGCAGTCCGCGCTGTGGGCGGCGGTGAAGTCGGCGCGCGCGGACGGCGACCACCGGGTCGTGTTCGTGACGGACGGGCCGCAGGGCACGCTGCCGGTGAACCTCACGCTGCTGTTCATCGTCCCCGCCCGGCTCGTCGCCGACCCCGCGCAGAAGCGCCGCCCGGTCGGCTCGGGGCCGTTCCGCGTCACCGGGTTCACGCCGTCGACGAGCGTGGAGCTGGCCCGGTTCGACGGGTACTGGGGCGGCCGGGCCGGGCTGCCGGGCATCTCGATGCCGTTCATCGCCGAGACGTCCAGCGCGATCACGGCGCTGCGCAACGGCGACGTCGACCTGCTGTGGCCCGTCCCGTCCGACCAGCTCGGCGAGGTGAAGGGGCAGCGCGGCGTCAAGGTCGAGACGGTGCCGAGCTGGACGTACTACCTGGCGTGGTTCAACTGCGGGCGCAAGCCGTTCACCGACCCGCGCGTCCGGCGGGCGATGGTGCAGGCCCTCGACATGGAGGAGATCGTCGGGAAGCTGTTCGGCGCGGGCGCCGAGCGGATGCGGGCGCCGATCCCCTCGACCGTGTTCGGGTACGCCGAGCAGCCGCCGTACCCGCACGATCCGGACGCGGCCCGCAGGGCGCTGCGGGACGCGGGGCTCGGCGGCGGCTTCGAGACCACGATGATGTGGTTCGACGCGACCGGCCCGCTGGCCCGCGAGCTGGCCCAGTCGATGATCTCGGCGTGGGACGGGATCGGCGTCAAGGTCGCCCCGCAGAGCATCGAGAAGGCCCAGTGGCTGCAGCGCCTCAACACCCTCGACTGGGACATGGAGCTGCAGACCAACACCGTGACCACGGGCGACGCCGCGTTCACGCTCGGGCGGCTCTACACGTCCAAGGCCGACCGGATGGGCTACAAGAACCCTGGGCTGGACAAGGTGCTCGCCGAGGCGGGGCAGTCCGCCGACCCGAAGCACCGCGAGGAGCTGTACGCGCAGGCGTGCAAGACGATCTGGGACGACGCGGTCGGCGTCTTCCCGGCCACGCTCACCACCGCTTACGGCCTGCGGTCCGCCCTCACCGGGTTCACCGCCGCCGCGAACAACCAGCCCGACCTGTCCACGGTCAGGAGGACCCCATGACACCGCGGAGCACGAGATGACGCCGCGCCGCAGGGCCACCCTGCGCGACATCGCCGCCGCGCTCGACCTGTCGGTCAACACCGTGTCCCGCGCCCTCGCCGGCAAGGACGCGGTGAGCCCCGAGACCCGCGAGCGGGTCCGGGCCGAGGCGGAGCGGCTCGGGTACGTGCCGAACACGATGGCGCGGTCCCTGGTGCAGGGCAACGCGATGACGCTCGGCCTCGTGATCACCAACCCGTCCAACCCGTTCTACGCCCGGCTGATCAGCGCGATCGAGGAGCGCGGGCGGGTGCACGGGTACGCGCTGATGCTGATGGTCACCGAGGACAGCGTGGACAACGAGCGGCGCGTCGTGGACGAGCTGATGCGCTGGGGCGTGGACGGCGTCCTCGCCGTGCCCGTCCAGCACGGGTTCGACCACTGGGAGCGGCTCCGCAAGTCGGGGACGCCCGTCGTCCTGCTCAACCGCGGCCTCCCCGGGCTGGAGACCGACCTCGTCGGCGTCGACTACTACGACAGCGCCCGGCAGGCCACCGAGCACCTCCTGGCCGGGGGCGCCCGCGAGCTGTACCTCGTCGAGGAGGACCTGGACATCTCGCCGGTCGCCGAGCGCGTCCGGGGGTTCCGGGCGGTGCTGGACGAGCAGGGCGTCACGGTCCGCGACGACCACATGGTCAAGGTGCCGACGCGGCGCCGCGAGGCCAGCTCGCAGCCGTGGGACCCGGTCGACTCCTACGAGATCGGGCGGGACCTCGCCGCGCGCATCGGGCCGGGCGCCGCGGTCCTGGCGGGCAACGACTACTTCGCGCTCGGCGTGTACCGGGCGTTCACCGAGCACGGGCTGAGCGTCCCCGGGGACGTCCGCGTCGCCGGGCACGGCGACCACGCGTTCGCCGCCTACCTCGCGCCGCCGCTCACCACCGTCCGGCTGCCGGCCACCGAGGTCGGCGCCATGGCGGTGGACCGGCTCCTGGAACGGATGTCGGGCGAGTCCGAGGCGGGCTCGCCGCAGCGGACGCTGCTGCCGGCGGAGCTCGTCGTCCGCACCTCCACCATGGTGGGAGGCCGCTGATGGGACGGTTCCTGCTCAAGCGCGCCGGCCAGGCGCTCGTCGTGGCCTGGGGCGCCATCACGCTGGTGTTCGTCGTCGTCCGGGTGGTCCCCGGCGACCCCGCGACGCTGATCCTCGGCCCGGACGCGAGCGCCGCGCAGCTCGACTCCGTCCGCGCCGACTTCGGGCTCGACAAGCCGCTGTGGCAGCAGTACCTCACGCACATGGGCGAGGTGCTGCACGGCGACTTCGGCGACTCGTGGCGGCTCGGCGGCGGCGCGATGGGCGCCACCCTCGACCGGTTCCCCGCCACCCTGGCGCTGGCCGCGCTCGCCCTGCTCATCACCCTCGCGGTCGGCTACCCGCTGGGCATGCTGTGCGCGCGGCGCCCCGGCAAGATCCTGGACCTGCTCGTCTCGACGGGCTCCCTGATCGGCCAGGCGGTGCCGTCGTTCTGGCTGGGCATCGTGCTCATCCTGCTGTTCGCCCGGCAGCTGAACTGGCTGCCGAGCACCACGGGCGGCGGCCCGGCGGCGGTGATCCTCCCGTCGGTGACGCTGGCGCTGCCGTTCGTCGGCTGGCTGGCCCGGCTCGTCCGGAACGGGGCGCTGGAGGAGACCGGCAAGGACTACGTCCGGACGGCCCGCGCCAAGGGCACCGGCGAGGGCGCGGTGATGTACGTGCACGTGGCGCGCAACATCGCGCTGCCCGTCGTCACCGTCCTCGGGCTGCTGATGGGCAACTTCATCGCCAACGCCGTCATCGTCGAGGTCGTCTTCTCCTGGCCGGGCATCGGCTCGCTGATGGTCGACGCGATCACCAACCGCGACTACGCGGTCGTCGAGGCCGCGATCGTCACGATCACGGTGTCGTACATCGCGCTGAACCTCCTGGTCGACGTCCTGTGCGTCGCCCTCGATCCCAGACTGACTCCGGAGTCGGCATGAGCGAAGCGAACCAGGGGGCGTGGGGGATCGTCCCCCACAAGGAGGAAGCATGAGTGCCATCGCTCCTGTTGCGATCACTGCACCCGAGGTCCGGCGGCGCAGGAGGCTGCCCGCGCGGGCGTGGGCGGGGATCGGGATCGTCGGCGTGTTCGTCCTCGCGGCCGTGCTCGGGCCGCTGCTGATGCCCTACGACCCGGTCGCGACGGACCTGCCGCACCGGCTGCTGCCGCCCGGGTCCCGGCTCGGGGACGGGTCGGTCGCCTGGCTCGGCACCGACCAGGTCGGGCGGGACATGCTGACGACGCTGCTCGCCGGCAGCCGCGTGTCGCTGCTGGTCGGCACGGCCACCGTGCTGATCGGCGGCGCCGCCGGCCTGGTGGTGGGGCTCGTGTCCGGCTACTTCGGCGGCTGGGCCGACACCGTGCTGTCGCGCTTCGGGGACATGCAGCTGGCGTTCCCGTCGATCCTGCTGGCCATCCTGATCGCCGGCGTGCTCGGCCCGAGCGTCACCAACATCGTCATCACCCTCGCGGTGACCCGCTGGGTGATCTTCGCGCGGGTGGTGCGGGCGTCCGCGCTCGCGACCCGGGACCTGGAGTTCGTCGACTCGGCGCGGGTCCTCGGCGCGGGCAGCGCCCGGATCCTGTTCCGGCACGTGCTGCCGTCCTGCTGGCAGCCGCTGCTGGTCGCCGCGACCGTGCAGATCGGCCTGGTGATGGTGGCGGAGGCGTCGCTGAGCTTCCTCGGCCTCGGCATCCCGCCGGACCAGGCGTCGTGGGGCGCGACGGTCTCGGCGGGCCGCGACTACCTCGGGTCCGCCTGGTGGATCTCCACCATGCCGGCGATCGCGCTGGCCGCCGTCGTCACCGCCGTCGGCATCGTCGGCGACGCGTTCCGGGACCTGGCCGACCCGCGGGCCCAGCTCTGATGGCGCACGTTCCAGAGAGGCGCACATGACCGTTTCAGCCGTCCACCCCGCGCAGCCCCCGGCCCCCGGGGACGTGGCCGCCGAACTGCGCGACGTCCACATCGGATTCCGGTCGGGCCGGGACGTCACCCCCGTCGTGCGGGGCGTCGGCCTGCGGCTGCGGCGCGGCCGGGTCCTCGCCCTGGTCGGCGAGTCCGGCAGCGGCAAGAGCCTGACATCGCTCGCGCTGATCGGGCTGCTGCCGCCCGGCGCCGAGGTCACCTCCGGCAGCGTCGTCCTGGACGGCGCCGACACCGGAGGGTTCTCCGCGCGGCGGTGGCGGGAGGCGCGCGGCGACCGGGTCGCGATGATCTTCCAGGATCCGATGGCGGCGCTGAACCCCGGC
The DNA here is from genome assembly GCF_004349235.1 of Actinomadura darangshiensis. Taxonomy (GTDB): domain Bacteria; phylum Actinomycetota; class Actinomycetes; order Streptosporangiales; family Streptosporangiaceae; genus Spirillospora; species Spirillospora darangshiensis. The sequence goes on along the minus strand of NZ_SMKY01000088.1, from coordinate 23,529 downwards.
TTCGCCGTCGGGCGGCAGATCGCCGAGCCGTTCCGGCGGCGCCTGCGCCTTCGCCGCCGCGAGGCGCGGGAGCGGGCGGTCGCGCTGATGCGCGAGGTCGGCATCGCCGACGCCGAGTCCCGCTACGGCGACCATCCGCACGAGTTCTCCGGCGGGATGCGGCAGCGGGCCGTCATCGCGATGGCGCTGGCGCTCGGCCCGTCCGTCCTGCTCGCCGACGAGCCGACGACCGCGCTGGACGTGACCGTCCAGGCGCAGATCCTGCGGCTGCTCGCCCGGCGGCAGCAGGAGGCCGACCTCGCGACGCTGCTGGTCTCGCACGACCTCGGCGTGGTCGCGCGGGTCGCGCAGGACGTCGCGGTCATGTACGCGGGGCGGATCGTCGAGCGGGGCCCGCTGGACGACGTCTACACGCGTCCCTCCCACCCGTACACGCTCGGCCTGCTGGAGGCCATGCCGGACGCGCGGGACGGCGGGCGCCTCAAGCCGATCAAGGGCGTCCCGCCGGACCCGCGGCGCCCGCCCGGCGGCTGCGCGTTCCACCCCCGCTGCCCGTTCGCGACGGACGTGTGCCGCGACGAGGACCCGCCCCTCGCCGAGGACGGCGACCGCGCCGTCGCCTGCCACCACGCCGACGAGGTCACCGCCTCTCGTGAAACCGAGGAGCCCCGATGACGGCCACCGCGCAGGAGACAGAGGTCGTGCTGAAGGTCAGCGGACTGGAGGCCGGCTACGAGCGGCCCGGCCGGTACGGGTTCGGGCGGCGGCGCGTGCCCGTCGTGGCGGGGATCGACCTCGCCGTGCGGGCCGGGCGGACGCTCGGCATCGTGGGCGAGTCGGGCTGCGGGAAGTCGACCCTCGCCCGGGCCATCGTGGGGCTGCGGCCCGCGTTCGCCGGGTCGATCGAGTTCGCGGGCGCCGACCTGGCGTCCGTCCCGGCCCGGCGGCGGCGAAGGATGAGCCGCGACCTCCAGATGGTGTTCCAGGACCCCTACACCTCGCTGAACCCGAGGATGACCGTCGCCGCGGTCATCGCCGAGGGCTGGCGCGTCCATCCCGGGATCGTGCCCCGCGACCAGGAGGACGCGGAGGTCGCGCGGCTCCTCGGCCTCGTCGGGCTCCGGGCCGAGCACGGCGCCCGGCACCTGCACGAGCTGTCGGGCGGCCAGTGCCAGCGCGTCAGCATCGCCCGCGCCCTCGCACCGCGGCCGAAGCTGATCGTGTGCGACGAGGCGGTGTCGGCGCTGGACGTGTCGATCCGCGCCCAGATCCTGAACCTGCTGGGCGACCTGCAGTCGGAGCTGGGGGTGGCGTACCTGTTCATCTCCCACGACCTGGACGTCGTCCGGCACATCGCGCACGACGTCGCCGTCATGTACCTCGGGACGATCGTCGAGCACGGCCCCGCGGCCGACGTGTTCGGCGACCCCCAGCACCCGTACACGCGGGCGCTGCTGTCGGCGGCGCCGTCCGTCCGCGACCGCCCGGACGACGGCGTGCAAGAGATCGTGCTGCGCGGGGAAGTACCGTCACCGACCGCGCCGCCCACCGGCTGCCGTTTCCGGACCCGCTGCTACATGGCCGCCGAGGTCTGCGAGCGGAAGGTGCCGGAGCCGGTGCCGCGGGACGGCCTGCCCCAGTCGGTCGCCTGCCACTTCGCCGACTCCGCCGGCACCACGGCGCCGGGCTAGTCCTGGGCGGCTCGGGCATCGGACGCGGCGGCGGGCAGCCCGCCGAGGACGAGGTCGACGAGGCCGTCCACGACGGCCTCCCGCGGCACGTCCCCGGCGTGGTCGAGCCACCAGTCGCCCGCCGTCTGCACCATGCCGACGATCGCGTGCCCCCACACGTAGGCGCGGGTCCGGTCCGTCATCTCGCCCTCGGCGATCATCACCTCGGCCAGCTCCCGGCTCACGTCCCGGATCATCGTGCTCATCGCGCTGTGCGTGGCGGTGTCCTCGGCGCTGGCCCGGTGCATGAGGAACCGGTAGAGGTTGAGGTTCTTGGAGATCGTCGCCAGGTAGGTGTCGATGGTGGACCGGGTGCGGTCGCGGATCGGGTCGCCGCGGGAGAACTCCTCCCGGATGCCCTCGATCAGCCGGCGCGTGTGCCGCTCGGCCAGCGCCTGGTAGAGGCCGCTCTTGTCGCCGAAGTGCCGGTACAGGATCGGCTTGCTGATCCCCGCCTCGGCCGCGATGGCGGCCATCGACGCCTCCGGCCCCTCCCGCTGGATGACCCGGTCGGCGGCCTCCAGCAGGGCGCGGCGGCGGCCGGGGTCCCGCCGCGATCCGGTCCCCGGCCCGCCCGCCGCACTCGTCATGGACAGCACGGTATCCGGGGTGTTACCCGGTGACAACACCGGCTGGCCTGCACGGGCGGCGCGAACGAGGGCGGGGGCGGTAGGGCCGCCCCCGCCTCTCCCCGGCCGGGCCTACCGGGCGAAGGCCTGGAGCTCGGCCGCCCGGACGACACCGGCCAGCGGGCTGGCGGTGCCGCAGTCGGTCCGGGACCGCGGATCGTTGTCCTGCTCACCCTTGTACGCCGGTGCACCGGTGCACTGGCTGGAGACGGCCTGCAGCCGCAGGTGCGTCGCCTTCACGTCCCGCAGGTTGAACGAGCGCAGGGTGATGTCGGGCGCCGTCGGCCGCGGGCGGTCGGCGGGGAACGCGTCGTCCGGGCTGGTGTAGACGGTCCGGTACGAGGCGTCCTGCGAGCAGTCCGCCCTGGTCGCGTCGCAGGCCAGCAGCCGGAAGGCGCGCAGCGCCGTGAACCGGTTCTGGCTGCCGCCCGCCCCCTCCGGGTCGCCCGCCGCAGCCGGCCGCAGCATCGCGCTGACCTGCACCCGGCCGACCCTGACCGGGCGGTCGCCGGCGAGGTCCACGGTGACCTGGCGGCCTGCGGCGGGGCCCTGCACCGACTGCCAGTTCGTCGCCTCGGTCTCGTCCAGCAGCGCCGCCTGGGACGCGCCGTCGCCGGTGACGGACGCACCGTTCACGGCCGCCGCCTCGTTCCGGGACATCCGGACCGTGAGGGCCCGCTGGGACGAGCGAATCGTGGCGGTGAACTTCTTGTGCCCGAAGCCCTCGCCCACGGCGACGAAGGAGTAGCGGCCGGGCGTGATGGCGAAGGTGGCGCCGAGCGGGGTCGCCGGGTCGGTGTCGGCCACCGGGACCGACCTGGCCTCGTAGTCGCCCACGTACAGCCGGACCTTGCCGTTCCTGGCGTCACCGCTGGGCTTGAGCGCGACGCTGGCGTTGCGCGACATGGGAGAGGCGAAGCTCGGCGCCGGGTCCGCGTCGGCGGAGCCGTTGCTGGCGGCGTCCTCCCCGAGGCCGCGCCCGGCGAAGACCTTCCACATCATCTCCTGGTCCCGGCCGCCGAAGCGGACCGCGTCGGCCGCGAGCAGGGCGTCGCGGTGGTCGACGTAGCTGACCGCCCCGCTGGCCATGAGCAGCAGCGCGTCGAACGACAGCTGCGCCCACCTCCGGTTGCCCGGGCATTTCGCGACGGGCACCTTGCCGTCGGCGCACGCGCGCTGCAGCGCGGCGCTCCCGGAGCCGTACCGCCGGACGAACGCCTGGCGCAGGTCGTACTGGGCGGCGACCCAGATCTCGGCGTCGGCGTGCACCTCGGTTCCGGTCAGGTCGTAGCCGATGTCGCCGTAGTTCAGCGGGCTCCGGCTCATGTCGTAGTTGCGGATGCCGGTGCGCTGGTCGCCGGTGACGTAGGCGCCGGTGACGTACGGCGTCCGGCCGGGCGGGCGGATCCCGTACTCGCTGAGGTACTCCATGGCGAACAGGTCCGAGGTGCCCTCGTTCATGGCCCCGGCCTGCGCACCCCGCCACCCGGCGTCCGGTCCGGCGATCATGCGGCCGGAGATGCCGTGGCTGTACTCGTGCCCGATCACGGTCATGTCGTAGTCGCCGTCCACGCACGGCGGGTAGAACCCGCCGGCGACCGGCTGCCACAGGTACATGTTGCTGATGCCCGGGATGCCGTCGGGCGGCGTGATCTGGTTGGCGTTGTCGCGGATCGCGGCGAACCTCGCCCCGGCCTGCGCGTTGCCCTGCTCGGGGTCGCCCCCGAGGCCGCCGCGGTCGCCGTTGTCGGCCTGCATGTTCCAGGCGGACTCGGTGTAGCCGAGCCGGTAGGACCAGTCGTGCATGCGGTTGTGCTGCACGAACAGGTTCGAGATGGCCGCCTCGACGTCGGCCTCCTGCGGGCTGTCCATCGTCGCCGGGTCGCACTTGCTCTCGTACCACTGGTTGGTCCAGGGGTAGGAGTAGTTGCGGTCCGGCTTGGGCGCGTTGGCGCGCGTGCCGACGGTGAACGGGTCGTCGCTGGCGCGGTTCTCATGGGTGCGGGCCGCGTTCCCGAGGCTGGTCGCGGTCGAGGCGCCGGTCGCCGGGTCGGCGTCCCAGGGCCGTCCGCTGGACGGGTCACCGCCCACGACGGACCGGCAGCCGCGTGCGGGCGCGTAGCACCAGACCTGCCGGGTGTCGCGGGACGAGTAGTCGCCGCGCGGCGTGGCCGGGAACACCGCCCAGCGCGGGCTGTCGCTGTCCTGGTCGACCAGGTTCTCCCGCACCAGGACCTTGCCGGTGCGGGCGTCGACATAGGACGTGACGGCCTTGGGCTCGGCACCGGAGGCGTCCATGAGCGTGACCTGGTAGGCGCTGCGAGCGCCCTCGGCCGTCGGCACCGCCACCAGCCGAGCCTTGCGCTCGTCGCCGGCCGCGGCGGTGATGCCCGCGTCCCGTCCGGCGGCGGCCACGGCGTCCTTCTTGGAGAGCGTGGCCGGGGCGGGGGCCGCGCCGTCGCGGGAGAGCGTCGAGCTGACCGAGACGACCTCGCCGCCGGTCACGCCGAGCGCGACCAGGCCGTCGTAGCCGGCGGGCAGGTCGCCGAAGCGCTGCCGCAGCAGCACGGCGGCGCCGTCGCCGATGGGGTTGACGGCGACCTTCTCCAGCGCGCCGACGGCGGCGGCGTCCAGGCCGAACAGGTCCCGGTGGTCGGTCAGGTACGTGCGCGCGGTCTTCTCCGCGCCGCCGGGCAGGCCCTTGGCGAGCGGTCCGGCGCCGGTCACCGAGGCCGGCGTGCCGAGCTTGTTCCACCGCACGGTCACCCCGCGGGCGGCGCCCTGCTGGCGGCTGGTGGGGGCCAGTGCGCCGGTGCGGGCGTCCTTGTCGGGGAGTCCCGCCTGCCCGCCCGGAGGCCGGGGGCCGGACGGCGGCGGTTCGGCCCTGCCGGGGACGGCGAAGCCTAAGGTGAGGAGCGTTCCCGTGACCGCCAGCGCGGTCGCGGTGGTCCGGCGGGTCCTGGGCACCTTTGCCTCCTGGAGGCGGCGGACGACCCCGTCTCGGGATCGGCCGGGTGATCACCCGGCCGATGTTGAGACAAGCACCACCCCAGGGGTGCAACCATGGCGATTCACGACGTTCAGGACACCCGCACGAGCGGCGACCTTCGCCGTTGACAGGGCCCGCTTCGCGTGGATTTCGAGCCCAGGCACCTCACCACCCGGCGCGGGGACCTCCCGCCCGGTCCGGCCGGTGGGCGTCGAGCGCTGGCGACATGTGGCCGTGGACCTCCTGGTCGACGAGCACGGCGAGGTGGGGAGCGAGCGTGATGCCGCTGTGGGTGACGGCCGTGTACAGTCCCGGCCGCTGGAAGCCGACGAGCGGGTACCCGTCGGCGGGCAGCGGGCGGACGCACCGCCGCACATCGGCGATGTCCGCGGTCAGGCCGGGGACCAGCGCACGCGCGCGGGCGAGCAGTTCGGCGCCGACCGCCTGGACCAGCGCCGGGGAGGCCGACTCGTCGACACCGGCGTCCAGGTCGACGGCCTCCAGGACGAGCCCTCCGCCCTCCGCCGGCCGGGCCGACAGGCCAGGGGCGTGGACGACACCGTTGAGGCCGCCGTGCGCCGCGGTGGTGGCGGCGACGAGGCAGGGCGCGGCCGATCCGGGCTCGGACGGGTCGACCAGCGGAAGGGCGACGCCGGCGGTCGCCAGGAGCGCGGGGCTGTGCCGGCCCGCCGCGCAGACCGTGAGGTCGGCGTCCAGGTCCCGGCCGTCGTCCAGGCGCACGCCGGTCACGCGGTCCCCCTCGGTGTTGAGGCGGACCGCGCGGCGGCCGGTGACGAGGGCGGCGCCCGATTCACGGGCGCGTCCGGCCAGGGCCCGCGCGGCCGGCGCTCCGTGCACGTAGCCCTCGCCGGGGTAGTGCGCGATGAGCGCGCCCTGCGGAGCCCGGACGTTCGGTTCGAGCTCGCCCAGCCGGTCGGGCCCGATCAGCCCCGCGGGGTAGCCGAGGCCGGCGAGCAGGGAGACCCGCTCGGCCAGCAGGTCCCTCTCCTCGCCGGTGACCGCCCACGTCGTGTTGCCCGCCGGCCGGTACCAGCCCGGGTCGCCGAACTCGGCGGCCAGGTCCCGCCAGGCGGACAGCGCCGCCGTCCGCAAGCGGTGGTAGGCCGGGTCCTCGGGGTCGTTGGCGTTGAACCAGGCGTAGCTGGTGCCCGAGGTCCCGGCGCCGGGCTCCCGCTCCTCGACCACCGTGACCTCGTCCTGCGCACGTCCGCCGGGTGCCGGGCGGGTGAGACGGTCCGCCAGTGCGGCGCCGATGATCCCCGCGCCCACGACCACTATCCGCATGCCGCCAGGATGACACCGCCCGCGGTTCTGCGGTGGGCGGAATGTTTAGGGCTCGCGGACGGTGCCGACTTACGATGACGCCATGGCCGAAACAGCACGACCGCTCACGCCCGTCGACGACACCCCGGACGCACCGGCCGAGACGCGCCGGGCGGCGGAACCGCTGTGGCGCGACGCGCTCGGCCGGTGCCTGCGGCGCCTGCGCCTGGAGCGCGGCGAGATCCTGACCGAGACCGCCCGCCGCGCCGGGGTCTCACCGCAGTACCTCTCCGAGATGGAGCGCGGCGTCAAGGAGCCGTCGAGCGAGATGATCGCCGCGGTCGCCGGCGCACTGGACGTGACGCTCGCCGATCTCACGCTCGAGATCGCGACGGGGCTCCTGGCCGCACCGGCCGCCGCCGCACCGGCGGGCCCGACCGCCTACGCGCTGGCCGCCTAGGCGGTCCCCGGCTATGCCGGGAGCGGCTGCCGCTCCTCGATCACCTGGTCGATGAGGCCGTACTCCAGCGCCGTCCGCGCGGTGAACACGCGGTCGCGGTCGGTGTCGGCGCGCAGCGTCGCGGTGTCCTGCCCGGTGTGGCGGGTCAGGATGCCCTCGATCTCCGCGCGGACGCGGACGACCTCGTCCGCCTGGAGGATGAGGTCGGGGATCGCGCCGCGCCCCTGCCCCATCGGCTGGTGCAGGACCACGCGGGTGTGGGGCAGCGCGGCGCGCTTGCCGGGCGCGCCCGCGGCGAGCAGCACGGCGCCGACGGCGACCGCCTGCCCCACGCACGTCGTCGCGATCTGCGGGCGGATGAAGCGCAGCGTGTCGTACACCGCGAGCATCGCGCTCGGGTCCCCGCCCTCGCAGTTGATGTACAGCTGGATGTCGCGCTCGGGGCTGTCGGCCTCCAGGTACAGCAGCTGCGCGACGAGGGCGTTGGCGACCCCCGCGTCGATGGCGGTGCCGAGGTAGATGATCCGCTCCGTCAGCAGGTGCGAGTAGACGTCCATGATCCGTTCACCGCGGGGGTGCTGCGCGATGACGTTCGGGATCGTGTAGCTGCTCATCGGACCGCTCCTTCCGAGGGGACGCCGAGCCCGACGTGCCGGCGGCTCACCGGCACGACCTCGTCGAACGTGCTGACGATCGCGTCGATGAACCCGTAGTCGAGGGCTTCCCGCGCGGTGTACCAGCGGTCGTGCAGCGAGTCCTCGAAGACCCGCTCCAGGGGCTGCCCGGTGTCCTCGGCGATGAGCCCGAGCACCGTGTCGCGGGTGTGGCGCAGGTCGCCCGCCTGCAGTTCGATGTCGACGGCGGCGCCGGCGATGCCGGCGGAGCCCTGGTGCATCAGCACGCGGGCGTGCGGCAGGGCGCGGCGCTTGCCGGGGGTCCCGGACGACAGCAGGAACTGGCCCGCGCTGTAGGCGATGCCGAGCACCACCGTGGACACGTCGCACGGGACGAGCCGCATGACGTCGCGGATCGCGAGCATCGACGGCACCGATCCGCCCGGGGAATGGATCCACAGCGCGATGTCGGCCGACGCGTCCTCCCGCGCCAGGGCGATCAGCTGCGTCGCCAGCAGGGTGCCGTTGTCGTCGTCGAGCGCGCCGTCGAGCACGAGGACGCGCTGGTGGTAGAGCTCGCGGCGCATGCGTTCGTTGAACATCGGGGTCTTGTCTTCCTCGCTCATGGCTTCACTGTGCGCCGGGGCGCGCACCGGTCGCAGCCCGTGCTGCCCACGGCGGATCCGCCCACAGCAGCGCGGCCGCTTCCCGCGGGCCCCGTACCGGTCCGGGAAAGTCGTACGACCGGCCGTTCGTTTAGTTCGGTGTGGCATCATGGGATCGATGAGTGAGCGTGCGCCGGCCGGCGAGGCAAGGCCTGACCAGCGTCTCGTCCGCGGGGAGCGGTCGAGGCGGAGCATCACCAGGCACGCCGTCGACATCGCGTCCGCCGAAGGGCTCAACGGGCTCAGCATCGGGCGGCTGGCCGCCGACCTCGGGCTGAGCAAGAGCGGCGTGCAGACCCTCTTCGGGACGAAGGAGGCCCTGCAGCTCGCCGTCGTCGAGTCGGCGGACGAGCAGTTCGCCGAGGCGGTGGTCCGCCCCGCGATGGACGAGCCCGAGGGCGCCGCCCGGGTCCGCGCGCTGATCGAGGGCTGGATCACCTACGCCACGACGCCGCTGTTCGCCGGGGGCTGCTTCTGGTCGCAGAACCTGCCGGAGTTCGACAGCCGCCCGGGGCGGGTGCGCGACGCGCTGTTCGCCCAGCACCGCAACTGGCTGGACCTCATCGCGGGCGAACTGCGGTACGCCGTCGACGCCGGCGAGATCGCCGGCGTGGACCCCGAGCTCGCGGCCTTCCAGATCGCCGCCGTGCTCGCCGCCGCGAACTGCGCCGTGCGCGTCGGCGATGACGACGCCGTGCGCAAGGCCCGACTCGTCGTCGGCGGCCTCCTCCGGCCCCTCGGCTGATCCTTTCGCCGCACCCCCCCGGCCCGTCGCCGTGCGCGTCACCACGGGGACAGTTTGTGATTTATGCGTCGTTATCATCTATTGCGCAAAGCATACGACCGGTCGTATGGTCACTTCCCAACGGGGTAACCGCGCACTGACGCGGAGAGAACGACAGTCACCAGGGGAGTGACCTGATGAACGATGCTTCGACCGAGGCGCGGTCGGTGGCCGTCGTCGGGATGGCCTGCAGGCTGCCCGGCGCGGCCGATCCCGCCGCCTTGTGGGAACTGTTGGCCGTCGGGGGCGACGCGACCGGCGCGACACCGGCGGACCGCTACGACGCGGACGCGCTCTACGCGCCGCGATCGGCACCGGGGAAGATGACCGGCCGCCGCGGCGGCTACCTGTCCGGGATCGCGGACTTCGACGCCGGGTTCTTCGGCATGTCGGCGGCGGAGGCGGTCGACCTGGACCCGCAGCAGCGGCTGCTGCTGATGACGGCGTGGGAGGCGCTGGAGGACGCGGGCCAGCCCGCCGACGGGCTGGCCGGCTCGCGCACGGGGGTGTTCGTGGGCAACTCCCGCGCGGACTACCTGGAGAACGCGTCCCGGCAGGGGCTGCAGGCGCTGACCGCCGCGCAGATCGGCAACATGCGCTCGCTCCTGCCCGCCCGGCTCTCGTACGTGCTCGACGTGCGCGGCCCCAGCGTGGTGGTGGACACGGGCTGCTCGTCGTCGCTGGTCGCCGTGCACCAGGCCGTGCAGAGCCTGCGCGCCGGCGAGTGCCCGGTCGCGCTCGCGGCCGGGGTGAACCTCCCGCTGCGTCCGGACGAGGGCGTGATGATGACGCAGGCCGGAGTGCTCGCCAAGGACGGCCGCAGCAAGTTCGCGAGCGCGGCCGCCGACGGGCACGCGCCGGGCGACGGGGTCGCGGTCGTCGTCCTGAAGCCCCTCGAAGCGGCGCTCGCCGCCGGCGACCGGATCCGCGCCGTCATCGCCGGCAGCGCGATCGGCAACGACGGCCGCACCGCCGACTCGGTGCTGAACCCGTCGCTCAGCGGACAGGTCGAGGTCCTCCGCTGGGCCTACCGGGACGCCGGGGTGCGGCCGTCCGACGTCGACTACGTCGAGGCGCACGGCGCCGGCTCCCCCGCCTCCGACCCGCTGGAGCTCGTCGCCCTGGGGCAGGTCCTCGGTGCGGAGCGGCCGCGGGAACGGCCGCTGCTGGTCGGCTCGGTCAAGTCGAACATCGGCCACGCCGAGGCCGCGGGGGGCCTCGCCGGGCTGATCAAGGCCGTGCTGTGCCTGGAGCACGGCCGGGTCCCGGCGAGCCTGCACGCCGGGACGCCGCGTCCCGACGTCGCCTGGGACGGGCTGCCGCTGGAGGTTCCGGCCGCGCTCACCGACCTGGCACCGGGCGGGAGGCCGGCGATCGCGGGCGTCTCGGCGCAGGGATCGTCGTCCCTCAACGCCCACGTGGTGCTGCGGCAGGCACCGGCCGCCGAGGCCGCCGCCACCGCCGAGCGGGACGGCGAGCCGTACCCGCTGATGCTCTCGGCCCGCTCCCCCGAGGCCCTGCGCGACCTGGCGCGGGCCTACGCCGCCTACCTGAGCCCGGGCGGCCAGGGCGCCGCCCACTCGGTCCGGGACATCTGTTACAGCGCGGCGCGGCGCCGTCAGCACCTGGAGCACCGCATGGCCGTCGTCGGCGCCACCCACGAGGAACTCGCGGCCGCGCTCCGCGCAGCGCCGGGCACGGTCGGCCACTCGGCCTCGTCGGAGGCCGCGGCGCGCTACCGCGCAGGTGAGGTCGGCGGGGAGGCCGTGTTCGGCTCGGGCGGCCGCTACGTCCCCCTGCCCACCTACCCGTGGCAGACCCGGCGGTACTGGCCCGGTGAGGGGAACCAGGGCGGGGACGGCCTGGCCGCCTGGATCCTGCGCAGGCACGCGCGCAGCCAGGTCACCGCGGAGTCGAAGCTGGCCGACATCGGCATCGACTCGCTGGCGAAGCTGCAGCTGATCGTCGAACTGCAGAAGAAGACCGGGCTGGAGCTCGACCCCGAGGTGTTCGGCCGGCTGCGCACGGTCGACGACCTGCGCCGGTGGACCGCGGAGCTGGAGGCCGCGGCGTGAGCGGGGGGAACGTTCCACCGGAGGCTCCGCCGAACGCCTACGCCTGGTTCGGCCGGTCGGCCGAGGCCCTCGGCGACGCCTGGACCGCCCTGGAGGTCGGCGGGGAGCGGCTGTCCTACGCAGGGCTGCGGCGGTCGGCCGAGCAGCTGGCCGCCCGGATTGCCGGCGCGTCCGGCGGCACGGCGCCGCGGCGGGTCGGGCTGCTGGCAGGCCGGACGGTGACCGCCTACGCGGGCTACCTGGCGATCCTGCGGGCCGGCGCGACCGTCGTGCCGCTGAACCCCGAGCATCCGGCGCACCGGCTGCGGGGCATCGTCCGGACCGCCGGCATCGACCTGGTCCTGGCCGACCGGGCGCACGCGGGCCTCGACCTCGGCGTGCCCGAGCTGGTGCCGGCCAGCGACGCCGCCAGCCCGCCGCGCTCGGCCCCCCGGTTCCGGCACCCCGGCCCGGACGACATCGCCTACATCATCTTCACGTCCGGCTCGACCGGCGCCCCCAAAGGCGTGCCGATCACGCACCGCAACCTCAGCGCCTATCTGGGCCAGGTCGCGTCCCGCTACGGGATCGGCCCGGGCAGCAGGGTGTCGGGGAACTTCGACCTCACCTTCGACGGCTCGGTGCACGACCTCTTCGTCACCTGGGCGCGCGGCGGGACGCTGGTGGTGCCGCAGCGCGACGGGCTGCTGTCGCCGGTGCGGACGGTCAACACCCTGGGGCTCACCCACTGGTTCTCGGTGCCGTCGCTGATCTCCTTCGCCGACCGCCTCGGCACCCTCCGCCCGGACTGCATGCCGACGCTGCGCTGGAGCCTGTTCGGCGGCGAGGCGCTCACCCTCGACGCGGCCCGCCGGTGGCGGACCGCGGCCTCGGGCAGCCGGATCGAGGTGCTGTACGGCCCGACCGAGCTCACCGTCGCCTGCAGCGCCTACCGGCTGCCGGACTCCCCCGCCGACTGGCCGCGCACCGCCAACGGGACCGTCCCGATCGGGCCCTGCTTCCCGGGCCTGGACTGGACGACGGTGGACGAGCACGGGGACCCGGCCGACGCCGGCGAGCTGTGCGTCCGGGGCCCGCAGCTGTTCCCCGGCTACCTCGACCCCGCCGCCGACGCCGGGCGGTTCCTGCCCTCGGCCGGCGAGGCCGGCCGCTGGTACCGCACCGGGGACCGGGTGTCCCGGCAGGACGGCGGCCTCGTCCACCTCGGCCGGACCGACCACCAGGTCAAGATCCGGGGCCACCGGATCGAGCTGGGCGAGATCGAGTCCGTGCTCCGCGCGATGCCCGGCGTCCGCGACGCGACCGTCCTCGCGGTGTCGGCGCGCGACACCGCCGGACCGGGCGGCGAACCGGAGCTGGCGGCCGCCGTGACCGGCGAGCACAACAGCACCGAGCAGCTCTACGCCGAGCTCGGCGAGCGCCTTCCCGCCTACATGCTGCCGCGCCGGATCACCGTCCTGGAGCAGCTCCCGCTCACCCCCACCGGCAAGGTCGACCGCCGGTCCCTGCTCGACGCGCTCACCGGCGCCGGCTGATTCCGAGGCACATCGTGTACGACGCCATCGTGGTGGGGGCCCGGTGCGCCGGGTCGCCCACCGCCATGCTGCTCGCCCGCGCGGGACACCGCGTGCTCCTGCTCGACCGGGCCGCGTTCCCCTCCGACACCCTGTCCACCCACCTCATCCACCAGCCCGGGGTCGCGGCGCTCGCCCGCTGGGGCCTGCTCGACGCCGTGCGCGCGTCCGGATGCCCGCCGCTGGAGCGCGTGCGGTACCGGGTCGCCGACGTGCACCTCGACGGCTGCGCCCAGGGCGTGGACGGGCAGCGCGCCGCCTACGCGCCCCGCCGCCACGTCCTGGACACCATCCTGGCCAGGGCGGCGGCGACCGCCGGCGCGGAGCTGCGCGAGCACTGCCGGATCACCGGCCTGCTGCGCGACGAAACCGGTCGGGTCGTCGGGGTCGAGGGCGACCACCGGGGCCGGCGGTTCACCGAGACGGCGCGCCTGGTGATCGGCGCGGACGGGATGCGCTCCACCGTCGCCCGGCTCACGGACGCCCCCTACACCGCACTGGACCCCACCTTGACCTGCGCGTACTACTCGTACTGGACGGACGTCCCCGTCACCGGCCTGGAACTCCACGAGCGGGCCGGCGGCTGGGTCGCCGCCGTCCCCACCAACGACGGCGCCACCCTCGTCCTGACCTACTTCCCGCAGGACGACTTCCGGCGGGTCCGCGCCGACGCCGCCCGCGCCCACCTGCACCAGGTCCACACGACCGCGTCGGAACTGGGCGAACGGCTCCGCGGCGGCCGCCAGGTGGAGCGGCTCCGCGGCACCGGCGACCAGCGGAACTTCTTCCGGCGGGCGGCCGGGCCCGGCTGGGCGCTGGTCGGCGACGCGGGCCACCACAAGGACTCGATCACCGCCCGGGGCATCAGCGACGCCTTCACCCAGGCCGAGCTCCTCACCCGGCACCTGGGCGGCCGGCTCACCGGCGACCCCGCCGCGCTGGACGACGCGCTGCGGCGATACGCCGACGACCGGGACGAGGCGCTCACCCCCGGGTACCGGTCCACCCTGGACGTCGCGCGGCTGGCACCGGCCTCGGACCAGCGCCTGGCGCTACTGCGCGCCGTCCAGGACGACCCGGAGCTCACCGCGACCTACTTCGACATCGTCGCCGGCATCGCCACCACGGCGGCCCTGCTCACCCCGAGGCTGCTCGCCGCCGCTACACCGTGACGCCGCACGCGCCGCCGAGCCCGTACACCTACCGGGCGACCGAGGAGACCTCGCCGTCCAGGGCGACCTTGGTGACGCCGTACACCGAGTTCTGCGGCCAGCCGCGCAGCGGCGGGTAGGGGCTGACGTTGACGATGACGCCCCGCGTCTCCCGCAGGCTCGGCAGGACCTCCTGGGCGAGGGCCGGCGACGCCAGGAGTGTGATGGCGACCTGCTTCCGGGCGGCGCCGGCGTCGATCTCGCCCAGCGGTGCGGGCCGCGTTGTTCACCAGGACGTCGACGCGGCCGATGCCCGATCCACCGCCGGTCACGATGGCCGCGCGGCCCGCGAACGCCCCGGCGTCCGTCATGCTCGTTCCTCCCCCATCAGGGAGCTCAGACGACCCAGGCTTCAGGCACATAGCGGATCCACCGGCCGCCGGATGCGTGCCCGGTGTGTGCAGGCCCTGTTCGGCGGGCGTGCTGTCCCACGCGAAGGAGACCAGGTCGGGGCCGATGCCGCAGTAGTTCAACACCGTGGCCCTCTTGCCCGTGGCTCCGTGGCCGACGATGCGCTTGCCCTGGCCGCGCAGGCCCCTGAGAAGCGCGACCGGCTCCTCGCGGCGCCGGGCGGCGTCATCGTGTACCGCACCTCGCCGCCGTGGACCGGCAGGCGCTCGGCGTCGACCAGCTCGAAGCCGTGGTGTGCCGCCATGGCCGACGTGTGAGATGTGCGAGAACGTGTTCGCCGCGAAGACCACATCGGCCCGCCCGTGGGCGGCCGCGATCTCCGCCGCGCCGTCGAACCGGACGACCGGTACGGATAGTCCTTGTGGAACATCCGCTCGTTGGGAACCTCGTCGATCAGCTGCACCATCATGCAGGACCCGCACATTCCGACGGCGAGCCGGGTAGAAGAACTCGTCGGCGAACTGAACCGAGCCGGATGCGGCGGCCGCGTCCCCGGCGCGGGGTACGCGGCCGGCCGATCACCAGGACGCGATGGAGGGCCGCACCTCGACCGCGCCGCCCATCCGTGCCTGCGGCACGCGGGCCGCCACGGCGACCGCGCCGTCGAGGTCCTCGGCCTCGACGACGATGAAGCCGCTCACCGCACCCTTGATGTCAAGGTACGGACCGCCGGCGGTGACGGGCGAGCCGTTCTCCACGCGAACGGTCGTCGCCTTCTCGGGCAATCCCAGCGGAGGGCATCCGGTCACGTTCTCCATGCTGTTGAGAGCGGCGTAGTCGGCGTAGGCCGCCTTCTTGTCATCCTCGGAAGCCGCCTCCTCATCGCCGTTGTAGATGACCAGCACGAACTGCATCGTGGTCCTCCTCGCATGGTTGGACATTCATCCCTATGAGCCCAAAAAACGCACCAGATATGACCGAATCTCGTCAAATCTGGCCGGTGCGCCTGTCGGCTCGCGCGGGTCATTACTATGACGCGCGACGGGAGGGAAGTGTGACGGTCAACGCTCAACGGCCCCTGGCCGAGCTGTTCGAAGCGCGCCGGCCGCGGCTGCAGGCCATCGCCCATCGCATGCTCGGCTCCTCGGGCGACGCCGAGGACGCGGTCCAGGAGGCCTGGCTCCGGCTGTCCCGGTCGGAGGCCGGCGAGGTGCGCGACCTCGACGCATGGCTGACCACCGTGGTGGCACGGGTCAGCCTGAGCATCCTGCGTGCCCGCCGGTCGCGGCGGGAGGAGGTCACCGACGAGCGGTTGGCGGAGACGACGCCCGAGGGCGGCGAGACGGCCGACCCCGAGCGGGAGGCGCTGCTCGCCGACTCGGTCGGGCTGGCGCTGCTCGTCGTCCTGGACACGCTGCGTCCCGCGGAGCGGCTGTCGTTCGTGCTGCACGACCTCTTCGACGTGCCCTTCGACCGGATCGCGCCGATCATCGAGCGGTCACCGGCGGCGGCCCGCCAGCTGGCCAGCCGGGCGCGCCGCCGCGTCCAGGGAGCGGAGACGCCGTCCGCGGCCGACGCGAGGCGCAGGCACGAGGCCGTCGCCGCCTTCCTCGCGGCCTCCCGCGGCGGCGACTTCGAAGCCCTGCTCGCCATGCTCGACCCTGACGTCATCCTGCGTGCCGATCAGAACGCGGCGCGGATGGGCGCACCCGCGGAGGCCTTCGGCTCGGCGGAGGCGGCCCGGTTCTTGTTCGGCCGTGCGGGCGGGGCACGGCCCGCCCTGGTCGACGGCATCGCAGGCGCAGTCTGGACCCGGGGCGAGCGGACACTCGTGGTATTCAGATTCGCGTTCGCGGGCGGCCGGATCACCGGCATCGACCTCATCGGCGAACAGAGCCGGATAGCCCGGCTGGATCTGAAACTCCTCGCCTGACTCGTCTCACTTCGCTCTTGAAGCGCGTCATAGTAGGGACCCACGCGGGCCGGCAGACAACAGCTCCCAGATGTGCGGATTTCGGTTACCTCCGGCGCATTTTTCGGGCACATGGCTTTGCACGCACGCACCCCAGGGGCGGACATTGATGATCGACGCCAGGAACCTCGCCGAACGGTACGGCGGGACGAATGCCGCCGATGACGCGCGCACGGTCGGCCACCTCATCGGCATCGGGGGTGCTCCATGACCGCGACCATGGCCCTGCCCGGGTTCGGGCGGCTGCTGCTCGCCGAGTGGACCAAGATCCGGTCGGTGCGCTCCACCGTCTGGTCGCTGATCCTCCTCGTGCTGCTCAACGTGGGCTTCACGGCGCTGCTGATGTCGTTCACGGTCGCGCAGTGGGACAAGACCGCGCCCGCCGACCGCGCCCAGTGGACCGAGGACCCGGCAAGCTCGATCCTGGGCAGCGGGATGTTCCTCAGCCAGCTCGCGATCTGCGTGCTCGGCGCCATGGTCATCACCTCCGAGCACTCCACCGGGATGATCCGCGCCAGCCTCCCCGCGGTGCCGCGGCGCACGCCGATGCCCGCGGCCAAGGCCCTCGTATTCGGGCTGGTCGCGCTGGTGCTCGGCGTCGTGGTCTCGGCCGTCTCGTTCTTCCTCGGCGCGGCGATCCTGCACGCCAAGGTGACGGTGGCGGTCGGCGACCCGGGGGTCGCGATCACCGGTGTGATCGGGTTCGTGTTCGTACTGTCGCCGCTGGCGCAGCTGCTGCCCGGCCGCCCCGGCGGCCTGGTGCTTCTCAAGCGGCGCGACGCTTAGCGGAAAAGGTGTTGGGCGGGTCTGCGGACGGCTGGTAGCTTGCCGGAGGCCGTGGCATCAGGCGAGGAGGTGAGACCCATGAACCGCTGTACCGACGTGGGTGCTCCCCACCTGGTCACGGTCGGGCGATTGACGCAGGTGTCGCCGGGAGCGCCGTGAACAGGCACTCCCGAAAGGCACCGACCATGGATTCTTTGCGATTCACCGCGGAGACGTCGTCGAACGGCGTCGTCGAACGCGACTTCACGGTAGGCGAGGTCCCCGGCGTCCTCTGGTCGCCGGCATCCGGCTCCGAGCATGCGCCGCTGGTCCTGATGGGGCACGGCGGCGGCCGGGACAAGCGGGCCCCCGGAATGGCCGGACGCGCGCACCGCATCGTGACCGGCTGCGGTTTCACCGTCGCGACCATCGACGCGCCCGGACACGGCGACCGGCCGCGCACACCCCACGACGAGCAGGAGATCGCCGCCCTCCTCCGGGCGAGGGCGGCCGGCGAGCCCGAAGGCCCGATCGTCGTCCGGTACAACGCCCACCTGGCCGAGCAAGCCGTGCCGGAATGGCAGGCGACCCTGGACGCCCTCCAGGAGCTGCCGGAGATCGGCGCAGGCGGGCCGGTCGGCTACTTCGGCCTGAACATGGCCACCGCGATCGGCGTGCCGCTGGCGGCGGCCGAGCCCCGGATCACCGCCGCGGTCTTCGGTCTGCACTGGCCCGACCGCCTGGCCGAGCCGGCGAGCCGCATCACCATCCCGATCGAGTTCGACCTCCAGTGGCACGACCAGCACATCGACCGGCAGGCCGGCCTCGCGCTGTTCGACGCCTTCGCCTCGAAGGAGAAGACGCTGCACGCCAACGCGGGCACGCACAAGGAGCTGCCGAGGTTCGAGGCCGATTGTGCGGCCCACTTCTTCACCCGCCACCTCACCCCGCCGGCTTGACCGGTTCCGGCGCCCGGCTAGCGGACGGGGAGGCCGGTGACGGTGCGGCCGATGACGAGGCGCTGGATCTCCGAGGTGCCCTCGAAGATGGTGAAGATCTTGGCGTCGCGGTGCATGCGCTCCACCGGGTACTCGCGGGTGTAGCCGTTGCCGCCGAGGATCTGGATGGCCTCCTCGGTGACGTGGACCGCCATCTCGCTGGCCATCAGCTTGGCCATGGAGCCCTCGGCGTTGGCGAAGTCCTTGCCGGTGCTCGCCATCCAGGCGGCCCGCCACACCATGAGGCGGGCGGCGTCCAGGCGGGTCTTCATGTCGGCCAGCTTGAAGGCGATCGCCTGGAAGTCGCCGATCTTCTTGCCGAACTGCTCGCGGTCCTGCGCGTACCGCAGTGCGTAGTCGTAGGCGGCGCGGCCGACGCCGAGCGCCATCGCGCCGACGGACGGGCGGGTCGTCTCGAAGGTCTTCAGCGCGGCCTGGCCCTTGGAGCTCTTGCCCTCGCGGGTGCGGGCGATGCGCTCGTCGAACCGCTCCTTGCCGCCGACGATCAGGTGGGACGGGACGCGCACGTCCTCAAGGATCACCTCGGCGGTGTGGGAGGCGCGGATGCCGTGCTTCTTGAACTTCTGGCCCTGCTTCAGCCCCGGCGTGTTCGGCGGGATGATGAAGCTGGCCTGGCCCCGGCTGCCGAGATCGGGGTGCACGGAGGCGACGACGACGTGGACGTCGGCGATGCCGCCGTTGGTCGCCCAGGTCTTGGTGCCGTTCAGCACCCACTCGTCCTTGGCCTCGTCGAAGACGGCGCGGCTGCGGATCGAGCCGACGTCGCTGCCGGCGTCGGGCTCGGAGGCGCAGAAGGCGCCGAGCTTGATGTCGTCGGTGGTGCCGAACATCTGCGGCACCCACTCGGCGGTCTGGTCGGCGGTGCCTACGGCGGCGACGGAGGCGGCGGCGAGGCCGGTGCCCACGATGGACAGCGCGATGCCCGCATCGCCCCAGAACAGCTCCTCGAACGCCACCGGGATGCCGAGGCCGCTCGGCTCCAGCCACTGGGTGGCGAAGAAGTCGAGGGAGTAGATGCCGATCTTGGACGCCTCCTGGATCAGCGGCCAGGGGGTCTCCTCGCGCTCGTCCCACTCCTGCGCCGCCGGACGGATGACGTCCTTGGCGAACTCGTGCACCCAGTCCCTGACCTCGCGAACGTCCTCGCCGGGCTCCAGCGAGAAGGGAGTCTGCTCCGCGCTCGTCATGATTATTCGACCCTCTCTCCAATATTACTGTTACCAACGGTAGCACCAACGGGCGTTACCAGAGGTAACACCGTGGCCCGTTTCACAGCGAGGGTCCTACCTGCGGCCGGGCGAGATGGAGCGGGCGGCGGCGTACTCCGGCACCTCGATCATCGGCGGGCGCTCCCCCACCGCGACGTCGGTCGTGCGGGCGTCGTGCCCACCGGGGCCCCGGCGGAACCGGGTGAGCGCGGTCGAGGGGGCCTCCAGGGGCATCATCCGGCCGTGCCGCTCCAGCCGCGACCAGGCGGCCAGCATGATCTGCCCCGACATCGCGCCGAGCGCCTCGGTGGACTGGTGCTTGTGCACCCGGCGGCCGAGGTCGACCTGCGCGATCGCGTCGAGGCCGGAGTCCTGGTAGACGTCCAGGAGCAGGCCGAGCTCCACCCCGTAACCGGTCACGAACGGCAGCCGCTCCAGCAGCGCGCGGCGCCCGGCGTACTCGCCGCCGAGCGGCTGCATGACGCCGGCGAGCAGTGGCCAGTGCAGGTTGATCAGCGGCCGCGCGACCAGCTCGGTGACCCGGCCGCCGCCGCCCTCGACCCGCCGGTCGCCGTCCACCAGCGGCCGGTCGTAGCAGCCCTTGACGTAGCCCACGGACGGGTCGGTCAGCAGCGGCCCGAGCAGCCCCGTCACATAGGACGAGGTGAACTCGCGCAGGTCGGCGTCCACGAACACGATCAGGTCGCCGGACGTCGCGGCGAGCGACTTCCACAGCGCCTCGCCCTTGCCGGACATGCGGCCCCGCCGCGGCAGGACGGCGTCCTGCGCCACCACCTCGGCGCCCGCCGCGGCGGCCACCGCGGCGGTCCGGTCGGCGGACCGGGAGTCGACCACGACGATCTCGTCCACCAGCGGGATGCGCTCGACCAGGTCGGTGCGGACGGCGGCGACGATCGCGCCGACCGTCGCCTCCTCGTCGCGCGCGGGCAGCACGACGCTGATCCTGGTGCCGCCCTTGGCGGCGAGCAGGAGGCGCGGCGGCCAGTCCTCCGCCGTGCTCGTGCGGCGGGCCAACCACGACGCGACCTCGGGCAGCACGCGCTCTCCTCCCGTTCCGGGCCGTCATCCGGGCGTCCTCGGCCGGCGGTGCCGACCTGACGTCCCCTCACCTACCAGGAAACGCCAGATCTCCCCAGATCATTCACCGTCGGCACAGGTCACGGCGAACCGACCCGAAGAGTTGACGCCGCCGCAACACACCGGTCACTCGGCGGCGTGCCGGTCCAGGAACTCGTAGACGTCGGCGTCGTCCACACCAGGGAACGCCCCCGGCGGCAGGACGGACAGGACGTGCGAGTGCGCGCGCGCCGACGGCCAGGCCATGCCCTCCCACCGGTCCGACAGCTCCTTCGGGGGCCGCTGGCAGCAGTCGCCGTCCGGGCAGGACGACTTGCGGCGCCGGGTCGTCTCCCGGCCGCGGAACCAGCGCGAGTCCTCGAACCGGACGCCCAGGGTGATCGCGAAGTCGCGCGCGTGGCTGGGGTCGATGTGCGAGAGGCACCAGTACGTGCCCCTCGGGGTGTCGGTGTACTGGTAGTAGACCGAGTAGCGGTCGTCGGCGCCGAACACGTGCCGCCCGGCCCACTCCCGGCACATCCGCTGGCCCTCGATCGCACCGTCCTCGTCCTGCGGGAAGGCCAGGCCGTCGTTGGCGTACGCCTTGTAGATCGTGCCGTTCTCGTCGTTCTTGGTGAAGTGCAGCTGGAGGTCGAGATGGTGGGTCGCGATGTTGGTGAAGCGGTGCGCGGCCATCTCGTAGGAGACGGAGAAGACGTCCGCGAGATCCTCCACCGACAGCTCCCGCTCCGCCTTGGCCTCCTGCAGGAACGGGACGACGCTGCGCTCGGGCATCAGGATCGCGGCGCCGAAGTAGTTGGCCTCGACGCGCTGGCGCAGGAAGTCGGCGAAGTCGCGCGGCTGGTCGTGGTCGAGCGCGATGTGCCCGAGGGTCTGCAGCAGGATCGTCCGCGGCGTGTGCATGCCGAGCTGCTCGCGCTCCAGGTAGATCCGCCGGTTGCGCAGGTCGGTCACCGACCGGACGGAGCGCGGCAGGTCCTGGACGTACTGGAGGCTGAACCCGAAGTGGCCGACCAGCGTCATCAGCAGGCCCTGCGACACCGCGCCGCGCCGGTACCCGACCGAGTCGAGGGTCTGGGACGCCACGCGCTCGATGTCGGCGAAGTGGTTGCCGCGCTCGTGCATCTGGCGGCGCAGCTCGGCGTTGGCCTTGCGCGCCTCCTCCGGGCTCGCGGTCGGCTTGGTGCGGCTGCGCTTCAGCTCCCCGTACAGCGCGAGGATGTGCTCGATGATCTCGTTCGGCATCCGCTTGCCGACCTTGAGGTGCGACAGGCCGAGGGTCCGGTACAGGGGGTCGCGCTGGGCCTCCTCCAGCTGGATCTCCAGCTGGGCGCGGCGGCTCGGCGGCTGGCGGCGCAGCAGCTCCTCCACCGGGCACTCCAGCGCGGTGGCGAGGGCCTGCAGCAGCGACAGCTTGGGCTCGCGGCGCCCGTTCTCCAGCAGCGAAAGCTGGGACGGGGCGCGCCCGACGCGCTCGCCGAGCTCCGACAGCGTCAGGCCGCGGCCGCGCCGCAGGTGCCGGAGCCGCTGCCCGAACGTGACGAGGTCCACGTCACTCGTCAAGTTAAGGGGTTCTTCTGTCCGCAAGGTCGTCACCGCTTCATGATAGCGGAAAATTCGCAGTTCTTTCGTTACTCACGAGTTCATAAGGGGTTGCAGCCCGGGCATAGTCGTCCACAAGCACCCAGGGGACGACACGGAAGGGCATGACGATGAGCGATAGTCGCCTCAAGGGCGCAGCCCAGGAACTGCAGCGACAGTGGGAGACCGACCCGCGGTGGAAGGGCGTCGAGCGGACCTACACGGCCGAGGACGTCATCCGGATCCGCGGCTCGGTCCAGGAGGAGCACACCCTCGCGCGCCTCGGCGCCGAGCGGCTCTGGACGCTCCTGCACGAGGAGGACTACGTCCACTCCCTGGGCGCGCTGACCGGGCTGCAGGCCGTCCAGCAGGTGAAGGCCGGCCTCAAGGCCATCTACCTGTCCGGCTGGCAGGTCGCGGCGGACGCCAACCTGGCGGGCCAGACCTACCCGGACCAGAGCATCTACCCGGCGAACTCGGTCCCGGCCGTCGTGCGCCGCATCAACAACGCGCTGCTGCGCGCCGACCAGGTCCAGTGGGCCGAGTCGGACGGGCGGGAGGGCGCGGACGACACGCACTTCCTCGCCCCGATCGTGGCCGACGCCGAGGCCGGCTTCGGGGGCGTGCTGAACGCCTTCGAGCTGATGAAGGGCATGATCGCCGCAGGCGCGGCGGGCGTGCACTGGGAGGACCAGCTGGCCTCCGAGAAGAAGTGCGGCCACCTCGGCGGCAAGGTCCTCATCCCGACCTCGCAGCACATCAAGACGCTGAACACCGCCCGCCTCGCCGCGGACATCTCGGGCGTCCCGTCTCTGATCATCGCGCGGACCGACGCCGAGGCCGCGACCCTGATCACGACGGACGTGGACGAGCGCGACCGCGAGTTCATCACCGGCGAGCGCACCGCCGAGGGCTTCTACCGGGTCCGCAACGGCATCGAGCCCTGCATCGCCCGCGCCAAGGCCTACGCGCCGCACTCCGACCTCATCTGGATGGAGACCGGCACCCCGGACCTGGAGGTGGCCCGCAAGTTCGCCGAAGCCGTCAAGGCCGAGTACCCGGACCAGATGCTGGCCTACAACTGCTCGCCGTCCTTCAACTGGAAGGCGCACCTGGACGACGCGACCATCGCCAAGTTCCAGCGCGAGCTCGGCCACATGGGCTTCAAGTTCCAGTTCATCACGCTGGCCGGCTTCCACGCGCTCAACTACGGCATGTTCGACCTGGCGCACGGCTACGCCCGCGAGGGCATGACCGCCTACGTCGACCTGCAGGAGCGCGAGTTCGCGGCGGCCGAGAAGGGCTTCACCGCGGTCAAGCACCAGCGCGAGGCCGGCACCGGCTACTTCGACATGGTGAGCACCGCGATCAACCCGGACTCCTCCACCACGGCGCTGAAGGGCTCCACGGAAGAGGGCCAGTTCCACTGAGCCCGCTCCGCCCGGCCTGATCCCCCAAGACCCAGAAGGCCCCCGCGTTCCTACACCCGCGGGGGCCTTCTGGGTCTTGGGGGATCAGGC
>NZ_SMKY01000087.1 GCF_004349235.1 Actinomadura darangshiensis | reverse complement strand
CCCGCGGCCTTCCCGCCGTCGAGAAGACCCTCCGCATGATGACCCGCTACGGCACCGGCTTCGAGGCCCGCGTCCACAACATCGCCGCGAACGGACCGGTCGTCCTCACCGAACGCACCGACGTCCTGGAACGCGGCTCATGGCGCGCCGAGTTCTGGGTCTGCGGCACCTTCAAGGTCGAGGACGATCGCATCACCCTCTGGCGCGACTACTTCGACTGGACGACCTTCCTGACGGCCTCCACCAAGGGCCTCCTGACCGCGGCCCTCACGTCCGCCCGCTCGCGGTCACGGCGCTGACTCGTCGAACGGCCGCGGTGTCGATCATCACTTGGGTTTCAGGCAGGACTGAAAGGGGGCTGACTCCCGGCTCGGCCGCGAAGGACCATCGGTCCCGTAAGACGCGGCTCCGACCGGGGCCGTGACGTGACCCCGCAGAGAGGAAGCTCCCATGTTCGCCAACCTGCGTATGCTGGCCGTCACCGGCGCGATGACGGCCATCACGGTCACCCCGCTGCTGTCCATGGCCTCCGCCCAGGCGGCAACCGCTCCCACCCCGCCCCCGCGCGGCGACGCCCAGGCCACCACCGATGCCGCGCCCGTCAGCCAGTCGGTCGGCCGCGCCCTCGACCTCAAGTCGCGCAAGTGCGTCAGCACGACCGGGTCCACCGCCTGCTTCGAGACCTACGGCGACAAGTTCTACGTCAAGGACACCAAGAAGGACGGCTACTCGGCCGTCGCCGTCTGGGCGACCAGCTACGGCCGCAAGGGCGTGTGCCGCAACTCTCTCGGCTCCGGCAAGTGGGGCGTGTGCAACTACAACATGAAGGAAGGCAAGGGGATCGCCTGGCTGGCGGAGCGCTACAACGGGAACACGGGCAAGTTCATCGGCCCCAAGTCCAAGACGGCGACCGCCACCATCTGAACGGGCACCATCTGAACGGGCCATGACAGGCCGGTGAGACAGGGGCACCCCGCCGTCACAGGCGGAGTGCCCCTGTTCGCGTGCCTACCTCGGCCGGCCCCGGCCGGCGGGGGCATGGATCAGTGCGGCACCGGCCGGCCGGAGGGAATGGACGACGTGGCCGCCGCGGCGGACGGTCGTGATGAGGCCCGCGTCCCGCAGTACGCCGGTGTGCTGGCTCGCCGAGGCGAGCGAGATGCCGGTGCGCCGGGCGAGTTCGGTGGTGGTGCAGCCGCCGCCCGCGGCCACCGTGGTCAGGACCGCGGTGCGCGTGCGGCCGAGCAGAGCGGCCAGCGGACGTCCGGGGTCCCGCGGCGAGCGCGGTGCCGTCCAGGCCAGGTCGTGCTCGATGGGGTAGGCGATGACCGGGGGGAGTACGGGGTCGTGAAAGGTGAAGGGCCGTCCCCAGCAGAAGAAGGACGGAAGCAGGCGCACCCCGCGTCCGTCCAGGTGGATGTGGTGGTCCCTGCTGTACGGCAGCTCCAGGACTGGCGGGTTCCACCGTGCCCCGGGGTGCAGACCGGTCAGGACCGCCTCGATCCCCGAGTGCAGGAAGGTCTTGCCCCGGGTGGTCAGGTCGGCGTGGACGTCGGTCCGGATGCGGTCCCAGAACGGGGCGAGAGCGTGCGCGTGATAGTCGCGCAGGGCTCGCCCGAGCTGGTGCAGCGCCCCCTTGGAACCGTCCGCCAGTTCGGCGACGGGACCGCGGAGCGGCTGCTGTGCCGCCAGCGTTGTCAGGTCGTGGCGGAGGCGCCGGCGCGGCGTCGCCAGCACCAGGTCCAGGCCCGTGCCGAGGTCGCCCGCCTGCCTCGCGGGGGTCAGGAAGTCCGGGGAGTAGCCGACCGGTGGCGCCAGAAGCGGCAGCCAGCGCGCCGACATGGGCAGCCCCGTCCGGTCCACGGTGCGGACGCGCCGCCGCCAGCCGTCGAACACGACCCGCCCTTCGTTGTCGGTGAGCTTGTGCAGGCTGAGCAGCATCTCCCACATCGGCTCCGGACCGGTGGCCAGCCGCGTCCGGCCCAGATCTTCCGCCGTGAAGTGAATATGCAGCATGGAGCAGACCCTTCCCCCGTTGGGCGCACTGCCATAAACGCTCCAAGAATTGGACACCCGACAGCAGAAGTTCAAGCAAAACCCAGAAACTGACCGGATACGGACAACGACGTAGCTGATCATGTAAACTCCGACGTCACCGAAAGACATAAAGGTGGGCAGACCACGGCAGAGGAGATTCTGAAAACCGTCGAAAACCATCGCCGAAAAGAAGAACATCGAGGCCCACCTAGAAGCCTGAAATGGTCGAAGGACTCCGCCGTGTCGCGAGTGAGGTGATGTGCGCCCAGCTCAGGTACCTGCTTGAACTTGGGAAACTGCCCCATGTGTCGGTACGGCTGATCTTGAAGTCGGCAGGCGCGCACCTGGGACTTGACGGCCCGTTCCGTCTCATCACGGTGAAGGGCCGTCAGGTCGCCTACGCCGGTGCTCGGCGGGGCGGGCGACTGATCGAGGACGCAGCGGAGGTACAGGAACTCGCCGTCGTAGATTACGAGCGAATCGGGTTCAAGGCCCTATCTGAGGACGCTTCCCGGGCACGTGTCGCGGAGTTGGTGGAGGTGGCGAGTGGAGACCAGTTGGCGCAAGAGCTCCCGAAGCGGGGCGATCAACGATGAGGCGTGCATCGAAGTGGCCGGAGTGATCAGTGGTCTCGCCATCCGGGATTCCAAGGATCCGGGCGGCTGGCCGTGACCGGTGATCAGTTCGGACGCCTGCTCCAGCGGATCAAGGCAGGCGCATTCGACCGGCCCTAGCGAGTCGAACCGGCTCCGAGGCGGGGCTTTTGGCGGCTTGTCTCGGTGTCGGACCCTCGGTGTCGGACCCTCGGTGTCAGTACTGGTTCAGTTCGTAGTCCTGGTCGAGTGCTGTGTCGATCTGCTCCGCGGACTGCTCCTTGAGGTCGAGGTGGTCCTTGGCGATCTGCCCGAGTGTGGGCAGGCTCTTGCGGTCCGGCCAGGTCTCGGGGTTCCACAGCGAAGAGCGCAGGAACGCCTTTCCGCAGTGCATGTACAACTCCTCGACGTCGACGAGGATCGCGAGCCGGGGCTTCTTGCCGCGGACCATCAGGTCGTCGAAGAACGGGGCGTCCGACACGAGCGTCGCGCGGCCGTTCACCCGCAGCGTCTCGTTCATCCCCGGTACGAGGAACAGCATCCCGACGTGCGGGTTGTGCAGCACGTTGCGGAAACTGTCGACCCGGTGGTTGCCGGGCCGGTCGGCGAGCACGAGCCGGTGGTCGCTCAGGACGAGGACCGACCCGGCCGGGTCCCCGCGGGGCGAGACGTCGTAGGTCCCCTCGGGGGTGGACGTCGCCAGAAGGACGAGCGGCGAGTGCGCGATGATCGTGCGGGCGTGCTCGTCGATCCGGCCGATGTCCTTGTCCCAGATGGGCTGGGGCGGTTCTTGGACGATCTCCCGAAGCTCGGTCTCGGTACGGACCGCGCGGATCTCAGAAGGGGGCATCGCCCAAATATAAGGGTCACCTAACTTCCGGGAGGGGCCGGGGACTTAGGGTTGGGTGATGCTGCTGGTGTCCCGCCCCGGTGCCTCGCCGTGACCAGGGAGGTCCGTACGCTGCCGGCCCTTGCCGCCGGGCCGGTCGAGATGCCGTTCGCGATCGCGAGCTGGAGTGAGGACTTCGCCCGCGACACCACGTGGAACGAGCACTCCCACCCGTTCCATGAGCTGCTCTGGAACGAGCGGGGCGTGTCCACGGCCGTGGTCGGGGCGCGGGTCTGGACGATCACTCCGGCGCTGGGCCTGTGGATGTCCGCGGGCACGCTGCACTCCGGCTCGGCGATCGCCGGGACCCGGTGCCGGGCCGGTTTCATCGGCTTCGACGCCGTGTCCTCGATCTCTCCGGTGCCCGTCGGAGTCGAGATCACCCCGCTGCTCCGGCTGCTGCTGGCGCGGCTGGCCGACGCGCGGCTGCCCGCCGGGTCGCGGGCGGTGACCGAGGCGATGGTGCTCGACGTGCTCGCTCCGTCCCCGCACGAACTGCTGCTGCACATGCCCACGTCGGGCCTACTGCGGCCGATCGCCGACGCCGTCCGGGACGATCCGGGCGACCAGCGGACGCTGTCGGACTGGGCCCGCGAGCTGGGTGTGAGCGCCCGCACGATCACCCGTGCGTTCACCGCGGAGACGGGCACCAGCTTCGCGCGGTGGGTCGCGGCGGTGCGCGCCCAGCACGCGGTCGCGCTGCTCGGCCGGGGGTGGGAGACCGACGCCGTGGCCGAGGAGGTCGGCTACCGGTCGGTGAGCGCGTTCGGTGTGGCCTTCCGGCGCGTGACCGGGCTGACCCCCGGCACCTTCCGGACGGGTTGAGGCGCCGGAGACCGCCTTGCCGTGCGCGGGCCGGCGGCCTGCCCATGTCCCGATCTCGACAACCGCTGTCTCAAAGGCTTGATTGCGACATCACGGGTGATCCTCGTACAGTTCCGGCTAAGGCAAGCCTTACCTAACCTTGACCTGATCGCGTGCTGCACGGTGCGCCCGCCCGGCGGACACGGACCCCGTGATCCGGACGCGCGAGGGCGACCCGCCGGCGGAATCCTGACAGTGGAGTACCGAGTGAAACGTCCACCCAGCCTTCGCATCCTTGCCGTGCTGGCCGTCCTGCTGGCCGGCATCGCCGCCTGCGGCGGTTCGCCGGACGAGAAGGAGGCGGCCGCGAGCGGCGGGTCCAGCGCCTTCCCCATGACGATCAAGCATGCGCTGGGGACGACCACCATCGAGGCCAAGCCGAAGCGGGTGGCCACGGTCAACTGGGCCAACCACGAGGTGCCGCTGGCCCTCGGGGTCGTCCCGGTCGGCATGGCCGCCGCGAACTTCGGCGACGACGACGGCGACGGGGTCCTGCCCTGGGTGGACGAGCGCCTGAAGCAGCTCGGCGCCAAGACGCCCGTCCTGTTCGACGAGAACGACGGCATCGACTTCGAGGCCGTCGCCGACACCAGGCCGGACGTGATCCTGGCCGCCTACTCGGGCCTGACCAAGCAGGACTACGAGACCCTCAGCGAGATCGCCCCCGTGGTGGCCTACCCGGACGCCGCCTGGGCGACCCCGTGGCGCGAGATCATCCGGATGAACGGCAAGGCCCTCGGCCTGGCCGCCGAGGGAGAGAAGCTCATCGGCCGCATCGAAGGCGACATCAAGCGGGTCGTCGCGAAGTACCCGCAGCTCAAAGGCAAGTCGGCGATGTTCATGACGCATGTCGACCCCGGCGACGTAAGCCAGATCGGCTTCTACACCACGCACGACACCCGCACGCTCTTCTTCCAGGACCTCGGGCTGACGATCCCGAACAGCATCGCCGGGCTGTCCAGGGGCACCGACAAGTTCGCCCTGACGCGCAGTGCCGAGCAGATCGACGTGTTCGACGACGTCGACATCATCACCGGGTACGGCGACGAGAAGGGGCACTTGCTCGACAAGGTCCGCAAGGACAAGCTGCTGTCGAAGATCCCCGCCGTCGAGCGCGGATCGGTGTACCTGCTGCCCGACAGCAAGCCGCTGGGCACCGCCGCGAACCCGACGCCGCTGTCGATCTCGTGGGTGCTGGAGGACTACGTCAAGGCGCTCGCCGCGGCCGCGGACAAGGTCACGTGACGACGCTCGACATCGGCCGCGGGCGGGACGCCGTGCCCGTGCGGCATCCTGCGCGCGGCCGGATCCTGTGGCTGCTCGCCACGATCGCGGTTCTGGCCGCGCTCATGGCGGCCTCCGTCACCTTCGGCAGCCGCACCGTCGCCTGGTCCGACATCTGGGCGGGCCTGGGCGGCGCCGACGACACCCTCGGACAGGCGGCGGTCGCCCAGCGCGTCCCCCGCACCCTGCTCGCCATGCTCATCGGCGCCGCCCTCGGCGTCTCCGGCACCGTCATGCAGGGCGTGACCCGCAACCCGCTCGCCGATCCCGGGATCCTCGGCGTCAACATGGGCGCCTCGCTGGCGGTCGTCACCGCCGTCGCCTTCTTCGGCCTCGCCTCGCCGACCGGGTACATCTGGGTCGCGATGGCGGGGGCCGCGGTCTCGGCCCTGTTCGTCTACACCGTCGGCTCCCTGGGACGCGACGGAGCGACGCCGCTCAAGCTCACGCTCGCCGGCGCCGCCACCTCGGCCGCCTCCGCCTCCCTGGTCAGCGCCGTCGTCCTGCCCCGCAACGACATCGCCGGAGGGTTCCGGCTCTGGCAGGTCGGCGGGGTCGGCGGCGCGTCCTACGAGCGCATCGGGCAGGTGCTGCCGTTCCTCACCGCCGGCCTCCTCGTGTGCCTGCTGTGCGCCCGGGCCCTGAACTCGCTCGCACTGGGCGACGACCTCGCGGCCGGGCTCGGTGAACGCGTCGCCCTCGTCCGCGCCGCGGCCTCGCTCGGGGCCGTCGTGCTGTGCGGTTCGGCGACCGCCGTCGCGGGGCCGATCGCCTTCGTCGGGCTCCTCGTCCCGCACGCGTGCCGGCTGCTCGCCGGCGTGGACCACCGCTGGCTGCTGCCGTTCACCGCCCTGGCCGGCGCGTCGCTGCTGACCGCCGGCGACGTCGTCGGCCGGGTGGTGGCCCGTCCCGAGGACATCGAGGTCGGCATCGTGACCGCGCTGATCGGCGCCCCGTTCTTCATCAACATCGTCCGCCGCCAGAAAGTGCGTGAGCTGTGACCGCCGCCGTGACCCGGCCGCCTGCCGCGACGATCGTCGCGCGCGGCCGCCGCCGGCGCGCCTCCCGGCGCCGCCTCGTCGTGCTGTCGCTGGCGGTACTCGTGGCCGCCGGATTCGCCGTGACGCTGATGGCCGGGCAGACGTTCTACCCGCCCGGCGACGTGCTCCGCGTGGTCCTCGGCGAACAGGTCCCGGGAGCGTCCTTCACGGTCGGACGGCTCCGCCTCCCGCGCGCCGTCCTCGCCGTCACCGCGGGGTTCAGCTTCGGCCTGGCCGGCGTCACCTTCCAGACGATGCTCCGCAACCCCCTGGCGAGCCCCGACATCATCGGCATCAGCTCCGGGGCGAGCGCCGCGGCGGCCATCGCGATCGTGTCGCTGTCCCTCGGCGGGACCCAGGTGACGATCTTCGCGATCGCGGCCGCGGTCGCCGTCGCCCTGCTGATGTACGCCCTGGCGTTCCGCGACGGCGTCACCGGCACGCGGCTCATCCTGATCGGGATCGGGATGTCCGCGATGCTCGACAGCATCACCTCCTATGTGCTGTCCCGGGCCCCCGAATGGGACCTCCAGGAGGCCGTGCGCTGGCTGACCGGCAGCCTCAACGGCGCGACCTGGGAGCAGGTCCTGCCCGCGCTCGGCGCGCTCGCGGTCCTCGCCCCCGTCCTGCTGTCCCTGACGGGCGGCCTGTCGGCGATGCAGCTCGGCGACGACACCGCCGCCGCCCTCGGCGTCCGCATCGAACGCACCCGCGTCGCGCTCATGGTCGCCGCCGCCGGCCTGATCGCCTTCGCCACGGCCGCCGCCGGGCCGGTCGCGTTCGTGGCCTTCCTGTCCGGCCCCATCGCGGCCCGCCTCCTCGGCACCGGCGGCTCCCTGCTGGTGCCCGCCGGGCTCGTCGGCGCGCTCCTGGTCCTGGCCGGTGACTTCACCGGCCAGTTCGCCTTCGACACCCGCTACCCGGTCGGCATCGTCACCGGCGTCCTCGGCGCCCCCTACCTCATCTACCTGATCGTCCGCACCCATCGGGCCGGAGGCTCGCTGTGACCACGCCCCACACCCTCGTGGCCGAGAGCCTCACGCTCGCCTACGGCGACCGGCCCGTGATCGAGTCGCTCGACCTGGTCGTCCCGCCCGGCGAGATCACGGCCATCGTCGGCGCGAACGCCTGCGGGAAGTCGACGCTCCTGCGCTCCCTGTCCCGGCTGCTCGCGCCCCGCCGGGGCCGCGTCGTCCTGGACGGCCGGGAGGTGCACCGCATGCCCGCCAAGGAACTGGCCCGCACCCTCGGGCTGCTTCCCCAGTCGCCGGTCGCCCCCGAGGGCATCACCGTGCTCGACCTCGTCAGCCGCGGACGCCACCCCCACCAGGGGATCTTCTCCCGCTGGAACTCCGGGGACGACGCGGCGGTGGGCGCGGCCCTGGAGGCGACGCGGACCGCCGGCCTCGTCGACCGCGCCGTCGACGAACTGTCCGGAGGGCAGCGCCAGCGGGTCTGGATCGCCATGGCGCTGGCCCAGCAGACCGACCTCCTCCTCCTGGACGAGCCCACCACCTTCCTCGACGCCAGCCACCAGATCGACGTCCTCGACCTGCTGACCGACCTCAACCGCACCCGCGGCACCACGGTCGTGATGGTGCTGCACGACCTCAACCTCGCCGCCCGCTACGCCGACCACCTCATCGCCCTGGCCGGCGGCCGCCTCCACGATTGCGGCGCCCCGGCCGACGTCCTCACCGAGGAGAGCGTCCGCACCGTCTTCGACCTCGAAAGCCGCATCATCGAAGACCCCCTCACCGGACGCCCCCTCGTACTCCCCATCGGCCGCCACCACATCCAGCCCGTGCTCGACGCGGCCCAGCCGGACGGGACGCCCGACTTCACTCGCTGAGCGGGGGAGGGGGCTCCGTGCGGGAGAGCCAGGACGTGAGAAGCGTTTCGAGTGCCTCGGCCTCGGCGGGCGTCAGCCGGTCCAGCAGGTGGCGTTCGTTGCGCATGTGGTCGGTGAAAGCCCGGTCGATCAGCTCGCGCCCGGGTTCGGTGAGGGCGACGATCCGGCTGCGCTGGTCGTCGTCGGACCGGCGGCGGGTGACGAGCCCGGCCTTCTCCAGGCGATCGAGCCTCTTCGTCATGGCGCCAGTGGTGACCATGGTGTGCGCGGCGAGTTCGCCCGGCACCCGTTCGTAGGGTTCACCGGCACGGCGCAAGGCGCACAGGACGTCGAACTCTCCCTCGCTGAGGCCGTAGCGGCCGTACACGGCGCAGAGTTCCCTGGTGAGATGCCCGGCCAGGCGGTGCAGCCGGCCGATGACCCCCTGCGGGGAGACGTCGAGGTCGGGACGTTCGCGGCGCCAGTCGGCCTGGATGCGGGCCACGTGGTCCAGCGGCTGCTGCTCCTTCATGGCCTCATATTAGCTTCCTGGGAAGTTATATTGCTTCCATGGAAGCTACTTTCCGGTGGGCGGCGCTGACCGCGGTCGCACCCGTGGCCTGGGGAGCCAACTACTACGTCACCCACGAGTTCCTCCCTCCGGACCGCCCGCTGTATGGGGCCGCCCTGCGGGCGCTGCCCGCCGGCCTCGTCCTGCTGGCTTTGTGCAGGCAGCGGCCGCACGGGGCGTGGTGGTGGCGATCCTGCGTCCTCGGCCTGCTCAACGTGAGCGTGTTCTTCGTCCTCGTCTACGCCGCTTCCCAACTGCTTCCCACGAGCGTCGCCTCGACCATCATGGCGACGTCCCCGCTGACGATGATGCTCATCGCCTGGCCCTTGGTGTCCGAACGTCCCCGGACCGCCCACCTCGCCGGCGCCGCGATCGGCCTCGCCGGGGTATGCCTCATGCTGCTCACAGGCACTGGGGCAGTGAGCGCACTCGGAATCCTCGCCTCGGCCGCCGCCATGCTGATGTCGTCCCTCGGCTACATCCTCACCAAGCGGTGGAGTTCGGATGCCGACGTGCTCGCCACGACCACCTGGCAACTCGTAGCCGGAGGCATCTTCCTGGTGCCCGTCGCCGCAGCCGTCGAGGGCACTCCGCCCGCGCTCTCCACGCCGACGATTCTCGCGTTCGGCTACGTCAGCCTGATCGCCACCGCACTGGCCTTCGTCGCCTGGTTCACCGGACTGAAACACCTGCCCGCAGGGACCGTCGGCTTGGTAGGACTCCTCAACCCCGCCACAGGCGTGCTGCTCGGCACCGCGATCGCCGGTGAAGTACTGACCGTCCAGCAGTCATGCGGCCTACTACTGGTCCTGACCGGCGTGACCCTCGCCCGCCCCACCGCCCACGCGCGCGGACGCCCGCTCCGAGCGCCGACGCCACCATCGGCTCGTCCTAGACTCCGCGGATGACCAGCGAGCTTCTCGGTTTCACTGTCCTCGGCTCTGCGACGCCGTACCCGAGCGTGGACAACCCCTGTTCCGGCTACCTGGTGTCCGGCGCCGGCACCCGGATGTGGGTGGACGCGGGCACCGGGACGCTGGCCCAGCTGCAACGACACGTCCGCCTAGAGGATCTGGACGCGATCTGGATCTCGCACCTGCACGCCGACCACAGCGCGGACCTCCTCACCGCCTACTACGCCGCCCTCTACGCCGACATCCGGCTCGCCGCGCCGATCCCTCTGTACGGCCCTCCGGGCATCGCCGACCGGCTGGCGGACTTCCTGACCAACACGTCCACCCGCAGCCCGGTCGAATCCGCCTTCGCCGTCGAGGAACTGCACGACGGGCACCAGGCGAAGGCAGGCGCACTCACCCTGACCGGCCGCGCGGTGTCGCACGGCATGCCGGCCTTCGCCCTGCGCGTCGAGACCGAAGGCCGGTCACTCGTCTACTCCGGGGACACGGCCCCTTGCCCCGCCCTGACGGACCTGTCCGAGGGATGCGACGTGCTCCTGTGCGAGGCCGACAGCGACCAGGCTTCGCCCGGCGAACAGGTCCACCACACGCCGGAAGACGCCGCAGACACCGCCCGCGCAGCCCAGGCCGGACGGCTGATCGTCACACACGTCGGCCGCTCCCTCACCCCGCAGGACGCAGTGGCCCGTGCCTCGACCCGCTTCGACGGCCCCACCGACTACGCGGCCCCCGGCACGACCTTCCAGGTCAAGGCCGCACATACCGCCGGAACGTGATTCCCGAGGCCAAGGACCGCTGCTCGACCAGGCGCAGCCGCAGGTTCGTCCCCACGGGCAGGTACGGCTTGCCGCCCCCGATGATCACGGGGAGCGAGTACACCCAGAACTCGTCGATCAGGTCCAGCAGGGAGACGGCCAACTCGGGGCCGCCGAGCTGGAGGGTGCCGTCGATCTCCCGCTTGAGGCGCGTCACCGTGGAAACGGCGTCCTCGCGCCGGACGAGGGTGACCCCCTCGGGGACGGTCTGAAGGGTGTCGGAGAAGACGTACCGCGGCGTCTCCTTGTAGAGCCGGGCGAACTCCCGCTCGAGGGCCGGGGCGCCTTCGTTGCCGAGGTCCTGCGTCCAGGGCTTCTCCATCGCCTCGTACAGCCGCCGCCCGAACAGGAACGCCGAGATCCGGCGGACGTGGTCGTTCGCCGCCTCCTGAAAGTCCTCGGCCGGATCCGCGAAGTCCATGCCACCGCCCGCATCCGCGATGTAGCCGTCGACCGAGGCGTTCATCCAGTAAATGACCTTGCCCACGAAACTCCTCCTTGGTTGGGGCGGTCCTTAAAGAGGAGACCCGACGAAGCACCGGAACTCATCGCAGGCGGGGCGGCCAGTGTCGTCAAACACCGTCGGCCGGGACCAGCAGGCCGAAGAGACGCACCGCGACCCTTCCATCGGGCAGCGGCGGCGGACTGGCGGCGACCACGGCCTCCCCGCCCGGCCATGCCTCGCCGTCCAGGAGCACCTCGTTCGCCAGGTCCGACAGCTCCGACCCCGCGTTCAGCGCATTGTTGATCGCGTTGAACTCGCTGCTGCGCAACGCGATCCGGTCGATCTCACCGCCAAGGCTCGACACCGGCCCCGGTCAGCCGCTCCCACACCTCGCCATCGTCCGACGGCTCCGCCCCCGCGCAGAACGCGGCGACCCCCACCTCAACGGCCCCGTCAAACCCCGTTGCTCCGGTCACCGCGAAACCCTACCGGTGACGGACTCCTCGTGGCCGCACGGTTTCGGGGGCCGCCCGCGCTGGTCGGGTCGGAAATGACGTCACCGCTGAACGCAACGGAGTGGGGCAGGGCGCCGTCGTTAGGCTCAGCGCAGGACGATGCGGTTCGGCACCCCGCTGATTCTGCCTTCTTCATCCAGTTTCGAAAGATCTTCCGCGAAGGCTCGGGCGATGTCGGAGCCGCGGCGGTTCCAGCCGAAGAAGCGGGCCGCATGGGTGGTCAGGTCGACCTCGGATATGCCGGGGGATTCGGCGATGATCTCCAGCAGGGCCGTCCGCCGTTCCGCGGGAGGTATCTCGGTGACCTTGCGGGCCACTCCGTCCCCGGGCTCGCGCGGGATGACCGGCCGTCCTCGCAGGGTGATGGTGTCGCCGTCCTGCTCGACGTTGGGATCAGCCCTGAGCAGGTCGCTGAGCGCCCTGTCGAGGTTTGCGCGGATCCGCGGGCCGATCCGTTCGATGCCCCAGACCGGTGCCGCCCTCCGGTAGAGGAGGTCGCGTTGGATCGGCGCCTCGGTTTCGAGAGTCTCGCGGAACAGCCGTTGAAGCAGCCCACGTGACTCGGGCAGGTGCATCTCGTAGTGGTAGGTGCGGCCTTCGAGATGAGCCCGGCGGTAGCGCGCGGCCCAGCCTCGTTCCTGCCCGTCGTCGGCGGATTCCATGGTCACCCGAGGCGGCTCCGCTGCTTGGGGCGGTGCAGGGACGACCACGGTCGGGCCATGGTCGTCTTCGGGTTCGGGCTCCTCCGCCACCACGGCGACGGCCGATTCGACGGCTTCGCGCAGCCGGGTCTCCGCTTCGGGACGATTGCGGTACCAGTCGGTGCCCCAGATGCGGTACAGCGTCCAGCCGAGGCCGCGCAGCACCTCTTCCCGCAGGCGGTCGCGGTCCCTCGCGGCCCTGGACGAGTGGTACATGGCGCCGTCGCATTCGATGCCCAGCGCGTACCGGCCCGGCAGGGCGGGATGGCGTACAGCCATGTCGATCCGGTAGCCGCCCACGCCGACCTGCGGCTGGACGTCGTAGCCCCAGTCCGTCAGGACGTCCAGCACGGACTCCTCGAACGGGCTCTCGGGCGCCGCGTCGTCGGCGAGCGGCGCATGCTCCAGGACGGCGGGCCCGTGCTCGGCATAGTCGAGGTACCGCTTGAAATGGTCGCGGCTCCTGTTGGTGCCTTCCCGGATGTCGGAGCCGGAGATGGACGAGACGACCTCGACGCGGTGCCGGGCGCGGGTCACGGCGACGTTGAGGCGCCGCCAGCCGTTTTCCCGGTTGAGCGGGCCGAACGCCATGGTGAGCCGGCCGTCGGGGCTGGGGCCGTACCCGACGGAGATGATGACGACGTCCCGTTCGTCGCCCTGCACGGTCTCCAGGTTCTTGACGAAGAACCCGTTGAGCCGGTCCTCGGCGAAGAACGGTTCGAGGTCGGGGTGATCGGCGCGGGCCCGTTCGACCGCGTCCTCGATGGCGTGCGCCTGAGCGTCCGACATCGCGACGACGCCGAGGCTCAGGTTCGGCCGCGTCCGGTAGTGGTGCAGGACGCGCTCGGCGACGGCGTTCGCCTCGATCGGGTTGCGCCGGCTGCGGCCGCGCTCGTAGACGCCGGGCACCTTGGTGAACGTGACGCCGACGTCCTCCCCGGATTCGAACGCCCCGGGGAAGGTCACGAGGCCGTCGCCGTAGAACCGGCGGTTGCTGAACGCGATGAGCCCTTCGTGGCGGCTGCGGTAGTGCCAGGACAGCGGCAGGCTGCGGACGAGTCCGCTGCCCTTGCACATGTCGAGGAGCGAGTCGAAGGAGTCGGGGACGTCCTCGTCGTACTCGTCGTCGTCCGAGTCGTCGGTCTGGGAGAAGAAGTCGGTGGGCGGCAGCTGCTTCTGGTCGCCCGCCACGATGAGCGAATCGCCGCGGTAGACGCAGTTGACGGCGTCCTGGGGGAGGACCTGGGACGCCTCGTCGAAGATGACGACGTCGAAGCGGTATCCGGGCGGCAGGAACTGGCTGACCGTGAGCGGGCTCATCATGAAGCAGGGCTTCACCAGCGGGACGACGTTGGAGGTCTCGCCGAGCAGCGTCCGCACGGGCATGTGCCTGCTCTTCTTCTCGGCCTCCCGCTGGATGGTCGCGGACTGCCCGACGTTGGGCCGGGGGCGCCGCGCGTTGCACGCATCGATCACTTGGGCGTGGGCGCCCGCGACCAGGGCCCGGTCAAGGTCGCGGAACCGCTCGACCAGCCTGTCCCGCTCGACCGCCCGGACGGGGGTGAGCCGGGAGTCGCCGGCCATGACCTGCTCGGCCCAGGCTTGCAGGACGGCCCGTTCGGCGGCCCGCGGGAACCGTGCGCCGTCCAGCCCCTTCCCGGCGGCCCGGACGATCAGCTTGTCGAGCCCGTACCGGCGCAGGACGGCGCGGGCGTCGCGGAAGGAGCGCCACTCGTCGGGGCCGGACCGGTCCGCGGCGAGCCGGCCGGTGAGCTCGCCGAACACCGCGGCGGTGCCGGTGAGCCGGGCGTGGAGGTCGGGCCGCCGCGCGGCGTCGAACAGCTGGACGAAGTCGGTGACCGCGGCGCGGAACGCCGTCCAAGCCGTGCGCAGTTCCTCGTCGGGACGCGCGGTGAGAAGCGCGCGGGCGGCCTCCTCGGGCATGGGCTCACCCGCTTCCCGGACCTCGGCGACCCAGTCGAGCGCCCCGGAGAGCGCAGCCGAGTCGGTATCCAGCCCGTCGTACAGCGCGCCGAGCACCTGCTCGTCCGGGCGGGACAGGAACGCATCGCGTTCGGCGCGCACCGCCTCCACCCGGGCGGCGATACCGCGCGCCTGACCGAGCGTGAGCGGTGCCGGGGCCGCGAGCACCGGTTGCACCGCGGCGATGAGGTCGGCGGCGGCTGCCAGCGGCCGCAGGTGGGCCGAGTACCAGGCGGCGGCGTCGGCGAGGGTTCCGGCGGCGAGCCGGGGGCGTCCACCCGGCCGCGGCGCCGGGACGAGCGTCCGCCGCCACCGGTCGAGGCGTTCGCGAGCGTCGTCGGCGGCGGCGCAGGCGCCCGCGTCGGGACGCCCGTCGGCACTGACCTGCTCGGCGAGACCGGCCGGAAGGTTCAGCCCTCCGGTGAGCCGACCGATCTCCTTGGCGCCCTCCAGCAGCTCCCGGACGAGCTGGAAGTCGGTGTGCTCGCCCTGCCAATAGCGCCCGAGCAACCGGCTGTGGGAGGCGGCCGCCTGCTGCAGGGCCATCGCCGCGTCGTACCAGGCCAGTGCCTGCGGCAGCCGTTCGCCGGCCTCCTTGGTCCATTCGCCCGACACGGTCAGCCCGGCGAGCACCCGCTTGTCGCCCCGGTGGCCGCCGGAGAGCTTCCCGATCCCGTGGGCGTCGCCGAACCGCCGGACGAGGCCGGGGAAATCGGGCGCGGTGAAGATGTTCTCGGTGAACACCTGGCCGGCCGCGGTCCTGGCCTGGGCGAGCGCGCCCACGCGGCCTTCGAGTTCGGCGGCGGCGCGGGCGGCCGCGTCCCAGCCGTCCCGCGTCAGCCAGGCCGCTTCGGGACGGTGCCGCCACCGTGCGAACTCGGTCAGCCTGCACAGGGCGCGAGCCTGGTCGGCGGTGTCCGGCGCAGGCAGCCCGTAGACGGCGGCGACGTCGCCCAGCGACGCCTGAACGCCGCGCAGCATCTCCGCCACGTCCTGGAAGTCGACGCCGAGTCCGCGCAACCACTCCTCGGTGAGGCCCGACAGGTCGAGTCCCTCCGTGGCGAGCCCGGCCAGCGCGGTCTCCTCGGAGGGCGGCACAGTGTCGATCCCGCCGGGCAGGCGGTCCCAGGAGGGCCCGATGTCACGGGCTGTAGCGGCGATCGTGCCCCGCAACGCGCCCAGCCGTCCGACGAACTCGCCCACCTCGCCCCGCAACGCCGGCAGGTCGGGGACGGTGAGCCACGCCTCCGGGACGTCCGGCCGCCCGGCCGTGGCATCGAGCAGGCCGAGCAGCCGCTCGGTGGCGCCGAATTCCGCGAGCCCCAGCGGCCCGGCGAGGCCGGAGTGCACGGCGAGGCGCCGCTGGAGCCCGTCGGCGCACTCCAGCACCAGTTGGAGCCGCGTCTGCGGCTGCCCGCTCCCGGTGAGCTCCCGCCATGCGAAGTCGGGCCCTTCGGCGACCGGCCGCCATGCGCCGCCCACCTTTTCCGCGGCGGCGCGGACGTCCTGGAGCCCTTCGGCGGTCAGGCCGTCCGGCAGGGCGGTCGGCAGCGCCGGGACGTCGGCCAGCGCGCTCAGCCGCCCGATCACGTCGTGGAGCGTCAGCCTGAGCGGCGGCCGGGTCTCGTTCATGGCCGCCGCGTACGCCGAGAGTTCCCGGCGGGCGCGCAGGAGGCGCTGCCGGTCCTCCTCCGCCCCGGCCTGGACGGCCTTGGGACGCTTCGAGAGAGCCTCGCCCAGCGTCTTCGCGACCTCCTTGCGGCTCGCGTGGTGGCTGTGCAGCGCGAGCACGAACGCGCCGAGCCCCACGTTGTCCAGGCGGTTGCGCACCACGTCCAGCGCGGCGGCCTTCTCGCTGACGAACAGGACGCTGCGGCCCTGGTGCATGAGCGCCGCGATCATGTTGGCGATGGTCTGGCTCTTACCGGTGCCGGGCGGGCCGTCCATGATGAACGACCGGCCGTCGAGCGCCGCCGCGACGCACTGGCGCTGCGACGAGTCGGCGTCCAGGACCAGCGGCGTCAGCTCGGGCGGCTGGAGTTCGTCGATCCTTTCGGCGTCGGCGGGCTCGAAGTACAGCGCGTCCTCGGGCAGGTGCGCGGCCGCGCCGAGCCCGATGGCCTGCACCAGGGGATGGGCCAGGATC
This sequence comes from Actinomadura darangshiensis, assembly GCF_004349235.1. Taxonomy (GTDB): domain Bacteria; phylum Actinomycetota; class Actinomycetes; order Streptosporangiales; family Streptosporangiaceae; genus Spirillospora; species Spirillospora darangshiensis. Next base: position 14,853 of record NZ_SMKY01000087.1, on the reverse strand, counting down.
TGGTCCTCGTGGTCGAGGAGGTCCCGGTACATCGCCTCCTTGTGGGAGCGGAACGTGGCGAGCACGACGTCCTCGCTGACCTCCCAGTCATGGTGTCCCGCGACGGCGGCCCGGACGGCGGACAGCGCGCCGGGGAGGTCCTTCATGCTGTCGGGATCGGGCCAGTCGAGGCCGAGCTGCCCCATCTTGACGGCCAGCGCCGGGTTGGGGACGGTGTCCTCGCTCTGCTCCGTGACCAGCCGGAACAGGCCGGGGCCGAGCCGGTCGAGCCGCACCGGGACGAGCAGCAGCGGCGCCAGGTTGAAGTCCTCCGCGCCGGGCTCGCGCCACTTGAGGAACGCCGCGCCGAGCTGGAGCGTCCACAGCCCGGTGTCGTTGAACATCTGGTTGGAGTCGCGGTAGAGCTTGCGGAGCGCGGCGTCGAGCGCGAGCCGGGTGTCCTTTTGTGTGACGATCCCGGTGGTGTCCGCCAGCGTGACCAGGCCCTCGTCCCCTGCATCGCCCTCGGGCAGGTCGGCGAACCGCAGGCCCGAGTCGAGGCCGCTGAGCAGCGGGCCCGCCTGCGGCGACCGGATGGCCAGCGTGGCCGTACGGGTGTGCCGGAAGTTGAGCAACCGGTTCCGCCCGGTCAGGTCTATGAGGTTGTCGCGCCACTTGCCCAGTACGTTCCGCAGCAGGGTGCGCGGCAGCTCGTCTGTCACTGAGTCCCCCATCGATCTACCCCCTCCCGCCAGGGCCCATCGGCGAAGTCTCAGCCAGGGACCGGAGCGATTCTGACACTTCACATCCTGTAAGAACGGGCCCATGTGGGGACGGTGAGACCGATGTGCACAGTGGGACGCCCGACTCACTTCACCGGTTGTCCGCTGACGGCCACGCGACCGTCGTGAACCTGATCGACCATCAGAATAAGTGTTTAACAAAGCGATAGCTGTAGGGTGAGGGCCCGCATCGCCCGGCCCGTTGAAGCAGGAGGTCCCGTGGAACAGGACGCCGACCTGCCCCGACTCTCCGGCGGCGGCCCGGTTGACCGGAGACCGTGTCCGAATACGGCCAGCGGTGTCAAGGTTCCAGGGAAGTGTCGCCGCCCGATGCCCACTGACCAGGTAACTCCACCCCCAACGCCGCTGCGACCTGCGACGATGCCTCGTCAAGAGGCGCGCCTGCGGGCGCCGTCGCGAACGGCCCGGCCGAGGCACCGCACGGTCACCGTCCGGCGACCCTGCGAGAATTGCGCCCCCGCCTCGCGCGCCCATCTATCCTGGCTGCCCAGCCGGTGGTCCGCTGGGATGACCCCGGTCAGTGCCGTCCTGGGAAGGCGGGTGCCGATGGAGCCGCTCGAACCGTCCGATCCGCGGACGATCGGCGGCATCGAGCTGCACGGCCGGCTCGGCAAGGGCGGCATGGGCGAGGTCTACTTCGGGGTGACACCGGACGCGGAGCAGGTCGCGGTCAAGGTGATCCTGGACGACATGGTCGGCCACGACACCGTGCGCGAGCGCTTCGACCGCGAGGTGCTCGCGATGGGGATGGTCCAGGGGCCGCGCGTCGCGGGCCTGGTGGCCGCCTCCGAGCCCGGCGCCGACAGTCCGTGGCTGGCGATGGAGTACGTTCGCGGCGCGACACTCCAGGACTACCTGGCGGATCATCCGGCGCTCGCCGCCGAGATGGGCGCGGCGCTCGGCGTGATGCTCGCGGAGGCGCTCGACGACATCCACGCCGCCCGGATCCTGCACCGCGACCTCAAGCCCGGCAACATCCTGCTCGGCCCGGACGGCCCGAAGGTCATCGACTTCGGCCTCGTCGACCTGGTGGAGGCCGAGGAGGGCCTCACCGCGACCGGCGCGCGCCTCGGCACGCCCCGCTTCATGCCGCCCGAGCAGGTCGAGTCGGCGAAGGACCTCACGCCGGCGGCAGACGTGTACGCGATGGGCGCCACGCTGCTCTACGCGCTGACCGGGCACCACCCGTACGAGCAGAAGAACGCGCACGCTCTGTACTACGCGATCGCGAGCCCCGACAAGGAGCCGGACGTCTCGGGCCTGCCCGCGCCGCTGGCGCCGGTGATCGAGGCGATGCTGGCGCACGGCCCCGCGTCCCGCCCGACTGCGGCGCAGGCGTCCGCCGAGTTCCGCGGCGTCCTGGCCGCCGCCGGGCTGTCCGTCCGCGACGCCCGCGTCCATTTCGCGACGCTCACCTATGTCGAGCGGCCGGACGACCCGCCGTCCTATATCGAGCCGCCCCGGCGCCCCGCCCGGCCGCGGCATAGGGAGCGTTCGACGCCTCGCCCGGTCGTCGCCTCGCTCGCGGACCGGCTGGCCCTCGCCTACGCGCCGGGCGCAAGACTCTGACCGGCTCCCGCCACCGCCCCGACCCGCTTTGGACGACCCGTTAGGAGCCCGCCGAGTGACCTTTTCCGCAGAGACCGCGACCCCGTACGCGCCGGGCGCGCGCATCGAGGTCCGCGACGCGGAGTGGATGGTGCGCACCTGCACGCCCACGCCCCGCGACGGCTTCAAGGTCACCGCGGTGGGCGTCTCGGAGTTCGTGCGGGACGAGGACGCCGTCTTCTTCACCGAGATCGACGATGTCGTCCAGCTCCGCCCCGAGGACACCCGGCTCGTCGCCGACACCTCGTCCGCGTTCGCGCGCAGCCGCCTCTACCTGGAGTCGGTGCTGCGCCGCACGCCGCTGCCGCAGTCCGAGCGGGGCCTGGCGCTGCCCGACCGGTTCCTCCTCGACCCGCTCCTCTACCAGCAGCGCCCGGCGGAACTGGCGCTGAAGGGACTGCGCCCCCGCATCCTCCTCGCCGATGTCGTCGGCCTCGGCAAGACCCTCGAAATCGGTCTGATCCTGGCCGAGCTGATCCGCAGGGGACGCGGCGAACGCATCCTCGTCGTGACGCCGCAGCAGGTCCTGGAGCAGTTCCAGCACGAGCTGTGGACGCGGTTCGCGATCCCGTTCGTCCGGCTCGACTCGGTCGGCATCGAGCGGATCCAGCGCGACATCCCCGCCGGACGCAACCCGTTCCTGTACTACAAGCGCGTCATCATCTCCGTCGACACCCTTAAGAACCAGGGCCGCTACGGGCAGCATCTGGAGAACATGCATTGGGACGCGGTCGTCATCGACGAGTCCCATAACCTCATCAACGAGGGCAACCTCCGCAACAAGCTGGCCCGTCTCCTCGCCAAGCACACCGACGCGCTGCTGCTCGCCAGCGCGACGCCGCACAACGGCGACGCCAAGTCGTTCGCCGAGTTGATCGGCCTGCTCGACCCGGCCGCCATCGCGGATCCGAAGCAGTACTCGGCGTCCGACATCGACCACCTCTACATCCGCCGGACGAAGATCAGCGACGAGGTGCGCGACCAGATCGGCGGACGGTGGCCCGACCGGGGCCCCTCCGTCTCGCTGCGCGCCCCCGCCACGGCCAAAGAGGAGGCGGTCTTCGCCGAGCTGGCCGAGGTCTGGCTGCCCGGCCCGGACCGCGCCGGCGTCTCCGTGGTCGACAGCGACCGCCGCCTGTTCCCGTACACGCTCGCGAAGGCGTTCCTGTCGTCGCACGTCGCGCTCGGCACGACGGTCGCCAAGCGGTTGAAGAACGCCACCGAGCCGCGCGAGACCGAGGCGCTCAACAACCTGGCGTTCCTCGTCGAGCAGATGGGCGACGGCGACTCCGCCAAGCTCAAGGCCCTCGTGGACGAGTTGAAGGGCATCGGCGTGAAGGCCAAGGGCACGATGCGCGCCGTCGTGTTCTCCGAGAGCATCCCGACCCTGGAATGGCTCGCCCGGACCGTCCCCGCGGAACTCGGGCTCAGCCCCGACCAGGTGCAGATCATGCACGGCGGCTTCTCCGACCAGCGGCAGCAGGAGATCGTGGAGAACTTCTCCCTCGCCGACAGCAAGGTCCGGCTGCTGTTCACGGGGGACGTGGCGTCCGAGGGCGTGAACCTGCACCGCCAGTGCCACCACCTGATCCACTACGACCTGCCGTGGAGCCTCATCCGGATCGAGCAGCGCAACGGCCGCATCGACCGGTACGGGCAGGAGCACGAGCCGCAGTTCCGCGCGATCGTCCTGACCTCGGGGACCGAGGGCGCACTTGACGACACGACGGTCGCGGAGAAGCTGCTGAGGCGTGAGGAAGAGGCGCACCGCAGCATCGGGACGGCGGAGGCCGTCACCCGCGAGTTCACGGCGAAGAAGGAAGAGGACCGCCTCATCAAGGACCTCCTCAAGGGCAAGTCGGTCGAGGAGTCCCTGGCGGAGGCGCCGCCCGTCGACTTCCTGGCGAACCTGTTCGGGGCCGTGGAGCAGGAGGAGGCACGCGCGGAGGTCAGGCGCGCCCGCGTCCCGAAGCTGTTCGGGTCGACGGAGGAGTTCGTCCGGGAGGCGCTGCGCACCGTCTGCCCGAGCCTGCGCGTGGACGACGACGGCAGCCTGCTCGCGTTCGAGCCGCCCCCGGACCTGATCCATCGCCTGTCCGCGCTGCCGTCGTCCTATCTGCGCACCCACAAGATCAGCGAGCGGATGAAGGTGACCTTCGACCGCGACCTCGCGCAGCGCAAGCTGGACGAGGCCCGCCGCACCAAGACCATGTGGCCGGACATCGCCTACCTGTCCGACCTGCACCCGATGGTCGAGTGGCTCGTGGACAAGGTGCAGGTGCAGCTCGTCCGCCGCGCGGCGCCCGTCATCACCGCGAAGGTGGACGAGCCGACGTTCCTCGTCCAGGGCATCTACTCCAACGCGCTCGGCCAGCCCACGGTGGTCGACTGGATGGCGATCAGCGGCCTGCCGGGCGCGCCGGTCGTCCGCGATATGACCGAGGTCCTCACCGAGGCCGGCGTCGGCCCCACAATGATCAACACCAACCGGGCACCCGATATCGAAGGACTCACCCCGCTCATCGACCCCGCGATCCAGGCCGCACGCCGCCACCTGGACGAGCAGCGCGACCGCCACGACGACGAGGTGGCGCGGCCCCTGCGGGAGTACGACGGGCAGCTCGAACTGTGGGAGCGCGAGAGCTTGAAGAGCCTGGACGGGACGTCGCACGGGGTGAAGAAGCGGGGGCAAGTGAACGACACGGTCGCCGACCAGAAGCAGTTGCTCCGGAGCTTGGAGACGACGGGGGAGCCGCTGCTGCGCATCCTCGCCGTGCTTGAGGGGGACGCATGACGTACGACTCGATCGTCAACCGCGGCGACTACTTCTCGGCCCACTACCTGGCCGAGGTCCTCCCCAAGGACCTGAAGAAGAAGGACGGACTGCTCACCCGCTGGACCGAGGCCGAGAAGGACGGGCAGCCGACCCCGCGCACCGGCCTGCGCGCCCTCAAGCGCAGCTACTTCAAGGACCGTCCCACTTTCGCGGACGCCCTGGAGATCGTCCGCGAGGGCAGGGATCTCCCGAAGATCGAGGAGTGGAAGAAGGCCCTCCACGAGCTGCACGGCGACGTCCTCCGCGCCCTCGGGTTCAAGGCCGAGCCGCGGGTCCTGACTGTCGAGCGGTCGGACAAGCAGTACGAGGTCGCCGTCGCACACGCCGAGCCGTCCGACCGTCCCAGCGTCATCGCGATCGAATGCGGATGGGCCCCGGACGTCGACGCCGCCCTCGACATCACCGAGGCCGGACGGCTCCTCACGCCTGTCGAACTCGACCGCCCGCACATGCTCCGCACTGGCGACAAGCTGGCGTCTTGGCTGTTCGCCACCGACGAGCCGCCCCGCTACGTGCTGATCCTCGCGGGCGGCGTGATCATCCTCGCCGACCGGATGACGTGGGGCGAGGGACGGTACCTCGCCGTCAGCCTGGACGTCGCGCTCGGCCGCAGCACCGCCGCGACCAGCGAGATCGAGACGATCGCCGCCCTGTTCAGCGCTGACGCGCTGCTGCCGCCCGAGGAAGGCGGCGCCGAACCCCTCGCCGAACTCCTCTCCGGCTCCCGCCAGCACGCCGTCGGCGTTTCCAAGGAGCTTCGTGAAGGTCTCCGCGACTCCGTCGAGATCATCGCCAACGAAGTCCTCGACCGGATGCGGGAACAAGGTGTCCGCCCCGAAGAGGTCATGGAACCGGCCGCCTTCGCGAAGGAACTCGGCCGCGAATCCCTCCGCTACCTCTACCGGATTCTCTTTCTTCTGTACGCCGAGGCCCGCCCGGAACTCGGCATCCTCCCCACCGACGACGAGGCGTACGTCCGCGGTTACAGCATGGCCCGCCTCGGTGACCTCATCATCCGCGACCTGGTCTCGGAGGAGTCGCGCCGCAGCGTCCACCTGTACGAGTCGCTCGACCTGCTGTTCCGGATGGTGAACGAGGGACACAATCAGCGCGGCGCGGGCATTCCGCTCGGCTCGGAAGGCGAAGGACTCCGCTTCGAACCCCTCAAGTCGGACCTGTTCGACCCCGACCGCACCCGCCTCATCGGCAAGGCCGCAATCGACCTGGACGAGGACGACCCTGACTCGCAGCCCATCGACACCCGCCTCCGCAACGAGGCTCTGTACAAGGTGCTGCGCCTCCTCATGCTCTCCAAGGGCAAGCGCAGGGAACGCGGCGGCTTCATCTCGTACGCGCAGCTCGGGATCAACCAGCTGGGCGCGGTGTACGAGGGGCTGATGTCGTACACGGGATTCATCGCGAAGGAGGAGCTGTACGAGGTCGCCAAGAACGGCGACCCCAAGGACGGCTCCTGGATGATCCCCGCCTCAAAGATCAACGACTACGAGGACGCCGTCTTCGTCCGCAGCGTGGACGAGAACGGAATCAAGACCGAGGACCGCGTCCGCTACAAGCCCGGCGCGTTCGTCTACCGGCTCGCCGGCCGTGACCGCCAGACCAGCGCGTCCTACTACACGCCCGAGTCACTGACGCAGGTCACGGTGCAGTTGGCGCTTCGCGAGCGTCTCGACCAGGACGGGACGACCACCAAGGCCCGCGAGATCCTCGACTGGACGATCTGCGAACCCGCCCTCGGCTCCGGCGCGTTCCTCAACGAGGCGATTAACCAAGTCGCCGCCGAGTACCTCAAGAGGCGTCAGACCGAGAAGAACCAGAGCCTCGAACCCGACCGCTACGCGGAAGAGCTGCAGAAGGTCAAGGCGTACATCGCCCTGCACAACTCCTACGGGGTGGACCTCAACGAGACGGCCGTCGAACTGGCCGAAGTCTCGCTGTGGCTGAACGTTATGCACCGCGGGCTCCAGGCTCCGTGGTTCGGCCTGCATCTGCGCCGGGGCAACTCGCTCATCGGCGCCGGCCGCCGCCTGTACGAGGCGCACCACTTGAAGAAGAAGGCGTGGCTGACCACCGCGCCGAAGGACCATCCGTTCCGGGACGGCCCGATCCCCGACGGCCACATTCACCACTTCCTGCTGCCCGCCCAGGGCTGGGGAGCCGTGGCGAGTGAGAAAGAAGCCAAGAGCCTCGCCCCAGAGGACGCTAAGCGCCTCTCCGACTGGCGCAAGGGAATGCTCAAGGACCCGTCCACCAAGAAGAAGCAAGGACAGAAACTCACCCAGGTCCAGCGCCTCCAGGGCCTCTCCTGCCGCGCGGAATACCTATGGGACCTGGTCATCAAGCGCCTGGAGCTGTCCGAGAAGGACATCAGCCGCCGCATCAACGTATGGGGTGCGGACGATCTGCGCGAGCCGGGGGAGGAGGTCATCTCCCGCGAGCAGATCCTCAAGGACCTGATGTATCCGGGGACGCCCTTCTGGCGCCTCAAGACCTTGATGGACGCGTGGTGCGCCCTCTGGTTCTGGCCGTTGGACAAGGCCAGCCTGCTTGACGGCTCGGACGGCACCTATGAACGGTTGAAGGACAACGCCCTCGACAGCATCCCGCCCGTGCCCTCAGCGGTTGAGGCCCTTGACCCCGGCCCGACCGGGTTCCCGGAGAGTTGGGAGGCAACCTCGCTTTTCGGGGAGGACCCAGTTCAGGTCCCCATCAACCAGCCAAAGCCGCGCCCCAAGTCACCCGCCAAGCCCGCCCGTGTCGAGCGCCGCCAGGTGATTCCACTGTCCGACCTGGACGACTGGCTCGACTTTGCCGAGGCTCTCCTTGGCACGACGGATATTCCCGAAGGCTCTCTCGGCGCCCACTTCGCCGACCTGAACGAGATTGGAGAGCATGAGGAGCAGTTGCCTGTCTGGATGGGCATGGACACGGAACACAAGCTCAGCGACCGCTTCCCATGGCTCGACGCTGTCGAAGACATTGCGAAGCAGCGAGGCTTCTTCCACTGGGAACTCCAGTTCGGCCAAGTCTTCACAAGAGCGGGCTTCGACCTTCAGGTAGGCAATCCTCCTTGGGTTCGCCCGCGCTGGGAAGAAGCAGATGTGCTAGCCGAATTCGATCCCTGGTTCAAGCTCGCTGACAAAGCAACTGCAAATGATTGGGTGGACAGAAAACTTGTAGTGCTGGAAAGTTCAGCTAGATGCAAAGTCTTCCTTAACGAGTTGTCGGTGCATGTGGGTATGGAGATTCTCGGCTCAGTGGCCGTTTACCCGGTGCTCACCGGCACGCAGTCGGACCTCTATAGGCCGTTTATGGTCCGTGTTTGGAAAAACCTCAAGATTAGTGGAATAGCTGGACTTATCCATCCAAAGTCGCACTTCGATGGAGTAAAGGAAGGACGTCTTCGGGCGGAGGCCTATGCGCACCTTCGCCTCCATGCACACTTTCAGAACCGCCGCCTTATATTCGACGACGTGGATTGGAATAAACAGTTCTCGCTGCAGATCTATGGGTCATCGCAGGCTATCGATTTCGTGCACGTTAGCTGGCTTTTTGAGCCACAAACGCTGCATGATTCGTTGCAGCATGACGGAAAAGGCGCAACCCCCGGCCTGAAGGATAAAAAGGGCTGGGATTTGCGTCCTCACGCGAAGCGACTAATCTCTGTGGACAGTTCTGTGTTGGCGGAATGGAGTATGCTATCCGGCAGTGACGGGGTTCCGATCGAGCAATCGAGACTGCTCTATCCTGTGTCTACGGATGAGCAAGAAGCGATCGCTGCGCTTTCGCGAGTGAGCCTGCGCCTCGGTAACCTATCACCCAGAATAAGTCGCGGTTACGATGAGTCGGGGGCGAAGAAGGCTGGTTTGATCCAGTGGCGAACTTCCATGCCCGAGAAGTGGTCAGAAGTGATTGTCCGTGGTCCCCAGTTCATAGTGGCCACACCCTTCGCGAAACAGCCGCCCGCCACAAAACATACCGATAAGCCGGTCGATCTTACTCGTATACCAACCGACGCGATTCCTAGTACGGACTATTGTAGAGCGTGCGGAGAGGGCGAGTTTCGAGCCGCCCAAGATCGTTGGATGATTCATCCCGGGACAGAGATCGCGCGCGCTTCTGGCGGCCGAATTAAAGAGGACAATTCTTTCTCTATTCAAGAGGTAAGTAAGAAGTCTGGCGTGCCGGAATTTTCAAGCCCAATTTTTGAGGACGAAGCAGGGCGCCCTTTTACAGAGTTTTATCGAGTGTTTTGGCGCGAGATGATCCCCGCATCTACAGAGCGTAGTCTGTTTCCAGCGCTGTTCCCTCCCGGTCCCGCGCACATTCATGGCGTCCGTTCAATGGCGCTCAGCAACGACCGCGAAACAGCGCTCGTGGCGGGCTTCTGGGCTGGGCTTCCCGTAGACTATTTCCTCCGCATTGGAGGACGGGGCCACCTAGACGTAGCCGACGCAAGGCTCATGCCAGCGCCTGACTCGCAGCACCCATTGGCTGACGCTCTTTTGCTACGAGCGTTGCGACTGAATTGCCTAACAAGCGCATATGCTGACCTATGGCGGAGGCTTTTTGTCGGCGACTGGGTTGCAGATGTCTGGGCTGTGTGCTGGGACGGAGTAGCGGCACTAGGGACGGTCAGTCCGCATTGGGATAATGATACGCCGCTGCGAACGGAATTTGCGCGACGAGCAGCCTTGGTGGAGATTGATGCACTTGTGGCTGTGATGTTGGGAATTAAATTCGAATCGTTGTTGGCTATATTCCGTTCCCGCTTCCCGCAACTCGTTGACTATGAGGAGTTGATGTGGTTTGACCGGAGGGGGCGGAAGATTGCGGCGAATTTCAATCAATGGGGCCATGGTCAAAATAAAGAACACTATAGTCAACTGATGTATCATCTGGAAAGTCCAGAAACAGTAACACCTCCTGAAGGGTATGCAGCGCCGTTCTATAAGGCCGATCGGGAGGCCGAGTATCGAAAGGCGCATGCTGTGTTCTCGGAGCGGTTGGAGCGGGCGAAGGCTGAGGGGTGGACGCCCGATGGTGGGGGCCCGTCTGCCTGATGCTGGCTCGTCGCGCGCCCGGGATATTCGGCGAGAGTCGAACACGCGCCTGCGCGGGACGTAACACCGGGATAGCATCGCGGCCATGGTCGAACAGCGTGTCGCCATGGTGACTGGGGCCAACAAGGGAATCGGGTTCGCCGTCGCTGGCGGGCGCCTCAGGCAGGGCATCGTGGTGTATTTGGGCGCACGCGACACTGCCCGCGGTGATCAGGCCGCCGCAGAGTTGGCCGAAGTCGGGCCGGTGCGCTCTGTATTCCTGGACGTGACGGACGCGGAGTCCATCGCCGCGGCTGCCGATCGGATCGAAACCGACGAGGGTGTGCTCGACATCCTGGTCAACAATGCAGGCATCCTTGTGCAGCCGTTGCACCCGCCGAGCCAAACGCCGGTCCAAGACGTTCGGCAGACCTACGAGACCAATGTCTTCGGCGTCATCGCCGTCACCAACGGCTTGCTGCCCCTACTGCGGAAATCACGAGCCGCGCGCATCGTCAACCTCACCAGCGACCTCGGGTCGGTGGCGAAAGCCGCCGACGACCCGAACTTTCCGCAATTGCTCGCCTACAACTCGTCCAAAGCAGCCCTCAACGCAGTCACCGTCACTTACGCAAAACGAGCTGCGCGACCTGAACATCCTCGTCAACGCCGTATCGCCTGGCTCTGTCGCCACTGACCAGAACGGACACCAAGGAGTCCTCTCGCCCGACGAAGGTGCGAAACTGTTAATCCGAATGGCGACGCTTTCCGCTGACGGACCCACGGGTACAGCCGTGACAGCCGATACCGACCTCACACAACACCCGCTCCCCTGGTAGACACTCCCACGAAACACCCGGCGCAGACCGCCGGACATCACTTACCTCCATCAGCCCGGAGCATTCGTGGGGTCGTTCTGCGGCGACGGAGCGTGGGCCGGGCGATGGCACCGGAATTTTCGGCTCGAGAAGACGGTCCTGATGGCCGGGATGACCCGAGGGCAACCGAGACCGCGCGGATCCGGCCCGGAGACTGGTCCGAGCGATCACTGGCTCTTCAGTCGGTGAGGACCGCGGTGCAGTTGTGGAGGTCGGTGTCGAAGGCCGACGGGTCGGCGCAGATGCGCAGCCGGCCGCCGGGTTTCCATCCGCCACCACGGCCGGGGTCCGTGCGGCGCCGGGCCCCCCTATTATTCGACCTTGCCGTTGATGCACTTGAGGGCCACCGTCGTCCCAGCCGCAGGCTTTGAAGCTGGCCGTCTTGCTATTGGGAAGTGTCCTATGCCCATGCAATAGCTGTTACCGCCGCAGACGTCGTCTGCGGGGTCGGTTCGCCGTCTCTGGGGCCGTCAGCATCCGCCGGTGCGTGTCCAGCGCGCCGGTCCCGCGCTCCCGGGACCGGCGCACGCACCCCCTCGTCAGCGAATCAGGCGGTGAAGATATTGCTCTTGCAGCTGCCCCGATTGTGCACCCACACCTTCATATACACCTTCCGCCCGTCCTTGATCGACAGGTTCCGGACCTTGTACGCCTGGTCGCTGGTCAGGGTGAGGGTCTTCTTTTTCTTCCACTTGCTCCCGTACTTGACGTACAGGGTGCCGCCGACCGACGTTTTGGTCCCGTTGTAGACACCGAACACCTCGCCCTTGGCCGTGAACCTGGCCTCGGCGAAGTTGCTCTTGCTGAACTTCCACCGTCTGCGGGTCCAGCCGGATGAACCGCCAGGGTCGCCGTCGCTGGTGTCCTTGTGCGCCCTGCAGTTCCAGCCGTTCGGCGGCGGGGCGGGGTCAGCTCCCGCATCAGGCGCCGCCACCAGCGTGCCCGAGACGGCGACACCTGCGGCCAAGGCGGCGGTCACCGTACGTTTACCGGTGATCATGGGCGTTCCTCTCCGGGGAATCTCCGAATTGCGCGACGAGCGTACGGGCGGGTGGGCGTCATCGGGTTCCCCCTTTCAGCGGTGACTTAAAGGGTGGCTGGATCCGCTCGACCACCGACTCGAAACTGAGGCCCGCGCGGGCCAACGAGCCGTGTCGCTTGGTCTTGAAGCTCACACGCTCCCTTTCTGGATGGACGGCCCGGAGCGTCCACTGCTCCGGGGGTGGACTACGAAGTTACGGGAACGCGTTATCGATCCACTATCCATTCGTTAAGGATGTAGTGCTCAGGCCGGCCTCGCCGCGACCCTTCAGGCCCGGCCATGGGGCATCATTCGCATCGTCGCCAGGAGGATCAGTGCGCACATCGGCCTCAACGGGCCGTTCCAGGTCATGAGCCTTGAGGACGATGTCGCCTACATCGGCGCGTTTCATGGTGGGCGATTGGTCCAAGATCCTTTGGAAGTGCGGGAGCTCGCCGTAGATTTCGAGCTGATCGGGGCGAAGGCGCTGAGTGAGGATGCGTCCAGGACTCTGATCCTTGAGATCATGAAAGGTTTCTCATGACGATCTACTGGCGCAAGAGTTCCCGCAGTGGAAGCGCGACTGATGAGGCATGTGTCGAGCTGGCCACGTTTCACGAGGGAGTCGGGCTCAGGGACTCGAAGGATCCGGACAGCGGGCGGCTGGTCGTGAACCGGGCGCAGTTCGGAAGCCTGTTGCAGGCGATCAAGGAGGGGGCTCTCGACCGGGACTGACGAGAAACGTGGGCCGATCTTGGAGCGTGGGCTTCAAGATCGGCCGACTTGGTGGGGGAGCGGGGTGGGAGCGTGTCCGTTGGTAGACGAGAGCGAGGACCTCCCAGATCATCGACGGGACGACCGGCGCTCCACCGAAAACGCCCAGGACGGACCGTCCCAAACCTAGGGTTGAGCCCTAAGGATCGCCTGATCGCTGCGATCGACGGGCGTCACGAGGCCACCGGAACTGCCGGAGCCCGTGGTGTGGTGTCCTTGCGGCACCACACCCTGAGGCGAGGAACAAGGACGCCACGCCACAGACGGACGCGTCGGGAGTCAGGGCTTGAGGCGGGCCCAGACCCATTTGCCGCCGGACGGGTCGGGGGTGTGGCCGCACTCGACGGCGAGGGCCGCGACGATCGGGAGGCCACGGCCGCCGTTGTCGTCCCAGTGCTCCTCGGAGACGTCGAGGGTGTCGAGCGTCATGTCGATCATCGGGCGAACCTGGGGCTCGGCCGAGTTCGTGTCCCAAACCGCGATGAGGACGCCGGCGATGTCGCGGCTGCACTGGTACCGGATCTCCTTGCCAGGCGTGGCCGCCACGGCGTTGGTGATCAATTCCGAGGCGATGAGGAATACATCGTCCGAAATGTGCATGTAGCCCCATTTGTGTAGGCGGGTTCGCGTCAGCGTACGGGCCAGTCCTGGCGCCGCCTTCGACGCCAGCATTGGGATGAGCAGGCAGTCTGGCGTTGTCAGCATCGCCCCGTCCTTCCTGGGGTTGTTTCCGGATTTCTGTCCCCAGGATCGGCGGCAGGAGCTAACCTCGCGTGTATCTGGGAAAACCGGAAACACAGGGGGACGCATGGCCAACAGCAGGGAGCCGCTCGACCCCAAGATCTCCCTATGGCACTTTCTGGCGTACGCACTGCGTTTCGAGCGGGATAAGCATGATCACTCGCTGGCGCAGTGCGGGCAGATTATTAGTGCTGCGCGATCGACTGTTTCCAACATGGAGGCTGGGCGACTCAAACTCCATGATGACCAGGCGAGGGCGTTGGACAAAAAGTACAACACGCCCAGGCTCTTTGAAATGCTGATCTGGTTCGCTCGTACCTCACACAACCCTGACTGGTTCCGGCAGTACACCGAGTACGAGTTGCAGGCGACCATGATCAGGATTTACCAGGGGCAGGTCATCCCCGTCCCGCTCCAGACGGAAGACTATGCGCGCGCGTTCGGGGAGGCTGGTGGCGCGGCTGATGTCGAGGCCGTTGTGGCCGCGCGCATGGCGCGCCAGAAGGCGCTGCTGGGTGGTTCTGGGGCTCCTCTGTTGCTCGTGCTGCTGGATGAGGGAGTGCTGTACCGCCCGGTCGGCGGCGCCGAGGTGATGAAGGCCCAGCTCCAGCGCTTGCTGGAGTTGAGTGGGCGCCCCAACGTGATCATCCGTGTCATCCCGAGGTCGGCCGGAGCCTACATAGGTCTTGACGGCCCGTTCCAAATCATGAGTCTGGAATCTCGGGACATCGCCTACATTGGGGCTTTCCGCGGAGGCCGCTTGGTGGAGGTCCCGTCCGAAGTAAGGCAGTTGAGCATGGACTTCGAGCGGATCGGAGCGAAAGCCCTCCATGAGGACGCCTCCCGGTCTGTGATCCGCAAGGTTATGGAGGAGTACGCATGACTAGCGCGTGGCGCAAGAGCTCGTACAGCGGTGGCGCAACCGACGAAGCCTGCGTCGAGCTGGCCGTGTTGCCCGAGGGAATCGGGGTCCGGGACTCCAAGGATCCGGATGGCGGACGACTGGTCGTGTACCGGGCACAGCTCGGAAGCCTGTTGCTGGCGATCAAGGAAGGGACTTTCGACCGGGCCTGACGAGAGGCATCGGCCGATCTTGGAGCAAGGACGCTTCAAGATCGGCCGACTTGGCGGGGGAGTCTGACGGATGGAGAGG
>NZ_SMKY01000086.1 GCF_004349235.1 Actinomadura darangshiensis | reverse complement strand
TGTCCCACCTGCGGCGCGCGCTCGAACCCGGCCGCCCGCCCCGCACGCCCGCGCGGGTCCTCGTCACCGAGCCGCCGGGGTACGCGCTCCGGCTGCCGGACGACGGCGTTGACGCCTGGCGGTTCGACGCGCTGATCGACGAGTCCGCCGCGCTGCTCGACGGCGACGCGGCGGAGGCCCGCCGCCGCGCGGAGGCGGCGCTCGCCGAATGGCGCGGGCCCGCCTACGCCGAGTTCGCCGATCTGCCGTGGGCCGCCGCCGAGGCCGCCCGGCTGGACGAGCGGCGCCGCCTCGCCGTCGAGCGCCGCGCCGGCGCGATGCTGCGGCTCGGAGCCGCCGCCGAGGCCGTCCCCGACCTGGACGCGCACGCCGCCGGCAATCCGCTGCGCGAGGAGGCGTGGCGGCTCCTGGCCCTCGCCCTCTACCGGACCGGGCGGCAGGGCGACGCCCTCGCGGCCCTGCGCCGCGCCCGCGCGGTCTTGACCGAGGAGCTCGGCGTCGATCCCGGCCCGGCGCTCCGGCGGCTAGAGTCCGGCATCCTCGCCCAGGCGCCCGAGCTGGGGGAGCCTGAACCGGCCCGCGCCCGTCCCGTCCTGCGGCTGGCGCCCGAAGCCGCCGAAGGGCCCGCCTTCGTCGGCCGTGTCCAGGAGCTGGCCCGGCTGGAGGGCGCCGCACGCGGCGCGGCGGCGGGCCGGGGCGGTGTCGTCATCGTCGGCGGCGACGCGGGCATGGGCAAGACCGCGCTCGCCGAACGCTTCGCCCGCGACCTCGCCGGACGGGGCTGGACGTGCGCGTGGGGCCGCGCCCCGGAAACCGGGGGAGCGCCCGCCGCCTGGCCTTGGGCCGAGCTGCTGCGTGAGCTGTCCGCCGCCGTCCCGCCCGCCGGCGACCTGGCCGCGCGGCTCGGGCCGCTGCTGGACGACGCCGTCACCGGCCCCGGCGGCACCGACGTCAGCACCGGGCGGTTCCGGCTCCACCTTGCCGTCGGCGACTACCTCGGCGCGATGGCGGAGACCGCGCCGCTCCTGCTCGTCCTGGACGATCTGCACTGGGCCGACGAGGAGACGCTCGCCCTGCTGGTCCGGCTCGCCGGGCGGCTGCGGGACCGTCCCGTCCTGCTGGTGACGACGTTCCGGCAGACCGAGGTACCCGACGGCCTCGCCGCCGCGCTGGCCGCCCTCGCCAGGCACGAGCCCGAGCGGATCGAGCTGGGCGGGCTGTCGGCGGCCGAGGTCGCCGCGCTCGTCCGCGGCACCGGCGCCACCGGCTTCGGCGACGCGGAACTGGCCGCCATCGCCGAGCGGACCGGCGGCAACCCGTTCTTCACCCGGGAGACCGCCCGGCTGCTCGACGCCGAGGGGCTGCCCGCCGCCACCCACCGGGTCCCGGCCGGCGTCGGCGACGTGCTGCGCCGCCGCATCGCGCGGCTGCCGGGACCGGTCCAGACCGTCCTGCGGGACGCCGCCGTCATCGGCCGGAACGCCGACCTGCGCGTCCTGTCCGACCTCGCCGGGGACGAGGACACCGTGATCGACGCCGTGGAGGCGGGCATGGCCGTGGGCCTGGTCGCCGAGCCCGCGCCCGGCCGGATGCGGTTCGCGCACGACCTCGTCCGCGACACCCTCTACACGGGCCTGTCGCGCGCCCGCCGCACCCGCGTGCACGGCCGCGTCGCCGCCGCGCTCGAACGGCACGCACCGGGCGAGGCCGCCGCGATCGCGCACCACTACCTCGAAGCGGGCACGGACCCGGCCAAGGCCGTCCGGTACGCGCGCCGCGCCGCCGAGGCAGCCGAGGCCCGCTACGCGCACGGCGTGGCGGCCGACCTGTGGGTCCGGGTCGTGGAGGTGCTGCGCGCGCAGGGCCCCGGGGCGACCCGCGACCGGCTGGAGGCCGAGGCCGCCGCGATCCGGGCGAGCGCGCTGTCCGGGCAGGTCGTCGACGCCCGGGACCGGCGCCTCGCCGCCATCGCCGACGCCCGCGCGTTCGGCGACGTCCGGCCGCTCGCCCGGATCATCGCCGCCTTCGACGTCCCCACCCTCTGGACGAGCCGCGAGTACGGCAGCCTCGACCACGCCGTGGTGGACGCGACCGACGAGGCGCTCGCCCGGCTCCCGGCCGACGAGCCGGAACTGCGCGTCCGGCTGCTGACCACGCTGGCGATGGAGCTGGAGGGCGAGCAGCACGACCGGGGCGTCCGGGCGTCCGGGGAGGCGCTGCGCACGGCCCGCGCCCTCGGCGACCCCGAACTGGTCGCCGGCGCGCTCAACGCCGCCTACATCAACAACTACCGGACCGTCGAGGGGCTAGCCG
This sequence comes from Actinomadura darangshiensis, assembly GCF_004349235.1. Classification (GTDB taxonomy): domain Bacteria; phylum Actinomycetota; class Actinomycetes; order Streptosporangiales; family Streptosporangiaceae; genus Spirillospora; species Spirillospora darangshiensis. The sequence continues at coordinate 29,343 of NZ_SMKY01000086.1, read as the reverse complement.
AGCGGCACCGCATCGCCTCCGAACTGCTCGACCTCGCCGCCGAGCACGACCTCGGCACCTACCGCGTCCTCGCGCACCTGCAGCTGCAGCAGGCGAACGTCGCCATGCTCGACCTGCCCGCCGCGGAGCGGCACCTCGCGGAGGGACGGCGGATCGCCGACCAGTACGGGCTGCCGCTGCTCGCCACGATCGCGGACTGGCACGCCGCCCTGGTGCGCGCCTTCGCCGCCCTGCCCGACGCGGCCGAACGCGGGTTCGCCGAGGTCGGCGCATCCATCGGCCGGACCCGGATCTGGTTCAGCGAGCGCGGCATGGTGCTCCTCGGCCCGTTCTGCCTGCGGCTCGTCCAGGGGCGCGCCGGGGAGATGGTGGACGAGGCCGCCTGGCTGCACGAGCAGTGGGGCCACGTCGCCGCCACCGCGGACATCCACGCCCTCGCGCTGGCCGCGGCCGGCCGCACCGCCGAGGCCCGCCGGGCCGTCGCCGGCGCCGGGCCCGTGCGGCTCGACTACTTCTTCGACCTCACCATGCCGGTCCGCGGCCTGCGCGCCATCGCCCTCGGCGACCGCGCCCTGGCCGACGAGGCCTACACGGCGCTGCTGCCTTACGAGGGCCACTTCACCGGCGGCTCCACCGCCGTCGCCACCGTCGGCCCGGTCGCCCACATCCTCGGTGACCTCGCACGCTTCCTGGACCGCCCCTCCGACGTCGCCGCCGCCCACTACCGCAAGGCCGCCGACGTCGCCGCCCGATTGAGCGCCCCCTTCTGGGCCGAGAAGGCCGCGCTCGCCCTGGGCGGCGACCCCCTGGAACCCACGTCACGGGACGGAAGGCCGTTTCCCGACTCGCTCCGCGCCTCGTGAGACCGCCTCCCGTCCCGGCGGATCGTGCGGCCTCCGGGCGGCAGGGCGCTCTCCGTCCGCCCGGCCCGTGACCGGCGGGCGAGCGCAGCGGGTCACGGGGTAGGCGACAATTGGGGGGTGACGAGTTCAGGAGACGGGGCGCCCGAGGGCCATCGATCGGGTTTTGCGTGTTTTGTCGGGCGGCCCAATGTGGGGAAGTCGACGCTGATGAACGCCTTGGTGGGGACCAAGGTGGCGATCACCAGCAGCCGTCCGCAGACGACGCGGCGGGCCATCCGGGGGATCGTGCACCGGCCGGACGCGCAGCTTGTCGTCGTCGACACCCCCGGCCTGCACAAGCCGCGGACGCTGCTCGGCGAGCGGCTCGACAGCCTCGTCCGGTCGACGCTGACCGAGGTGGACGTGATCGGGTTCTGCGTACCGGCGGACCAGCCGGTCGGGCCCGGCGACAAGTACATCGCCAGGGAGCTGGCGGGGGTGAAGAAGACGCCCGTGGTCGGGATCGTCACCAAGACCGACCTCGTCGCGCCCGCGCAGGTCGCCGAGCAGCTCCTGGCGGTCGGGGAGCTGGGCGAGTTCGCCGACATCGTGCCGTGCTCCGCCGAGAACGGCTTCCAGGTCGGCCTGGTGGGCGACCTGCTGATCTCCCGGCTGCCCGAGGGGATGCCGCTCTACCCGGAGGGCGACCTCACCGACGAGCCCGAGCAGGTCCTGGTCGGCGAGCTGATCCGGGAGGCGGCGCTGGAGGGCGTCCGCGACGAGCTGCCCCACTCGATCGCCGTGGCGGTGGACGAGATGGCGCCGCGCGAGGGCCGCGACGACCTCGTCGACATCTACGCGCACCTGTTCGTCGAGCGCTCCAGCCAGAAGGGCATCATCATCGGGCACAAGGGCTCGCGGCTCCGGGAGGTCGGCGCGGCGGCGCGGCGCCAGATCGAGGCGCTGCTCGGCACGAAGGTGTTCCTCGACCTGCGCGTCAGCGTCCTGAAGGACTGGCAGCGCGACCCCAAGCAGCTGCGCCGGCTCGGTTTCTACGACTGACCGGCGTCCGGAGCGGAGGACGACGGTCGGTCGTGCTCCTGCTGGGGGGTCGTCCCCCCAGAAAGACGCTGATCCTTTCCGGGTTCCTCCTGGTCCTGGCGGCCCCATGCCTGGTCTTCGGAGGGCCAGGCGGCGTACTCGCCGGACGAGTACTGCCGTTCCGCGTACTGCGGGTCCGCATGCGGATACTGTGAGTAGTCCTGTTCCGGCTGCCGCTGCGACTTCGCCACCCGCTCGCCGATCGGGCGGGCCAGGCTGAAGCCGACCACGAACAGGGACGTGACGACGGCCAGGTACCAGCCGTAGCGGACGGTGATCTGGTATCCCAGGTCGAGGCCGGTCTCGGGCAGGTCGTCGCGGACATGGCCGAGCCGCAGCACGAAGATCCCGCAGACGAGCAGGGCGAGCATGCCGGGGATCGCGGCGAGCGCGCCGATCCGCGCGTCCCGGTCGATCAGGTCCCAGGCGGCCAGCGCGATCGCGACGACCGCGAGGACCGGCACGGCGAGCACCATGTCGTCGGCGTCGATGCCCGCCACGCTGCCGAGGTCGCGGCTCAGCGAGCGGCCGAACAGGTCGACGACGACCTGGGCGCGCGCCCACGGCAGGAACGCCGACACCAGCAGCGCCGACGCGGCGGCGATCACGGCGGCGATCCAGGCGGTGCCGCGGCGCGGCGGGTCCGCCGCGGGGGCGGGCCCGGCCGGGTCGGCGTACTGCGGCGGATAGCCGTCCACGGGCGGCAGGAAGGACGGGCGCGACCGCGCGCGGCCCGCGTCGGAACCCAGGTCACCGGTCATGAACCCAGCGTAAACGCACGAACGGCATTGTCCGGGACGGCCACGTCGGCGGTCATCGATCGGTAGTTTGGAACGAAGTCCGTTATGGGAGGAGAGCCCCGGTGTTGCTCGTTTTCGGCCTGACGGCGGTGTTCCGTACGGTCAGCGAGGGGACGTTCCACTGCCCGCAGTGCGGGGGCGACCGCGCTTACCGGAGGCGTGCCGGGCGCCGCTGGCTCTCGGTGTTCTTCGTCCCGATGGTGCCGCTGTGGCGGCTCGGGCACGCCGTGGTGTGCCGGACGTGCCGGGGCCGCTTCCCGGTCTCGGCGCTGCGGACGCCGACCGCGCAGCAGATGGCCGAGGCGCTGGCCGCCGGGATGCGGGCGGCGGCGGCCCTGGTGCTGCGCGCCGGCGACCCCGCCGACGCCGCGGCCCGCGCCCGCGCGATCACGACGGTGACCGGGTACGGCGAGCCGGACTACGACGGCGCCGCCGTGAACGCCGACCTCGGGCTGCGCCGGACGTTCCTGGAGCGCGAGGTCGCCGAGGCCGGGGGCCAGCTCGCGGTGGAGGCCAAGGAGTGGTTCCTCGCGCAGGCCGTCCGGATCGGGCTGGCGGACGGCCCGCTCGGCGACGGGGAGCGGCTCGCCCTGCACGGCATCGCGGACCTGCTCGGCATGTCCCGCGCCTACGCGCTGGGTGTGATCGTGACCACCGAGGGGGCGGCACGCTGACATGACCTGCGCCGACGGCCTGAACACCGCCGGACGGGCCCTGGTCCGGCCGCCGGGCCCGCGCCTGACCGAGGCGATCGTCACGCACGCGGCCCGCCGCCCGGTGGACGCCGCGCTCGCGGGCCGCCAGCACGCGGCGTACGTCGCGGCGCTGCGGTCGGCCGGCTGGCGGGTCGGCGCCGTCGCGCCCGCCGACGACCTGCCCGACGCCGTGTTCATCGAGGACGCGCTGATCGTCTGCGGCGACCTGGCGATCCTCGGCCGGTCCGGGGCGGCGGGCCGCCGCGACGAGGTCGCGGGCGCCGAGCAGGCGGCGCGCGAGCTCGGCCTGCGGATCGAGCGGATCAAGGAGCCCGGCACCCTGGACGGCGGCGACGTGCTGGACGTCGGCGACACCGTCTACGTGGGGCGCGGCGCCCGCACCAACGAGGAGGGCATCTGCCAGCTCGCGCATCTGCTGGGCGGGCGGAAGGTCGTCCCGGTGGACATCAGCGGCTGCCTGCACCTGAAGTCGGCGATGACCGCGCTGCCGGACGGCGGGCTGATCGGCGTCCCGGAGATGGTGGACACGTCGGTGCTGCCGTGCCTGCGGGTCGTCCGGGAGCCGGAGGGCGCGCACGTGGTGGTGCTCGGGCCCGACCACGTGCTGATGTCGGCGTCCGCGCCGCGCACGGCGGCGCAGCTCGCGGCGGACGGGCTGCGCGTCACGAGCGTCGACATCGGCGAGTTCGAGGCCCTCGACGGCTGTGTGACCTGCCTCTCCGTGCTCGTCCCCTGAGCGGCGCATGGAATGGGCCGCGGGCGGGGCGGCGTTCAGGAGTGAGACGGGGGGAGGAGCCGGTTGTCTCAGCATCCGGACGTCGGTTTCCGTAACGCGGATGCCATCTGTTAACTTGGCGAACGTGTTGCGTGAGCTGCTCCTCCTTAGCGGCCGCAGCGGGGGCCTGTAGACCAGGTCGGCTCCCTCGCTGCGGGTCTTTGACATGGACGTCGGCCGCGAGGTTCGAGCAGAGAGATCCCAACGGATGTATCCGCAACAGCAGTCTTCCGGTATGCCCTTCCAGCGCTACCGCCCCTTCGAGCCGGTCAGGCTCACCGACCGGACGTGGCCGGACCAGGTCATCACCGAGGCCCCGCGCTGGTGCGCCGTCGACCTGCGGGACGGCAACCAGGCGCTGATCGACCCGATGGACGCGCACCGCAAGCTCAAGATGTTCGAGCTGCTGGTACGCATGGGCTACAAGGAGATCGAGGTCGGCTTCCCGGCGGCCAGCCAGACCGACTACGACTTCGTCCGGCAGATCATCGAGGAGGACCGGGTCCCCGATGACGTGGTGATCCAGGTGCTGACGCAGGCCCGCCCCGAGCTGATCGAGCGGACCTTCGAGTCGGTGCGCGGCGCCAAGCAGGCGATCGTCCACCTGTACAACTCGACGAGCACGCTGCAGCGCCGCGTCGTGTTCGGGCAGGACCGCGACGGCATCACCGCGATCGCCGTCGAGGGCGCCAAGCTGTGCGCCAAGCTCGCCGAGGACATGGGCGACACCGAGATCTACTTCCAGTACTCGCCGGAGTCGTTCACCGGCACCGAGCTGGAGTACGCCGCCGAGGTCTGCAACGCGGTCAACGACGTGTGGAAGCCGACGCCGGACAGGAAGGTCATCGTCAACCTGCCGGCGACGGTCGAGATGGCGACCCCGAACGTGTACGCCGACCAGATCGAGTGGATGAACCGGAACCTGAACCGCCGCGACTCCGTCATCCTGTCGCTGCACCCGCACAACGACCGCGGCACGGCCGTCGCCGCCGCCGAGCTGGGCTACATGGCGGGCGCCGACCGCATCGAGGGCTGCCTGTTCGGCAACGGCGAGCGCACCGGCAACGTCTGCCTGGTGACCCTGGGCCTGAACCTGTTCACCCAGGGCGTCGACCCGCAGATCGACTTCTCCGGCATCGACGAGATCCGCCGGACGGTCGAGTACTGCAACCAGCTGCCCGTCCACGAGCGGCACCCCTACGGCGGCGACCTGGTCTACACCGCGTTCTCCGGCTCCCACCAGGACGCCATCAACAAGGGCTTCGACCACCTGCGCCGGGACGCCGAGGCCGCCGGGGTGCCGGTGGAGCAGTACCGCTGGGAGGTCCCGTACCTGCCGATCGACCCGCACGACGTCGGCCGGACGTACGAGGCCGTGATCCGGGTCAACAGCCAGTCCGGCAAGGGCGGCGTGGCCTACATCATGAAGACCGAGCACGCGCTGGAGCTGCCGCGCCGGCTGCAGATCGAGTTCTCCCGCGTCGTGCAGGAGCACACCGACAGCGACGGCGGCGAGGTCACCGCCGAGCGCATGTGGGAGATCTTCGAGTCCGAGTTCCTCGCCAACGGGCCGCGCGCCGGGCTGCTGGCGCACCGGACGACGTCCCGGGTGGACGAGAAGGACGCGCTCAGCTGCGACGTCCGGGTGGACGGCGAGATCCGCGAGATCGAGGGCGTCGGCAACGGGCCGGTGTCGGCGTTCGAGGACGCCCTCGCCACGATCGGGGTCGACGTGCGGGTGCTGGACTACGCCGAGCACGCGATGAGCGCGGGCGGCGACGCGCGCGCCGCGGCCTACGTCGAGTGCGACGTGAACGGCACGACGGTGTGGGGCGCCGGCATCGACGGCAACATCGTCACCGCGTCCCTCAAGGCGATGCTGTCCGCGGTCAACCGGGTCGCCCGGACGCAAGGAACGTAAACGGCTTGCGCGGCCTCGTCGTATAGTTGCGGGCATGACACGTCGACTGGCCGAGGTCGCCAAGAAGGTCGGGGTCAGCGAGGCCACCGTCAGCCGGGTCCTGAACGACAAGCCCGGCGTGTCGGAGGCGACCCGCGCGGCCGTCCTCACCGCCCTCGACGTGCTCGGCTACGAGCGCCCCACCCAGCTGCGGGGCGAGCGGGCCCGGCTGGTCGGCCTCGTGCTGCCCGAGCTCGGCAACCCGATCTTCCCCGCGCTGGCCGAGGTCGTCGGCGGCGCCCTCGCCCAGCGCGGGTTCACGCCGGTGCTGTGCACGCTCACCCCGGGCGGTCTGTCGGAGGCCGACTACGTCGAGATGCTCCTGCAGCAGCAGGCGTCAGGGGTGGTCTTCGCCGGCGGCCTGTACGCCGAGGCCGATGCCCCGCACGACCACTACCACCGGCTGCTCGACGTGCGGCTGCCCGTCGTCCTGGTCAACGCGGCCGCCGAGAAGCTCAGCTTCCCGCAGGTCTCGACCGACGACGCGGTCGCCGCCGAGCAGGCGTTCGCGCATCTGCTGTCCCTCGGGCACGAGCGGATCGGCGTGGTCCTCGGCCCCGAGGACCACGTGTGCTCCAACCGCAAGCTCGCCGCCGTCCGCGCCGCCGCCGAGCGCGCGGGCATCGACCTCCCGCCCGCCTGGGTCAGGCGCAGCATGTTCTCGCTGGAGGGCGGGCAGGCGGTCACCGGGCGGCTCATCCGCGACGGCGTCACCGGCATCATCTGCGCCAGCGACCCCCTCGCTCTCGGCGTCATCCGCGCGGTGCGGCGGCTCGGGAAGTCGGTGCCGGACGACGTTTCGGTCGTCGGCTATGACGACTCCGCGTTCATGAATTGCGTGAACCCGCCGCTCACCACCGTCCGGCAGCCGATCGAGGCGATCGGGCGCGCGGCGGTCACGCTGCTCGTCAACCAGGTGGAGGGCGCCTCGGTGACCGCCGAGGAACTGCTGTACGAGCCGGAGCTGGTCGTCCGGGCGTCGACCGCGCCCGTCCGCGCCGCCTGACCGACCCACTTTCAGCCCGTCCGAAAGCCGTCCTCACGCAGGGCGGCTTTCGTCGTTCCGACCTCCGCTTACGCGCAGGAGTGCCGCTCTTGTCAGTTTCTTGCGTATGTTCATTCATCTATTGCATTGTGATGTTGGTCTCTGTATGTTCCTCGCAATTGGCCGACCCGACGGCCCAGGAGGAACCCCCATGAGATCCCGGATTCTCGCCACCCTGCTCACCGTGGCGCTCGGCGCGACCGCCGCCGCGTGCGGCGGGGACGGCTCCGACGGCAAGGACGGCGCGCCCCTGGACGCCGGCACCAAGGTGTCGATCACGGTCGGCTGCATGCCGGCCAAGAGCCAGGAGGCGCAGCGCAAGGAGTGGAACGAGGACGTCGCCGCGTTCCAGAAGCTGCACCCCAACATCACCGTCGAGGGCAAGGACGCCTTCCCCTGCATCGACCCGCAGACGTTCCAGGCGAAGCTCGCGGGCGGCCAGATGGAGGACGTCTTCTACGTCTACTTCACCGACGTCAAGAACATCGTCGCGCACGGCCAGGCCGCCGACATCACCCCGTACCTCGGCCAGGTCAAGCAGAACGCGAACCTCGACCCGACCGTCGCGAAGGTCTTCGAGGACCGCGGCAAGACGTACGGGCTGCCGCGGCAGAACTACACGATGGGCCTGTTCTACAACCGGACCCTGTTCACGAAGGCCGGCCTCGACCCGGACGCGCCGCCCAAGACCTGGGCCGAGGTCCGCGACGCCGCCAAGAAGATCAGCGCCCTCGGCGACGGGACCGTCGGCTACGCCGAGCTGAGCGCGAAGAACCAGGGCGGCTGGCACTTCACCACGTCCCTCTACAGCCAGGGCGGCTCGATGGTGGGCCCGGACGGGAAGAAGTCGGCGTTCGACGGCCCGCAGGGCAAGGCCGTCCTGCAGAACCTCAAGGACATGCGCTGGACGGACGACTCGATGGGCAGCAAACAGCTCCTCGTCGACGCCGACATCCAGCGGATGATGGCGTCCGGCAAGCTCGGCATGTACCTCGGCGCCCCGGACAACGCGACCGCGCTCGTCGACCAGTTCAAGGGCGACTACGCGGACTACGGCATGGGCCCGATCCCCGGCGGGACGGGCACCCTGCTCGGCGGCGACGGCTACATGTTCAACCCCAAGGCGTCCCCGGAGAAGATCAAGGCCGGGCTGATGTGGCTCGACTTCTACGCCCTCACCCCGGGCCAGGGCCAGCTCAACTACGCGCGGGCCAAGACCGACGGCCGTCCCGTCGGCCTGCCGCAGCCGAAGCTGTTCGGGCAGAACGCGACCGGGCAGAAGGACCGCGAACTGCGCGCCGCGTCCGCGAACCTGCCGGTGCAGAACTTCAAGGCGTACGAGGACGCCTACACGAGCGTCCCCGGGAAGCTGGAGCCGCCGCAGGCCCAGCAGCTGTACGCGATCCTCGACTCGGTCGTCTCGGCGGTGCTGACCAGGCGCGACGCGAACATCGACCAGCTGCTCGCGGACGCGCGGAAGAAGGCCGACACGGCGCTCGCCCGCTCCGGAACCTGACGCCCGACACCGGGACGCCGGCGGTCACCCCGGCCGGCGTCCCGGGCCTCCCGAGGGGACCTCGACCATGACCACAGTGCGGACGCGTTCCCGTCCCGCCGCGCGCGGACATGCCGCGCCGCCGCGCACGCCCACGCGGAGGCGGCGGGCCGTGCGGCGCAACCTGACCGCCTACGGGTTCCTGTGCGGGGCGCTGATCTGCTTCGCGTTCTTCTCCTGGTACCCGATCGTCCGCGAGGTGCTGCTGAGCTTCCAGCAGACCAACTTCGTCGGGGACGCCACGTGGGTGGGCCTGGACAACTTCCGCACCGTGGTCGAGGACCCGGTGTTCGTGGACGCCTGGGTCAACACGGCGATCTTCACCGTGCTGGCGCTGGTGATCGGGTACGTCGTGCCGTTCGCCATCGCGATCGTCCTGAACGAGCTGAAGCACGCCCGCGGCTACCTGCGGTTCGTCGTGTACCTGCCGGTGATGCTGCCGCCGGCGGTCGCGGTCCTGCTGTTCAAGTGGTTCTACGATCCGGGGCCGGGCCTGTTCAACCAGATCCTCGGCTTCTTCCAGCTGCCGGGGCTGAGCTGGCTGGACTCGACCGACACGGCGCTGGTCTCGCTCGTCCTGGTGTCGACGTGGATGAACCTCGGCAGCGGCACCCTCATCTACCTGGCCGCGCTGCAGACGATCCCCGGCGAGCTGTACGAGGCGGCGGAGCTGGACGGCGCCGGGCTGTTCCGCCGGATCAGGCACATCACGATCCCGCAGACGAAGCTGATCCTGCTCGTGATGCTGCTCCTGCAGGTCATCGCGACGATGCAGGTGTTCATCGAGCCGTTCCTGCTCACCGGCGGAGGCCCCGAGGACGCCACCGTCACCGTCGCCTACCTGATGTACCAGTACGCGTTCAACTTCACGAACTTCGGCGGAGGGGGCGCGCTCGGATTCATGCTCATGCTCGTCCTGATGGTGTTCTCCGTCATCTACCTGCGCGTCTCGCGCGAGGAAGCGAGGTAGGACGATGTCGGAGACGCGGACCCTCGTCTCGCCGCACACCCTCGGCACCCGGCGCGGCAGGACCGTCTACTGGACGGTCTTCACCACCGTGTTCGTGACGTTCACGTTCGTGTTCGTCTTCCCGCTGTACTGGATGGTCACCGGCGCGATGAAGTCGCCGGACGAGCTGGCCGACATCCCCCCGAGCGTGTTCCCGCACAGCTTCGACCTGAGCGGATTCCGGGAGGCGTGGCGGCAGCTCGACCTCGGCAAGTACATGTGGAACACGACCCTCTACGCGTTCGGGGCGTGGCTGTTCACGCTCGGCGTGGACGTCACCGCCGCGTACGCGCTGTCGAAGCTGCGGCCGCTGCTCGGCCGGGCGATCCTCGGCATGATGCTGGCGACGCTGATGATCCCGCCGATGGTCATCCTGCTGCCCGCCTACCTGACGGTGAAGGACCTGCCGCTCCTGCACGTCAACCTGCTCAACACCCCGTGGGCGATCTGGCTGCCGGCCGCCGCGAACGGGTTCAACATCTTCCTGCTCAAGCGGTTCTTCGACTCGATCCCGACGGAGCTGCTGGACGCGGCCGAGGTGGACGGCGCGTCGCCCGCCCGCATCCTGTGGTCGATCGTGCTGCCGGTGTCGCGGCCGATCCTCGGCGTCGTGTCCATCTTCACGGTGGTGAACGTGTGGCGCGACTTCGTCTGGCCGCTGCTCGTGCTGCCCGACACCGACCGCAAGACGATCAGCGTCGCGATCTCGTCCCTGGCGGTGCAGGTGCCGCAGAACGTGCTGATCGGGTCGCTCGTGATCGCGAGCGTGCCCACCATCGTCGTCTTCTTCGTCTTCCAGCGGCACATCATGGCCGGTCTCACGGCGGGCGGCCTGAAGGGCTGACCCCCTTCGCCGGCTCCCCGTCCCTCGTTTCGCCCTAAGGAGTTGCTCGCATGCCCGAACAATGGTGGCGCGGCGCGGTGATCTACCAGGTCTACCCGCGCAGTTTCGCCGACGGAAACGGCGACGGCGCCGGCGACCTCGCCGGCCTGCGCGGCCGGCTGCCCTACCTCGCCGCCCTCGGCGTGGACGCGCTGTGGCTGAACCCGTGGTACCCGTCGCCGCTGGCGGACGGCGGCTACGACGTCGCCGACTACCGGGACGTCGCGGCCGTGTTCGGCACGCTCGCCGAGGCCGAGGCGCTGATCGGCGAGGCGCACGGCGCCGGGCTGCGGATCATCCTGGACGTGGTGCCGAACCACGCGTCCGACCAGGCGGCCTGGTTCCGGGACGCGGTCGCCGCCGGGCCCGGGTCGCCCGAGCGGGAGCGGTTCTGGTTCCGTCCGGGCAGGGACGGCGGGCCGCCCAACGACTGGCAGTCGATCTTCGGCGGGCCGGCGTGGAGCCCCGTCCCGGACGGCGAGTGGTACCTGCACCTGTTCGCGCCGGAGCAGCCCGACTGGAACTGGAACAGCCCGGACGTCGTCCACGAGTTCCACGACGTCCTGCGGTTCTGGTACGAGCGGGGCGTGGACGGGATCCGCATCGACTCGGCAGCGCTGCTGGTGAAGGACCCCGACGCCGAACCCGACGGCCTCGACCCGTTCACCGACCGGGACGGCGTCCACGAGATCTACCGGGGCTGGCGGAAGATCACCGACGCCTACCCGGAGCGGGTGCTCGTCGGCGAGGTGTGGCTGCCCGACCAGGAGCGCTTCGCCCGCTACCTGCGCCCGGACGAGATGCACACCGCGTTCAACTTCGACTTCCTCAACTGCGCGCTGGAACCCGCCGCGCTGCGCAAGGTGATCGACACGACCCTCGCCACCCACACGCCGCTGGGCGCCCCGCCCACCTGGGTGCTGTCGAACCACGACGTCGTCCGGCCCGTGACGCGCTACGGCCGCGCCGACACCTCGTTCGACCTCCAGGACCGGCGGCACGGCGCGCCGACCGACCGGGAGCTCGGCGTCCGGCGGGCGCGGGCGGCGGCGCTCCTCGCGATGGCGCTGCCCGGCGCCGTCTACATCTACCAGGGCGAGGAGCTCGGCCTCCCCGAGGTCGAGGACCTGCCGGACGACGCGCGCCAGGACCCGATCTGGGTGCGCTCCGGGCGCACCGACCCCGGCCGCGACGGCTGCCGCGTCCCGCTGCCGTGGTCCGGGGACGAGCCGCCGTTCGGGTTCGGCGACGGGGAGCCGTGGCTGCCGCAGCCGCCCGACTGGAAGGACCTCACCGTCGAGGCGCAGGACGCCGACCCCGGCTCCATGCTGAACCTCTACCGCGAGGCCCTCGCGCTCCGCCGCGACCACCTCGGAGACGGCTCGCTCACCTGGCTCCCCTCGGACGACGGCGTCCTGGCGTTCACCCGCGACTCCGGCCTGACCTGCGTGGTGAACCTCGGCGCCGAGCCCGTGCCAGTCACCGGAGAGGTCCTGCTTTCGAGCGGGCCTATGCAGGACGGTCAGCTGCCGCCTGACACGGCCGTCTGGTCGCGCTGACCCCGAAGGTTTCTGCCGCTCCTCCCAGGCAGGTGTCCCACCCCCGCATTCACCGAACAGGGAGCAGAACCAGCGATGAGACAGAAGTCCCTCCGCATCCTGCTGGCCGCGGCATTGGCCGCCGCCGGGCTCAACGGCCTGGCGGCGCCACCCGCGGCGGCGGCGGAAACGAACCTGGCCGCGAACAGAACCGTGTCCGCGAGCAGCTCCAACGGCCGGTACGCGGCGTCCAACGTCAACGACGGCGACCAGGGCACCTACTGGGAGAGCGCGAACAACGCGTTCCCGCAGTGGATCCAGGTCGACCTCGGCGCCTCGGTCGACACGAACAAGGTCGTCCTGAAGCTCCCGGCCGCGAACTGGGGCACCCGCACCCAGACGCTCTCCGTGCAGGGCAGCACGGACGGGACGACCTTCGGCGACCTCGCCGGCTCCGGCGGGCGCGTCTTCGACCCGGCCGAGCGCAACACGGTGACGGTGACGTACGCGTCCAAGCTCACCCGCTACCTGCGCGTCCGCATCACCGCCAACACCGGCTGGCCCGCCGGCCAGCTATCCGAACTGGAGATCTACGGGCCGGCCACCGGGGACCAGACGGCACCGGCCGCGCCGTCCGGGCTCGCGTTCAGCGAGCCGTCCGCCGGGAAGATCAAGCTGACCTGGAACGCCGCGTCCGACGCGGTGGGCGTGGCCGGGTACGACATCTACGCCAACGGTGAGAAGCGCGCGAGCGTCGCCGGCGACGTGCTCACCTACACCGACGGCCAGCCGGACACGGCGACCGTGTCGTACTACGTGCGGGCGCGGGACGCGGCGGGCAACGTCTCGCCCAACAGCAACGTCGTGACCAGGCAAGGCGAGGGCGGAGGGACGAACCTCGCCGCCGGGAAGCCCATCAAGGCGTCGTCGCACGTGTTCACGTTCGCCGACACCAACGCCAACGACAACGACGTGGCGACGTACTGGGAGTCCGGGTCGGGCGCCTATCCGGCAACGCTGACCGTGGACCTCGGCCCGAAGGCCGACCTCACGTTCGTCGTGGTGAAGCTGAACCCTGACTCTGCCTGGGCGACCCGCACCCAGACGATCGAGGTGCTCGGACGCAGCGACCCCAAGGGCTCGTTCACGACGATCAAGCCGTCCGCCACCTACACCTTCGATCCCGCGAGCGGGAACACCGCGACGATCCCGGTCGTCGCGACGGCGTCCGAGGTGCAGCTGAAGTTCACGTCCAACTCCGGGGCGCCCGGCGGCCAGGCCGCCGAGTTCCAGGTCATCGGCACCCCGGCACCGACCCCCGACCTGACGGTCACGGACGTCTCGTCGAGCCCGGCCTCGCCGGTCGAGACGGACGACGTCACGCTGCGCGCGACCGTGAAGAACATCGGGACCGCCGCGGCCGGCCCGAGCAGCCTCGACTTCCTGCTCGGCGACCGGAAGGCGGCGACCGTGCAGGTCGGCGAGCTGGCGGCGGGCGCGTCCACGACGGTGTCCGCGTCGATCGGGACGCACGACGCGGGCTCCTACGCGGTCGGCGCCAAGGCCGACGCGGGTGACGACCTCGTCGAACTGAACGAGACCAACAACGCCCGGAGCATCCAGCTCACCGTCGGGCAGGTGCCCAGCTCCGACCTGGTGGCGCAGGCCGTCACCTGGAGTCCCGGCAACCCGCAGGCGGGCGACACCGTGACCTTCTCGGCGACGCTCAAGAACAACGGCACCCAGGCGACCGCCGGCGGCGCCCACGGGATCACGCTCACGGTCCTGGACGGCGACGACACGGTGAAGACGCTGACCGGTTCCTACAACGGATCGCTCGCCCCGGGCGCGTCCACGACTCCGGTCAACCTCGGCACGTGGACGGCGGCGAACGGCCGGTTCACCGTGCGGACCGTCATCGCCGACGACGCCAACGAGGTGCCGGTCAAGCGCGAGAACAACACGTCCACGCAGGCCCTGTTCGTCGGACGCGGCGCGCACCTGCCGTTCGACATGTACGAGGCGGAGGACGGCGCCCTCGGCGGCGGCGCGGCCGTCGTCGGCCCCAACCGCAAGATCGGCGACCTGGCCGGAGAGGCGTCCGGCCGGCGCGCGGTCACCTTGAACTCGACCGGCAGCAGCGTCGAGTTCACCACCAAGGCGCCCACCAACACGCTCGTGACCCGGTACTCCATCCCGGACGCGGCCGGAGGCGGCGGGCTCGACTCGACGCTCAACGTCTACGTCGACGGGACGTTCCTCAAGGCCATCGACCTGACGTCCCGCTACACGTGGGTGTACGGAGCCGAAGCGAGCCCGAGCGACTCCCCGGGCGCCGGACCGCCTCGCCACATCTACGACGAGGCCGACCTGATGCTCGGCACGACGGTGGCGGCCGGCCACAAGATCAAGCTGCAGAAGGACGCCGCCAACGGCTCCACCTACGCCATCGACTTCGTCAACACCGAACTCGCCGCCGCCGCGCCGAACCCGGACCCGGCCAAGTACGCCGAGCCCGCCGGGTTCACCCACCAGGACGTCCAGAACGCCCTGGACAAGGTGCGCCAGGACTCAAGCCTGACCGGCGTCTACCTCCCGCCGGGCACCTACGACACCGCGCAGAAGTTCCAGGTCTACGGGAAGGCCGTCAAGGTCGTCGGGGCGGGCCCGTGGTTCACCCGGTTCCGGACGCCGCCGAACCAGCAGAACACCGACGCCGGATTCCGCACGGAGGCGTCCTCGAACGGCTCGACGTTCTCCGGATTCGGGTTCTTCGGGAACTACACGTCCCGCATCGACGGCCCGGGGAAGGTGTTCGACTTCTCGAACGTCGGCGACATGACGATCGACGACGTCTGGGTCGAGCATGTCGTCTGCCTTTTCTGGGGCACCAACGTCGACAATTCCACGATCAAGAACTCCCGCATCCGGGACACGTGGGCGGACGGCCTCAACTTCACCAACGGCAGCAGCGGCAACCACGTCGCGAACGTCGAGACCCGCACCACCGGGGACGACAGCTTCGCGCTGTTCCCCGCGATCGACAACCACAACGAGCAGGAGACCGGGAACGTCTTCGAGGACCTGACCTCGCTGCTGACCTGGCGGGCCGCCGGCCTGGCCGTCTACGGAGGAGGCGGCAACACCTTCCGCAACATCCACATCGCCGACACGCTCGTCTACTCGGGCATCACGATCGGGACGCTGCAGTTCGGCGGCATTCCGGCCCTCGGTTTCGAGTCGGATCCGCAGACGAAGTTCGAGAACATCTCCCTCGTCCGGGACGGAGGTCATTTCTGGGGCCAGCAGACCTTCCCGGCCCTCTGGCTGTTCTCCGGAGAATTCCCGTTCCGCGGCATCCGCATCAGCGACGTCGACATCGTCGACCCGACCTACTCCGGAATCATGTTCCAGACGAAGTACACGGGAGGGCAGCCGCTCAACCCGATCGCCGACACCGTCCTGACGGACGTCAGCATCTCCGGCGCCCGCAAGAGCGGTGACGAGTTCGACGCCAAGTCGGGCTTCGGAATCTGGGTCAACGAGATGCCCGAACCCGGCCAGGGCCCGGCCGTCGGCTCCGCCACCTTCAACGGCCTGGACCTGCACGACAACTACCAGGACGTCAAGAACACCACGACCACGTTCACGATCAACCGGGACTGAGCCGGGGGACCGGGGCCCGCGGGTGTTGGGAGGCACCCGCGGGCCCCGGTGTCGCCCCTACCGGGCGCGGCCCAGGACGTGGTGGACCAGCTCGCGGAGGGCGCCGTGGAGCTGGGCCTCGCCGACGGTGGTCCGGTCGCCGTCGATGTCGATCTCGTACAGGAACTGGTCGGGGATTCGGCCGGGCGGCGGAACGGATTTCAGATCGACGCGGCCCACGAGCCTCGACAGCATCGGGTCGCTGATGCTGTCGGCCTCGGCCCGCCGCTCGAGCCCCGCGAATCCTCCGCTGCGGACGACTGACACTCTCACTGCTATCCGTTCGCCTCCAGGGGGACGCCCACTCCGGCCCAAGCCTTGCTCACGGCCTTGGTCTCGACGCCCTCGGCACCGTACAGCCGGGTCGCGGCCTGCACGGTCGCGACGGCGAACCCGGCGAAGCCGACGTCGGTGGCCAGCGAGCCGCCGGTGAGCGTGTCGTACCAGACGCGGCCGGCCTTCTCCCAGGCGTTGCCGCCGATGCCGGTGGCCGCGAGGTAGAAGGCGTGGTTGGGGATGCCGGAGTTGATGTGGACGCCGCCGTTGTCGCTGTGGGTGTCGACGTAGTGGTCCATGTGGGCGGGCTGGGGGTCCTTGCCGAGCCGCGGGTCGTCGTAGGCGGTGCCGGGCTCCTTCATGGAGCGGAGCGCGACGCCGTCGACGCCGGGGGCGAGCAGGCCCTGCCCGATGAGCCAGTCGGCCCGGTCGGCGGTCTGGGCGAGATGCCACTGCTTGATGAGCGAGCCGAACACGTCCGACATGGACTCGTTGAGGGCGCCGGACTGGCCGTAGTACTCCAGGTTGGCGGTGTACTGCGTGACGCCGTGGGTGAGTTCGTGGCCGGTGACGTCGAGCGGGCCGGTGAAGTCGGTGAACACGGTGCCGTCGCCGTCCCCGTACACCATCTGCTCGCCGTTCCAGAAGGCGTTGTCGTACTTGTCGCCGTAGTGGACGGTCGAGACCATCTTGAGCCCGGCGCCGTCGATCGAGTTGCGCCGGAAGGCGGTCTCGAAGAAGTCGAAGGTGGCGCCCAGCCAGTCGTAGGCCCGGTCGGCGGTCTGGTCGCCGGTGGCCGGGGCTCCCTCCGCCCGCACGGTCCGGCCGGGGAGCTCCTCGCGGTGCCCGGCGTCGTTGATCGTCCGGTCGGGGACGAAGTCCTCGGACGGGGAGGGGGCCCCGGCCGCGGTCATCCGCCGCTCCGTGAACTGCGCGGAGGTGAGCGCCAGCGTACGGCGGGCCCGGGCGCGCAGCGCCGGGTCATCGGCGTCGCGGGCGATCCGTTCCAGCATGTGCGGTGGCACGATGTGGCATCTCATGCCACAACGCTGCCACCTCCGTGTGGTTCGAGCCACACCTTCCGGAGGGACGCTACGGCCGAATCCGGTCACGGTACGTGATTGTTATACAGCGCAGCGGGGTCGCCTTGGCGACTTGTGTAGATCCTGGGGAAATGCCTGGCCGGGCGCCGACCCATCCGGTGACGTGCGTCAGAATGAACGGGTGACCCTGTACCGCGACGAAGGCATCGTCCTGCGCACCCAGAAGCTGGGCGAGGCCGACCGCATCGTGACGGTGCTGACCCGGCGGACCGGCCGGATCCGCGCCGCGGCCAAGGGGGTCCGCAAGACCAAGTCCCGGTTCGGCGCGCGGCTGGAGCCGTTCACGCACGTGGACCTGCAGCTCTACGAGCGGCGCTCGCTCGACCTGATCACGCAGGCCGAGACGCTGCGCCCGTACGGGGAGGCGCTGGTCACCGACTACCCCCGCTACACGGCGGGGACGGCGATGCTGGAGACGGCGGAGAAGCTGACGAGCGAGGAGGGCGAGCCCGCGCTGCGGCAGTTCCTGCTGCTGATCGGCGGGCTGCGCACGCTCGCCGAGCGCGTCCACGACCCCCGGCTCGTCCTGGACGCCTACCTGCTGCGGTCGCTGTCGGTCGCCGGCTGGGCGCCCGCGCTGGACGAGTGCTGCCGCTGCGGGACCCGCGGCGGGCTGCGCGGGTTCGCCATCGCGGCGGGCGGCGCCGTCTGCGCGAACTGCCGGCAGCCGGGCGCCGCGACCCCGGCGCCGCCGACGTTCGCGCTGATGCTGGCGCTGCTGCGCGGCGACTGGGCGTACGCCGACGGCAGCGAGCAGCGGCACCGCACGGAGACCAGCGGCCTGGTCGCCGCCTACCTCCAGTGGCATCTGGAGCACGGGATCCGCTCGCTGCGCCATGTGGAGCGCGAGACCCGCGGCACCGAAGAGGGTGGGACGCGGGACGACGACACCGACAGGGAGAGAGTTTGAGCAGGGCCGTATCGCCTCCGGAACCGCATCGCAACGGCGCCGTGCCGCCCCCGATCCCCGCGGACCTCGTCCCGCGGCACGTCGCCATCGTCATGGACGGCAACGGCCGCTGGGCCAAGGAGCGCGCGCTGCCGCGCACCGAGGGGCACAAGCGCGGCGAGGACTCGCTCTTCGACGTGATCATGGGCGCGATCGAGCTGGGCGTCCCGTACCTGTCGGCGTACGCGTTCTCGACGGAGAACTGGAAGCGGTCGCCGGACGAGGTGCGCTTCCTCATGGGCTTCAACCGGGACGTGATCCGCCGCCGCCGCGACCAGCTCCACTCGATGGGCGTGCGGGTGCGGTGGGCGGGCCGGCGGCCGAAGCTGTGGCGCAGCGTCATCAAGGAGCTGGAGACGGCCGAGGAGATGACGCGCGGCAACGACGTCCTCACCCTGCAGTTCTGCGTGAACTACGGGGGCCGCGCCGAGATCGTGGACGCCGCGGCGGCGATCGCCCGGGACGTCCGCGACGGCCGGCTCAACCCCGACAAGCTCAACGAGAAGCTCTTCGCCCGCTACCTGGACGAGCCCGGCATCCCGGACGTGGACCTGTTCGTGCGCTCGTCGGGGGAGCAGCGCACCTCCAACTTCCTGCTCTGGCAGTCGGCGTACGCGGAGATGGTGTTCCTCGACACGCTGTGGCCCGACTTCGACCGCCGCCACCTCTGGCACGCGTGCGAGCTCTACGCCTCAAGGGATCGCCGTTACGGCGGCGCGATTCCGAACAAGGTGGAACCGGCCGCCGCCGGCTGACCCCCGTTCAGGCGAGGGCGGCGTCCAGGGTGATGGTGGTGCCGGCCAGGGCCTGGCTGACCGGGCAGCCGGCCTTGGCGTCCTGGGCGG
This sequence comes from Actinomadura darangshiensis, assembly GCF_004349235.1. GTDB lineage: Bacteria > Actinomycetota > Actinomycetes > Streptosporangiales > Streptosporangiaceae > Spirillospora > Spirillospora darangshiensis. The sequence goes on along the minus strand of NZ_SMKY01000086.1, from coordinate 10,241 downwards.
CCTTCTCGAAGTCGGCCGCGGACAGGCCGGGCACGCTCGCCCGGACGGTCAGGTGGATGCCGGTGATGCCCTCGCCCGGCTGGAAGGTGACCTCGGCCTTGGTGTCCACCTTCTCCGGCGGGGTCCCGGCGCCGGCGAGGCCGTGCGAGAGCGCCATCGAGTAGCAGGTGGAGTGCGCGGCGGCGATGAGCTCCTCCGGGCTCGTCCGGCCGGCCGGCTCCTCGGACCGCGACGCCCAGGTCACGTCGTAGGTGCCGAGCTTCGAAGAGTCCAGCGAGACGGTGCCCTGGCCTTCCAGGAGCGAGCCTTCCCAGTGCGCGTTCGCAGTGCGTGTCGTAGCCATGCCTCCGATTCTCCACCATGGCCCCGCGGCGCGGATCACCAACCCGGAAAGCCCCGCGCCCGGATGGACGCGGGGCTTCCCGTCCCCGGAACAGGGGTCCTAGTTGACGTTCACCGCGGACCAGGCCGCCGCGACGGTGTTGTACTGCGTGCTGCCCGCGCCGAAGAGGTCCTTGGCCGCGCTCAGGGTCGCGGTCCGCGCGCCCTTGTAGTCGGTCGAGGACGTCATGTACGTGGTCAGCGCCCGGTACCAGATCTTCGTGGCGGCGTCCCGGCCGATGCCGGTGACCGTGGAGCCGTTGGACGTCGGGCTGTCGTAGGAGACGCCGTTGACCGTCTTCGCGCCGCTGCCCTCGGACAGCAGGTAGTAGAAGTGGTTGGCGACCCCCGAGGAGTAGTGCACGTCGAGGTTCTTGGTGTTGGACGACCAGGCGTCGGCGGACTGGCCGTCCCTGCTGGGCTTGTCCATGAAGCGCAGCGCGGGCTGGCCGAGGCCGGGCAGGGCGACCTCTTCGCCGACCAGGTAGTCGCCGACGTCGCCCGAGTTGTTCGCGTAGAACTCCACGGCGGCGGCCATGATGTCGGACGTCGCCTCGTTCAGCCCGCCCGACTCACCGGAGTAGGTGAGGTTCGCGGTCGAGCTGGTGACGCCGTGGCTCATCTCGTGCGCGGCCACGTCCAGGGACGTGAGCGGGCCGAGGCTGGTGCCGTCGCCGTCGCCGTAGGTCATGCAGAAGCACGAGTCGTCCCAGAACGCGTTGGCGTAGCCGTCGCCGTAGTGGACGCGGTTGAACGACCCCTTGCCGTCGCCCGCGATGCCGGTGCGGCCGAAGACGTTCTTGTAGAAGTCCCACGTCATGTCCGTGCCGAACTGGGCGTCGACGGCGACGGTGGCGCGGTCGGACGTCGTGCCGCTGCCCCAGTGGTTGTCGGCGTCGGTGAACAGCGTGGCGGGGGCCCGCTTGATGCACCAGATGAGGATGCAGAGGTCGGTGTCGTTCTCGGCGTCCCCGGTGTAGGTGTTCCCGCGCGTCGGGTCCTTCAGCTGGTAGCCGCTGCCGGACTTCGTGGTCTGCAGCGGGACCGTCCCGGTGTAGAGCGACTTGCCGTCGCCCGCGTCGGTGTGGATCGTCTCCTCGCGCAGCAGGACCTTGCCGGTCGCGGCGTCCACGGAGGTGCGGACGCGGCTGGGCGTGCCGTCCGCCTGCTTGCCGACCGTCTGCACGCGCCAGGCGAGGCGCGGCTGGTGGTCGGCGGTGCGGGACTCCACGACGAGCGCGGGGGAGCCGTCCACCTTGCGGTGCTTGGTGACGGCGCGCTTCTCGGCGGTCTTGGCGGAGACCTCCGGGCTGGAGTCGGCCGGCGCCTTGGCGAGCGTGAGGGTGCTGCCGCGCCACTTGCCGGCCGCCGTCTGGTGCACGACGACGTCGCCGCCGAGGACGGGCAGGCCGTCGTAGCTGCGGGCCATCCGGGTGTGCGAGGTGCCGTCCCGGTCCATCGCGACCCGGACGACCTTGAACGCCTGCCCGTTCCCGCCGCGCACCTCGGTGCCGCGCCCGGTGAGCGCGCTCAGCGCGTGCTCGGCGGCGGCGCGCGGGCCGGGTGGGGAAGGCGCCTGGCGTGCGGACGCGGGCACCGCGGTGCCGGCCGTCGCGAGCAGCGTCGCCGAGGCCAGGAGCACGGCCCTTCGGCTGGTGATCGCCCGTCTTGTCATGAACGCCCTCTCGTGCGGGCGCCACGCACCCCCCGGGGGCCCGACGGCGGGCCTGCCGTGGCGACGTGCATATTTATGACATAGGCGTACTCACAAGTAGATGTGACAATTTGCCAAGAAACACCTACACAGCGTGTGAAATGCCGGGCTTGTCAGTGCTCAGCGGGCGGTCAGCGGCCCTTCAGGATCGCCTGCCGGCGCAGTCCGCGCAGGTGCCGAACACCTCGACGGTGTGCGTGATGTCGGCGAAGCCGTGCTCGGCGGCGATCGCGTCCGCCCAGCGCTCCACGGCCGGGCCCTCGACCTCGACCGTCCGGCCGCAGTCGCGGCAGACCAGGTGGTGGTGGTGCTGCTCGGTGCGGCACGCGCGGTAGACGGCCTCGCCCTCGTCGGTGCGCAGCACGTCGACCTCGCCCGCGTCGCTGAGCGCCTGCAGCGCCCGGTACACGGTGGTCAGGCCGATCTTGGAGCCGTCGGCGCGCAGGTCGGCGTAGATGTCCTGTGCGCTGCGGAAGCCCTCGCAGCCGGCCAGCACCTGCCGTACCGCGTCCCGGCGGGCCGTCGTCATCCCCGTAGCACCTCCGCCTCGCCATCCACGCGCGTCTCGGCGCCCTGCCCGGCGCGGACCGCGTCCCCGGCCGCGACGGCGCGGGCGCGCCTGCGCCGCACCACCGAGCCCCCGCCGACCGCGAGCACGAACACCGCCAGCGCCAGCAGCACGATCGAGGGGCCCGGGGGGAGATCGTACTGGAAGGAACCCGCCAGGCCCGATACGGCCGACAGTACACCGACGCCCATCGCGGCCAGCATCGTGCTCCAGAACCCGCGGGTGAGCTGCTGCGCCGCCGCCACCGGGACGATCATCAGCGCGCTGACCAGCAGCAGCCCGATCGCGCGCATCGAGATCACCACGGTGACCGCGGCGGTCGCGGCGATCAGCACGCTGAGGAACCGGACGGGCAGCCCCGCCGCCCGCGCGACCTCCTCGTCCTGGCACAGCAGGAACAGCTCGCGGCCGAACAGCGCGATGATCGCCAGGACGGCGGCGGCCAGCCCGGCGACCACGTACAGGTCGGCCACCGTCACGCTGCTGATCGAGCCGAACAGGTAGGACTGCAGGCTCGCCGAGCCGCCGCCGTTGGCGTTGGTCAGGATCACGCCGCCCGCCAGCCCGCCGTAGAACAGCAGCGCGAGCGCTACGTCCGCACCGCTGCGGCTGCGGGCGCGCAGGACCTCGATCGCGACCGCGCCCAGCACCGACACCACGAGCGCGCCGAGGACGGGGGAGGTGCTGGTGAGCAGCCCCAGCCCGATGCCCGTCAGCGCGATGTGCCCGATGCCGTCGCCGAGCAGCGACAGCCTGCGCTGGACGATGAACGTCCCCACGGCGGGCGCCGTCAGCCCGATGAGCACCGCCATCACCAGGGCGATGCGCATGAAGTCGTAGTGGAGCATCTCGCTCACGCGGGCCTCCCCAGGGGTTCGCGGACGGCGTCCTCACGGACGATGCGGCCGTGGCCCAGCTCGACCGTGCGGGTGATGAGCGGTTCCATCGGCCCCAGCTCGTGCGCGACGAGGACGACCGTGCGTCCATCCCGGGCGAGCTCGTGCAGGGTCGAGGCGAGCGCCGCCTGGCTGCCCGCGTCCACGCCGGCGGTGGGCTCGTCCAGCACGAAGACGTCCGGCTCGCCGGCGAGCGCGCGGGCGATCAGCACCCGCTGCTGCTGGCCGCCCGACAGCAGGTGCGCCGAGTCGCGGGCGCTCGCGGTGAGGCCGACCGCCTTCAGCGCGCGATCGACGGCGGCGCGGTCGGCGGCCCGGTCGGCGAACGGCGCCGGGCGCCAGCGGGACCGCCTGGCCACGCGTCCGGACGCCACCACCTCCCGGACGGTCGCGGGGACGCCGCCGCCCATCGGCAGCCGCTGCGGGACGTACCCGATCCGCTTCCAGTCCCGGAACCGGGCGGGCGGCTCGCCGTAGATCTCGGCCCGGCCGGCGGCCAGCGGGACGAGCCCGAGCAGCGCCTTGACCAGCGTGGACTTGCCCGCCCCGTTCGGCCCGAGGACGGCGAGCACGTCGCCGGCGGCCACCCGCAGGTCGACGCCGGCGAGCACCTCGCGGCCGTCCCGCCGGACGAGGCCGCCGGTCATCGCCAGCGGCGGGGGCGCGGTCATGAGCACTCCAGGGCGGGACGCAGCGTCCGCAGGTTCTTCCGCATGATCGTCAGGTAGTCGCCGGACGCGCCGTCCTCGATGCCCTCGACCGGGTCGAGCACGGCCGTCCGCACGCCCGCCTCCCGCGCCAGCGACTCGGCGACCTCCGGGCTGGCCAGCGTCTCGGTGAAGACCGTCGTCGCGCCGGTGGCGGACACGAGCCGGGTCAGCTCCGCCAGCCGCTTGGGCGACGGCTCGGCGGACGGGTCCACGCCCGCGACCGGGATCTGCCGGAGCCCGTAGCGGTCCGCCAGGTAGCCGAACGCGGCGTGCGCGGTGACGATCTCCTTGCGCCCGCAGGACTTCAGGCCGTCCCGGAACTCGCGGTCGAGCGCGGTCAGCCGCCCGGCGGTGGTCCGGGCGCGCTCCCGGTAGCCGGTCGCGTGGCCGGGGTCGGCGGTGGCGAGCCGGTCGCCGAGCGCGGTCGCGACGGCGGCCATGCGGCTCGGATCGAGCCAGATGTGCGGGTCGTAGGGCGCATCCCGGTGCCGGATCCCGTCGTGGGCCTCTTCGTCGTCCGTCTCGTCCGGCGGCGGCAGGGTCTCGACCAGGCTCGCGGCGTCGAGCGACCGGTCCTTCGCATGCCCCTGGACGGCGTCGTCCACGGCCGGCTGGACGCCCTTCACGTAGACGGCGAAATCGGCGTCCGCGACGTTCGCGACCTGCCGCGCCGTCAGCTCCAGGTCGTGCGGCTCGGTGCCGGGCTTGGTGAGCGTCCGCACGAAGACGTCGCTTCCGCCGACCTCTTCGGCCAGCCACGCCACGGGGTAGAAGGAGGCGACCACCGCGGTCTTGCCCGGCGGGACGTCCGCGTCCGCGGCGGTGCAGCCCGTCAGGCCCGCCGCCAGCCCGGCGAGCGCCAGGGCCGTCGCGGGCGCGGCGCGGAGGGCGGTACGGGTACGGGACACCTCGCGATTATGGACGAAGATGAAAACGGTTGTCAAAACCGACCAATACCGCGCCCCAGGGCGAACCCCACCAGGATCGCCAACGCGACGATCCGCAGGATCCTTCCCGAACCGTCCAGCGCGGGCCAGTTCAGGTAGGCGAACCAGGCCAGCGCCACCGCGAGCACCAGCAGCCCGGCCGCGGCGACCCAGCCCGACCCCGCCATACCGATCACGAGCAGCACGAACACCGCGACGAGCAGGACCCACCGCGGCATCCGGTGCAGGAACACCACCGGCGCCGCGCTCCGCCGCTCGACCGCCGCGCGCAACCCGGTCCCGCCCTCACCTCTGGTCTCCACCCGCCCAACGTAACGAACCCGGTTCGTCCTCGGCAGCCCGGAAGGCTCACGGCTGCGAACCGGCCGGACGAACCGGATTCGCTGCGAAGATGTCCAGATGATCGCGATAACCCGGTACCGGGTGCCGGGAGAGGAGTCCGACGGCTTCGCCGAGAGCATGACCGAGGTGCTGGCGGCGCTGTCCGCCAGCCCCGGCTTCCGCTCCGGCCGCCTGGCCCGCACCGTGGACGACCCCGGCCTCTGGGCCCTGGTCACCGAATGGGACGGCGCGGGCCACTACCGCCGCGCACTGGGGGCCTACGACGTACGCCTGAAATTCATGCCCCTGGCCGCGATGGCGGTGGACGAACCGGGCGCCTACGAGGTCGTCACCTCCCGTTGACCTGCGGCGTGTCGTTGTCATCCGCCCGGCCATGACAACGACACGCCGCAAGTCAACGAAGCGGGCAACCGGTGGGCAAGAAGCGTCCTGGGCCGGTTTCGGTGGGGCCGGCCATGGTCATCTTTGCCGGACACGATCACGTCCGCGGGGGGATCTGATGCGCCATGCCGTCCTGTTCTGCGTGCTGTCCGGGGCGGCGGTCGTCGCCCCCGTCCTCGCCGTCGCCGGGACGGACGCCGCGCCGCGCGGACCCGCCGCGCTGACCGGCGCCGCCGCGGGCGGGCGTGTCGTCGAGTACCGGGGGCTGCGCATCCCGGTCCCGGCCGGCTGGGCGGTGCACCGGCTCGCCGAGGAACCCGCCCGCTGCGTCCGCTACGACCGGCACGCCGTCTATCTCGGCCGGCCCGGGGCGCAGCCCGACTGCCCCGCCCGCGTCGTCGGCCGCACCGAGGCCGTCCACGTCCAGCCCGCCGGGGACGTGCGGACCGCGCGGACCGTCGTCCACGGCGACAAGCTCGCCGCGCTCATCGTGAAGCCGTCCGTCGACCACGAGACGCGCCTCACCCTCCCCGAGGCCGGCGTCACGATCACCGGCGTGTACGGCAGCGACCCGGGACGGCTCCAGCGGGTGCTGCGCGGTACCCGGCTCGCCGCGGGGCGGACCGCCGCGCCGCCCGAGCCCGCCGTCCGGCGGATGGCCACCACGATCCCCCCGGCCCCGGACGGGGAACCGGCGTCCGGAGAGGCGTCCGGCCAGGCCGCGCCGCCCGACCAAACCGTGCCGCCCGACCTGGCCGCGCCGCCCGACCAGAGCACGCCGCCCGATCAGGGGACGGTGCCGGACGAGGCGCTGGAGCGGCCGTGGGTTCGCGGCAAGGGCTTCGACACCTGCACGGCCCCGTCCCTCGTCACCATGAAGGCGTGGCGGCCCTCGTTCAAGGTCACCAACATCTACATCGGCGGCGCCGCCCGCGGCTGCGCCCAGCCGAACCTCAGCGCGTCCTGGGTCAAGCAGGTGCGCAAGATGGGGTACCGCATCACGCCGACCTACGTGGGCCTCCAGGCCCCCTGCGGCACCCGCCCGCAGCGCTTCACCGCCAAGAACGCCGCCTCGCAGGGGACGAAGGCCGCCGTGGACGCCGCCCGCAAGGCCGGGGCGCTCGGCATCCCGGCGGGCAAGCCGATCTACTTCGACATGGAGGCCTACAACTTCAAGAAGGCCGCCTGCAAGGCGGCCGTCCTCCGGTTCGTGGACAACTGGGTCGACCGGCTGAAGAAGGAGGGGTATGAGCCCTGCCTCTACAGCAGCGCCAAGTCCGGCATCCGGGACGTGGCCCGGTCCACCGGGACCAGCAAGCCCGTCGCCGTCTGGTTCGCGAACTGGGACGGCCGCGCCAAGGTGGACGGCGACCCGTTCGTCCCGGACGGCCTGTGGTCCCCGCACCGCCGCATCAAGCAGTACCGCGGCGGCCACAAGGAGAAGCACGGCGGCGTCACCCTGAACATCGACAGCAACATCGCCGACGGGCGCGTCTACTAGGGCCTGCTCAGCGGTCCCGGTGCTCTAAGCTGGGCGATGCCCTCCGGCGGCGGCGACGACCGCGCCGGGGCACATCACCGGGGATCACACTCGCCGCCGCCCGCCGTTCCCGCGGACCGGGGCGCACTCACTGTCCCGCCGACCGCCAGCCGGATGGAGAATATTTCATGGCACGCCGTTCCGATGTGCTGGACACGATCGTCAACCTCGCCAAGCGGCGCGGCCTGGTCTACCCGTCGAGCGAGATCTACGGCGGGCTCCGCGCGTCCTGGGACTACGGGCCGCTCGGCGTCGAGCTGAAGAACAACGTCAAGCGCCAGTGGTGGAAGTCCATGGTGCAGGGCCGCGACGACATCGTCGGCCTCGACTCGTGCGTCATCCTGGCCCGCGAGGTCTGGGAGGCCAGCGGCCACGTGCAGGCGTTCGTCGACCCGCTCACCGAGTGCCAGTCCTGCCACAAGCGCTTCCGGGCCGACCACCTGGAGGAGTCCTACGAGGACAAGCACGGCCGGCCGCCCGCGAACGGCCTCGCCGACATCTCCTGCCCCAACTGCGGCGTCAAGGGCTCCTTCACCGAGCCGAAGATGTTCAACGGCCTGCTCAAGACCTACCTCGGCCCCGTCGAGGACGAGTCGGGCCTGGCCTTCCTGCGGCCCGAGACCGCGCAGGGCATCTTCATCAACTACCTGAACGTGCAGCAGTCCGCGCGCCGCAAGGTGCCGTTCGGCATCGGGCAGATCGGCAAGTCGTTCCGCAACGAGATCACCCCCGGCAACTTCATCTTCCGCACCCGTGAGTTCGAGCAGATGGAGATGGAGTTCTTCGTCAAGCCCGGCAGCGACGAGGAATGGCACCAGTACTGGATCGACGAGCGCATGCAGTGGTACGTCGACCTCGGCATCAGCAAGGAGAACCTGCGGCTCTTCGAGCACCCGCAGGAGAAGCTGTCGCACTACTCCAAGCGCACCGTGGACGTGGAGTACAAGTTCGACTTCGCCGGCAGCGAGTGGGGCGAGCTGGAGGGCATCGCCAACCGCACCGACTACGACCTGGCGACCCACTCCAAGGCGTCCGGCGCCGACCTGTCGTTCTTCGACCAGGAGTCCGGCGAGCGGTTCACCCCGTACGTGATCGAGCCCGCGGCGGGCGTCGACCGCTGCACGCTCACGTTCATGATGGACGCCTACGCCGAGGACGAGGCGCCCAACGCCAAGGGCAAGCTGGAGAAGCGGACCGTCATGCGGCTCGACCGCCGGCTCGCCCCGGTCAAGGTCGCGGTGCTGCCGCTGTCGCGCAACTCCGACCTGTCCCCGAAGGCCCGCGACCTCGCCGCCCGGCTGCGCCGCAACTGGAACGTCGACTTCGACGACGCCGGCGCCATCGGCCGCCGCTACCGCCGCCAGGACGAGATCGGCACCCCGTTCTGCGTCACCGTCGACTTCGACACCCTGGAGGACGACGCGGTCACCGTCCGGGAGCGCGACACGATGAGCCAGGAGCGCATCGCGATCGGCCAGGTCGAGGCTTTCCTCGCCGCGCAGCTCGTCGGCTGCTGACGGCCGCCGCGCGAACCGCTACGGGCCGCCCCCCGCGGGGAAGGGGGCGGCCCGCTTCATGGGAGCACCTCTGGGAGCGTGTCCTGATGGGAGCGTTCTCTGAGGAGCGTCAGCCCGTGACGTACAGGGACTGGTCGTAGGTGCCGGATCCGGCGGTGGTCTCGCCGGTCAGGGCGTAGTTGGCGGTGACGGTGGCGGTGCCGGGGCAGAGGAAGCTGCCGCCGGTCTTGCTGACCTGGGCTCCCTGGACGCCGACCTGGGCCTCGGAGCTGCCGGTGTCGGGCCGCGAGGCGTTGTCGCCGTTGAAGCCGTTGGCGGTCAGGTTGCCGCCGAACTCGCAGGTGATGCCGCCGAAGATGTCCACGGTGGCCTTGACGCTGAAGTTGGCGATGGTGACGGTGCCGTCGCGTCCGTTGGTGTGGCCGGCGTCGAAGGCGACGCTGCCGCCCGTCCAGGGCAGGTTCTGCGTCTCGATCGTCGCGCTGGTGGTGCCGGAGCAGGCACCGCCGTTGTCGCCGCTGAAGGTGGCGCTGCTCACGCTGAGGTCGCTGCCGTCGGAGTTGATGGATCCGGTCATCGTCGACTCGGTGCAGGATCCGTCGCCGATCGACGTGGAGACCGTGGCGGTCCCCAGCAGCGACGCCTGGACGTTGCCGGAGTAGGCGTCGGCCGTGGCCGAGCCCTTGCGGATGGTGGTGCCGGCTGCGGCCGACGCGGGGGCGATGCCCGCGGCGAGGACGGCCAGCGCGGCCGTGCCGATGATCGCGGTCTGTTTGATACGTGCCACCGGAAACTCCTCTGTCCGGTTCGGGGTGGGCATACGCGAAAGTAATTCGCGTATCGGCCGCGGGCAACGGATCGCGGCCGATTGCGGCCTGGCCAGATTGGGACACCAGCCAGTGTCTGCTGGTAAAGGCGTACGGCGCGGGGGTGCAACCGCTTTGTCACCGCCGGGCCGCCTTGACGGCCGCGCGATTGCGTGTCGGGCGTGTGCCCTCCGCCGTTTTGGGAACCTGGGCTAGGTTGGCTGGAACGGCCGGACGGACCCGCCCGGTGAGCGAGGGAGGACGGCATGCGCGACCCGCACCGCCCCTCCCTGCCCGGCCTGAAACCGCCGGTCGCACGGCTGCTCGTCCTCGCTCTCGGCCTCTTCGGGTTCGTCGTCGCACCGGCCTCCGGGTGCGTTCCGGCCGCCGCGTCCGCGGCCGTCTCCGGCGTCCGGACCGGGCCGGCGCAGACCGCACC
>NZ_SMKY01000085.1 GCF_004349235.1 Actinomadura darangshiensis | reverse complement strand
GGGTCCCGAACCCGCCCGACCCCCAGGGCAGCACCTTCAGCGTGCGCATGACGCGCCTCCTCGTGGGGGGACGACCCCCCACACCCCCCGGTTCGCTCCGCTCATTACGGCGCCTCCTTCAGGACATCGGCCACCCGGACGGGCTCACCGGTCGCGATCGATCGTTCTGCGGCGACGCCCATGGCCACCGCGAGCAGCCCGTCCGCGCCGGTGACCAGGGCCGGTCCTCCGGTGACGGCATCGGCCCAGGCGGCGATCTGCAGGGCGAACCCGTCGGTGCCGCCGGGCGGGAGCAGCGCGGTGCCCGCGTCGTCGGTGACGGTCCCCGACTCGGCGTCCCAGGGCAGCGTGAGGATCCCGCCGGTGCCGGCGACCATGACGTCGCGGCGGGCGAAGGACGCCGGACGGTGCCCGCGGCTCATCTCGCACACGGCGGTCGCGCCGCCCGCGAACCCGACCGTCATCTCCAGGTAGTCGTAGATGCCCAGCTCGGCGGCGGTCTGGCGGCGGCCCCGCGCGTACACGGTCTCGGGGGTGCCGCCCGTCCACCAGGTGACGAGGTCCAGCAGGTGGACGCCGTTGTGCAGGGCGTGCCCGCCGGAGCGGGCGGGGTCGAGCATCCAGCCGCGCCAGTCCGGCCAGATCCAGCCGCCGAGGATGGACAGCCGGACGAGGTCGACGGTGCCCAGCTCGCCGGCGCGCAGGACGTCCTGGACCGTCCGGGCGTAGTCGTAGTAGCGGTGGCTGTGCGCGGGCATCAGCACCCGCCCGGCGGCCGCGAACGCCTCCACGGCCCGGCGCGCCCCGGCCACCTCGGTGGCGAGCGGCTTCTCGATCAGCAGATGGGCGCCCGCCTCCGCGACCTGGACGGCGATGCCCGCGTGCGTGTCGTTCGGGGTGCACACGACGCAGCCGCCGGCGCCGGTCCCCTCCAGCGCCTCGGCGAGGTCGGTGAACGCCGGCACGCCGCCGTTGGCACGGGACGCGGCGGCGGCCCGGCCGGGGTCGATGTCGACCACGCCGGCGAGCTCCAGCCGCGGTTCGGCATGGATGGCGGCGGCGTGCTGCGCGGCGATGAAACCGGTGCCGACGACCAGCACCGGGACCGGCACGGAATGGGATTCCATGTCGAGGAATCCTGATCCCCAGGTCATTCATGTGTCAAGAGGTCGGCACATGAAACCCGGAGACGTCCCTGCTCAACCCATGATCTCTTGACCGGCCCATTGACATGGAACGCCTTTCCATGAACTATTCGCCGACAGCGTCACTTCCACTCGCAAACACTTGGGGGCCTGAAGAATGACCACCGCCGAGCTGGCCGGGCAGCGGTCCGGCGCGGAGCTGCTCGCCGCCGCGCAGGCCGTGATCCCCGGCGGCGTCAACTCCGCCACCCGCCTGGTCGGCGCGCCGTACGCGCTCACCGCCGCGTCCGGCGCCCACGTGACCGACGCCGACGGAAACCGCTACCTCGACTACCACGCGGCGTTCGGCGCGATCCTGCTCGGGCACGCCGCGCCCGTGGTGGACGACGCGGTGCGCGCCGCCGTCGGCGGGCTCGACCTGGTCGGCTGGGGCGTCACCGAGCCGGAGATCGAGCTGGCCCGGCTGGTCACCGAGACGATCCCGTCCGCCGAGCAGATGATCTCGGCGATGTCGGGCAGCGAGGCCACCGCGCAGGCGATCCGGCTGTCCCGCGCGGTCACCGGCCGCCCGCTGGTCGTCAAGTTCCAGGGCGGCTTCCACGGCTGGCACGACGCCGTCGCCCGCAACGTGATCTCGGCGCCGGACCGCGCGTACGGCAGCGACCCGCTGTCGGGCGGCATCCTGCCCGAGGCCCTGGAGTCCACGCTCATCGCCGAGTTCAACGACCTGGACTCCGTCCGCGCCCTGTACGAGGCGCACCCGGACCGGATCGCGGCCGTGATCATGGAGCCGATCCCGCACAACGTCGGCGCACTCGTCCCGACCCGGGAGTTCGTGGACGGCCTGCGCGCCCTGACCACCGAGCAGGGCTCGCTGCTCATCTTCGACGAGGTGATCACCGGGTTCCGGCACGCGCTGGGCGGCTACCAGCAGGTCTGCGGCGTCACGCCCGACCTGACCGCGTTCGGCAAGGCGATGGGCAACGGCTACCCGATCGCGGGCCTCGCCGGCCCCCGCCGCCTGATGGAGCACTTCAGCTCGGCGGGCGGGGACGTCCTGCTCGCCGGGACGTTCAACGGCAACCCGGTGTCGTCCGCCGCCGCCATCGCGACCATCACCTACCTGCGCGACCACCCCGACTTCTACGAGCGCACCCACGCCCTCGGCGACCGCATGCGCGCCGGCCTCACCGAGATCTGCGCCGAGCTTGGCATCGCGGCCACCGCCGCGGGCTTCGGCGGGGTGTTCAGCCTCTACTTCGCCGAGTCCCCGATCCGCGGCTACCGCGACCTCATGCGCAACAACGACGCCGCCTACGTGGCCTTCCACCGCCGCATGACCGACCGCGGCTTCCTGATGCTGCCGCTCTCGCTCAAGCGCAACCACATCTCCGCCGCCCACACCGCGGAGGACATCGACCGCACGCTGGAGGCGGCCCGCGACGTCCTCCGCACGATCCGGGACGACGGCCTGCTCGCCCCGGCGCCTCACCAGGGCGTTTCCGGCTCTCGCAATGCGGGCGGGGACGTGTAAGCATGGCGGTTTGATCGAGGACACCCGACGCGGAAGAGGGCGGATGAGCGGCGACGGCGGCACCTCATCGGACATCCCCGGGCCGACCGCGGAGGGTGACGGCGCCGCCGCCATCGCGGCGGCCGGCGGGCTGCACGACTACCAGCTGACCCTGCACGCCGAGTACGGGCCGGTGGTGCGCTTCCCGCTGCCCGGCGTGGACATGGCGGTGTCGGTCGCCGACCCGGTGCTGCTGGAGGCGACCGCGAAGATCAACAAGCGGCCGGAGCGGCTGTTCGAGTTCCTGGCCCCGCTCCAGGAGACCGGCAACCTGCAGACGATGCCGGCCGACGAGCACGGCCCGTGGCGGCGGCTGATGCTGTCGGTGCTGGCCGGGCGCCCCTCGCACGAGGCGCACTTCGCCGAGTTCACCGCGCTGGCGTCCGAGCTGGCGGACCGGTGGGCGGAAAGCCCCGGCCCGGTCACCCTGCAGAAGGACCTGAGCGAGCTGTCGCTGCGCATGATCTGCCGGTACTCGCTCGGCAGCGGCCTGGAGCCCGCGGAGTCGGGACGGGTCGTGTCCTCGTTCGAGACCGTCCTCACCGAGTACATGACGCCCGGCGGCGGAGACGAGGGCCGCGCCCGTGCCGACGAGGCCCTGGCCTACCTGCGGGCGACCGTCGACCAGGTGCTCGCCGCGCACCAAGGTGTTCCAGGAGAAGCCGACCGCAGCGACCTGATCGCGGCGCTGGCCGCGGCGGGCGAGTCGCCGGCGCGGATCCGCGACTCGGTGCTGATGACCATGCTGGCGGCCCACCACACCACCGGCGTCGCCATCTCCTGGACGCTCTACCTGCTCGCGCGCCACCCGGACGCGGCCGACCGCGTCGCCGCCGAACTGGACCGCGTTCTCGGTGACCGGGCCGTCCCCGAGTACGCCGACCTCAAGCGGCTCACCTACCTGGACATGGTGCTCAGGGAGACGATGCGCCTGTACCCGCCCGGCCCGTACGGCGCGCGGGAGGCCACCGAGGACCTGACGATCGGCGACTACAGCGTTCCAGCGGGCACGACCATCTTCTATCCGTTCTGGGCCGTGCACATGAATCCGGACTACTGGCCCGACCCGGAGAGGTTCGACCCCGAGCGGTTCACGCCGGAGGCGTCCGCCGGCCGGCCCCGGCTCGCCTACATCCCCTTCGGGCTCGGCCCGCGCAGCTGCGAGGGCGCCGCGCTCGCGATGGTCGAGGCCGAGCTCGTGCTCGCCGTCCTGCTCAAGCGGTTCCGGTTCGAGCTGGCGCCCGGCCAGGCGGTCACGCCCATCGAACGCTTCGTCCTCTGGGCGGCCGAGGACATCAGCATGAACCTCACCCGGCGCTGACCTGGGGCGTCAGGGTTCGCGGTGGGTGACGCGGATCTTGGACTGCCCGTGCGGGAGTTCTTCCCAGTCGTCCATGAAACGGGCACGGAAGCCGTGCTTTTCGGCGAGAGCGGTCAGCGTTTCGGTCCGGTAGTAAAAGTCCTCGCGCAGGACGTGGTGCTCGGCTCCCTCGGTGCGGTCGAAGGTGAAGTCGAAGAAGCCGCCCGGGGCGAGGACGCGCCCGACATTGGCGAGGCATTCGTCGATCACCTCGATGGGCGAGTGGCTGAACACGCTGTGCGCGTGCACGACGGTGAAATGGCGGGACGGCAGGAATCCCAGTTTCAGGTCGTTGACGACGGTCAGGTGCGGGAGCTTTTCCCGCAGGTCCTGGCGGACGAGGGTCTGCTGCGCGGCGAGCAGGATGTCGGGCGAGATGTCGATGCCGTAGTAGTTTCCGGCGTCGAGGTGGCCGATGAAGTGCCATCCCGCCCGCAGGTTGCCGCACCCGATCTCCAGGATCCGGTCGTCCGGCTTGAGGCCGTGTTTCAGCAGGTAGTCGAACTGCATCCGGCCGAGTGCCAGCCAGCGCTCATGGCTGCGGCTGCCGACGGCGGACTCGGGATTGCGGGCCGTGTCGGACTTCATGACGGCCCGGTAGTAGGCCACGTGGTCGCGGCTGGCGACCCGGAATTTCAGATCGCGCGACACTCTGGACAGATACGCCTTGATCTTGTCCGGGTTCTGCCGGGCATAGCGCAGTTTGTACGCCAGGCTCGCGCGATTCCTGCGGGCCGGCGGCGGCGGTTTCGTCATCGGGCTCCCCTACCCCGCCGCCGCGCCCGGTAAGCCGCGGTGCGCCGAATGGTCTTTGTTCAGGCGCGCATGGTCGATGGAAGGTCGAAGTAGGCGAACAGCCTCTCGTCGAGGAAGCTCGACGCGTGGAAGATGCCCGCCTTTGTGACGGTGAGTACCAGAATGGCGTGCGCGTGCAGCAGGCCGTCCGCGCCGCGCTGGTACACGCCGAACGCGGGCTGGCCGTTCGCGCGGGTGGGCACGAGCCGGTTGCCGCCGCACTCGGACGACAGCCGCGCGGCGAGCAGCCGGCCGATCGCCTCCCTGCCGGTGAACCACTCCGGGATGGGCGGCATCTCCCAGGCCGCCTGCTCGGTGAGCAGCCGGGTGATCGTGGCGATGTCGACGGCCTCGAAGGCCCGGGCGAACCGGTCGAGCAGCTCGCGCCGCGCCGGGTCGTCCGGCTCGGTGATCTCGTCACTGGCGGGGACGAGCCGCTCCAGCCGGGCGCGGGCGCGCAGCAGCGTGCTGTTCACCCCGGTGCTCGTCATCCCGAGCAGCTCGGCGACCTCGGCCGCGGGCCACGCCAGCACGTCCCGCAGGATCACCACGGCCCGCTGCCTGCCCGGCAGGTATTGCAGCGCGGCAATCAGCGCCAGCCGCAGCCCGGCCCGCGACACCGCGATCGCGGCCGGATCGTCCGGCGCGCCGCCGGCCAGCCTGTCGGAGAACGGCTCCAGCCAGGTCACCTCGGGTGCGCGCACGACCGCGCCCGCCGGATCGTCGGACGGCGAGGCGAGCCCGGACGGCAGCACCCGCCGGCTGCTGTGCTGCAAGGCGTTCAGGCAGGCGTTGGTCGCGATCCGGTACAGCCACGTCCGCATCGACGCGCGGCCGTCGAAGGACCCGTACGAGCGCCATGCCCGCAGGTAGACCTCCTGGACCAGGTCCTCGGCATCATGGACGGAACCGAGCATGCGGTAGCAGTAGGTCAGCAGCTCGCGCCGGAACGGGTCGGTGATGCGGGCGAACTCGTCGGCCTGCGTGTTTCTCTCTTCGGTCTTCATGGACGTACCTCCCCAGGTACTGACCGGACGCCGCCGCAGAAGTCGTCGGCTTCCGGCCGCCGAATCCCGCCGCCGGGCCGGTAAGTACAGGCATGACAACTGATCTCGCATTCGCCGCCGCCCGCCTCCGGTCGTTGCACGAGCGCGGCAAGCCGCTCGTGCTCGTCAACGCATGGGACGTCGCCAGCGCCGAGCGTGCCGTGGCGGCCGGTGGCCATGCCGTCGGCACGTCGAGCGTGGCGATGGCCGCCTCGCTGGGGCTGCCGGACGACACGTCCGCGCCCGTCCGCCCGCTGTTCGAGGCGCTCGGAAGGATCGCGGCGGCCGTGGAGGTGCCGGTGACCGCCGACCTCCTCGACGGCTACGGCCTCGACCCGGCCGAACTCGTCGACCGCCTCCTCGCCGCCGGGGCCGTGGGGTGCAACATCGAGGACTCCGACCACGCCCATGCCGGACGGCTGCTCGACCCCGATGAGGTGGCCGCGAGGATCGCCGGCATCCGATCCGCCGGGGCCCGCGCGGGCGTCGACATCGTGATCAACGCTCGTGTCGACGCCTACCTCCACGGCGTCCCCGACGCGGCGGCCGAGGTCGTCGCCCGCGGCCGCCGCTACCTGGAGGCGGGCGCCGACTGCGTCTACCCGGTGCGCCTGGCCGACCCCGCGATCGTCCGGGACCTCGTCGAGCGGCTGGACGCGCCGGTCAACGCGAACATCGGCGGCCCGGCGACCGCCGCCGACCTGGCGGACGCCGGCGCCGCCCGCATCTCCATCGGGCCGAGGGGGTTCTTCACGGCGCTCGCCGCGTTCGACGGCCTGGCCGCCGAGCTGCTGCCAGGGGGCTGACTCAGTTCAGGGTGATCCGGGCGGCGACCGGCAGGTGGTCGCTGCCCGTCGCGGGCAGAGTACGGATGCGGCCGACGGTCGCCGAGCGGGCCATGACCTGGTCGATCCGGGCCAGCGGGAAGGCCGCCGGGAAGCTGAAGGCCAGGCCCCGCTCCGCCACGTTCAGCCGTCCGGTCAGCGGGGCCAGCCCGCGATCGTCGACCGTGCCGTTGAGGTCGCCCAGCAGGATCACCCTGTCCAGCTTCTCGGCGGCGACGGCCTCGTCCAGCAGCCTGGCGCTCTCGTCGCGCATACCGGACGTGAGCCCGGACGGCCGGATGCGGACCGAGGGCAGGTGCGCGACGTACACGGCGGCCTCGCCGTGCGGCGTGTGCACGACGGCCCGCAGCCCGCGCCGCCAGGGCTCCGTGATCTCCGGAGGTTTGATGTCCACGACCCCGGCGCCGGTCAGCGGATACTTCGACCAGAGCCCGACGGTGCCCTGGACCTCGTGGTACGGGAAGTCCTGGCCGAGCGTCTTCTCGTAGACCGGCACCACCGGGTGCTCCAGTTCCTCCACGGCGATGAGATCCGGCTTCGCGGCGGCCAGGGCGCGGGCCGTGCCCGCAGGGTCACGGTTCACGTCGCTGACGTTGTGCTGCACCACGAGCAGGTCGTGTGCGCCGGGCTCACCGGCGGGCAGCAGCAGTCCGCCGAACTGGTACGTCCACGCCGCCGCCGGCAGGAGCAGGGCCACCAGCGCGGTGGGCGAACGGCGCAGCAACGCCACTTCGAGCAGCACCACGACCACGAGGCCGAGCCAGGGCAGGAACGTCTCCAGGAGGCTGCCCATGTGGCCCGGGGAGTTGGGCACCACCCGGTGGAACGCCAGCAGCAGGGCGATGCACGTCGCGAGCGCGGCGAGCACCCGGCCTCGCGTCCAGGCCCACCGGCCCTCCGCGTCCTCGTCCGGGGCCCGCCGCCCGCTCCACAGCGCCGTCGCCTTCGCCGTCGCCGTGGCGACGGTGCCCGCCTGCTTCACCAATGGGTTCCTGTCCGCTCGTCCTCGCCTTAGTCGGACGACCCGCCAGGTGAATCAGTTCTGTCCGCCGCCTAGTCGGGGAGGCGGACGGACTGGGTGCTGTGGAAGACGTTGAGCGGATCCCAGCGCTTCTTCACCTGCTGGAGCGTGGAGTAGGCGTCCTTGTAGTAGAGCGTCCACCATTTCTGGGTGGAGCGGTTCCACTTCTCCGTGTCGTTCAGGTCGACGTCCGGGTAGTTGATGTAGCAGCCGTCGGTGTTGTCGCCGCCCACCACGGGGACGCCGCCGGTCTTGGCGAACGTCGCCTTGTAGGTGTCTCGGATCCAGGCGAGGTAGTCGGCCTCCTTCTGATCGTTCTTCGTCCAGTAGACCTGGTACTGCATCTTCATGATGGAGCCGCGCTGGCGCGCCGCCGTGTCCCGGGGCGGGCGGTTGATGGCGCCGCCGTAGGAGTCGATCTGGATGACGGACTGCTTGTTGCTGTAGCCGGGGTGCCCGTTCTCGTTGAGGCCGACCCACATCGCGTCCATCTGCGCGGCATCGAACGGCTTGCTGATGTAGGCGGACTTGTACTTTCCGCACTGGTCCTCGCCGCTGCTGTCGAGCGCTTGCGTCGCCGTCAGCCAGGGCATGTCGCGCGGGATCTGCGCCTGCGCGACGGTCGGGCGCTCGCCCATCGACGTCCGCATCGCGGTCGCCTTGGGGCCGATGCCTCCGTCGACCTTCTCGATGAACTCCTTCATCGCCGCGCGGCCTCCGGGGTCGTCGATGTCCACCTGCGCGAGGAGCCCGATCTGGCCGTTGCTGAAGTGGTTGAGGACGAGCATCGCGAACAGCTTCCCGGCCGCCGTGGACGGGTCCTGGTTGTCGCGGAAGTAGGTGCCGAAGGCGGTGAGGAGGCTGGTGAAGTCGTCCTTCGTGAAGTGCTTCCAGTCCCAGGCGAGCCCGGCCAGCATCACCATGCTGGGCGGCTCGGGCAGGTCCCGGAACCAGAACCGGGTGATGAGCCCGAAGTTGCCGCCTCCGCCGCCGGTGTGCGCCCACCAGAGCCGTTTGAGGTCGGGGTCGGGGTCATCGCGTTTCGCGACGACCAGCTCGACGGACCGGTCCGGTTTCACGACCGCGACCTCGACGGCGTAGAGGTAGTCGACGGTCAGCCCGAACTGCCGCGACAGCAGCCCGTATCCCCCGCCGGTGATGTGCCCGCCGAGGCCGACCGAGTAGCAGGACCCGCCGGGCAGGGCCTTGCCGCTCATCGGGTAGAGGTGGCTGTAGCCGTGCCAGTTGCCGGCGCCCGCCTCCACGCAGTACGCGTCCATGTCCGAGTCGTGGTACATGTCGCACATCGGGGAGACGTCGAGGATCACCCGGACGTCCGTCCCGCAGACGAAGTCCTCGTAGCAGTGCCCGCCGGAACGGACGGTGATCCGCTTCCGGTCGGGGTTCTTGGGAGTCTCGCGCACGGCCGCTTCGAGGGAGGCACGGGCGTCCTCGGGCGACCGCACGAGCCGGACGTACTCGGGCGTGGCGATCCACCGCTGGTTGAAGCCGCGGCTGAGCGCCGGGTACCGCTTGTCGCCGTGCCGCACGGTCTGCGACGGCTGGGGTGAGCTGGACATCACCGACATGCCACCTTCCACGGGGAGCTACCGACTACAGTCAGCTGCCCGATGGTCACTCTGCGGAAACAGAGGGTGACGGAAGGTGTTCGTAGCGGCGCGGTCAGCGGATGGTGCGGGTCAGCGCAGGCTCGCCGTGTAGTCGGCGAAGCGGTCGTCGACCTGGGCCGCGGTGAGGCCGAAGTCTTCGAGGGAGTAGCGGTGGGCCGGTTTGGCGGCGCCGGTGGAGCTTTCGTCGTGCAGCCGCGTCATGGCCGTCCGGGCTTCGGCGGTGAACGGCAGGCCGAAACGGCCGTAGACACCTTCGACGGTGCCGATGGGGTCGCGGACGAAGTCGTCGTAGTGGACGTCCGCGAACTGCGCGGGGTCGCGGCGGGCGCGTTCGGCGCGGAACAGGTCGAGGCCGCGGCTCCACAGTCCGAGCTGGTCGTGGCCGATCGTCGGACCGGTGAACACGTCCGACCATCCGGCGGTGGCGTGTGCGGCGAGGCTGCACATGGACGCCATCGCGGTTCGCGGCGCGCGATGGGTCTGGACGATGAGCGCGTCGGGATAGACCTCAAGGAGCGCGTCGAGAGCGAACAGGTGGCTGGGGTTCTTCAGCACCCAGCGGCGTCCGGCATCGTTGAGCCCGATGAGCTGGAGGTTCTGCCGGTGCCTGCGGTAGGCGTCCGCCCAGTTCTGCTCGGCGAGCCAGGACGAGTAGGCCGGCAGGTGCGCCAGGCATTCGAAGGAGATCGACAGCATGCTCTGGCGGAGCAGCTGCCAGCATTCCTCGACCGAGTCGGCCGAGATGTAGTGGACGCCCATGAATTCGGGGTTCTCGACGTGGTGCCGGCGGTATCCGGCGTCGATCGCCTGGAAAACGGGGTTGTCGGGCCATGTCTCGCGGGGCGGGCGCGGCTGCGGCACTTCGGCGAGCCAGAGGTCGAGCCCCTGGTGGGAGGGGTCGGCGGTGAGAAGCCGATGCAGTGCCGTGGTTCCGGTGCGGGGCAGCCCGGTGACGAAAATGGGCCGCTCGACGGGGACGCCGGCGTGCTCGGGATGCCGTTTCCATTCCGCTTCGGAGAACTGCCGGGCGGCCAGGGAACCGCGCAGCAGCGCGCGCTGCGCCTTGTTGCCGAACGGGGTGAGCCCGGCGTCCTCGGTGAGCGATTCCAGGAGCACCTTCAGGCCGTCGAGGTATTCGTCGCCGCCGAATCCGTCCATGCCGGTGATCTTGCTGGCCGAGGCGTGGAGGTCCTCGACCGTGCCCACGCTGTCGCGCCCGTTCGTCATCGGTGCGCCCTTCCTAGTGGTGCCACTCGCCGGAATTGACGTCCAGGCACTGCCCGGTGACGGCGCGCGCCAGCGGCGACAGCATGAACACGACGGCGTCGGCGACCTCGTCGGGCTCGGGCAGTTTCCGCAGGTCGGTGGTCGCGGCGTTCTCGTCGTAGACCTGCTCGGCCGGGACGCCGCGCTCCTCGGCGAGATGGTTGAAATACCACTTGAGGTTCGGGGCCCAGATGTATCCGGGGGCGATCGTGTTGACGCGGATACCCCGGGGGCCCAGTTCGGTGGACAGGTTCTGCGCCATGGCGAGCAGCGCCGCCTTGGCCATCTTGTAGGCGCCGAACGTCGGCCGGGAATGGCGCAGCACCGCCGAGTTGACCATGACGACGGAGCCGCCGTGCTCTTCGAGTGCCGGGACGAAGAGCCTGGTGAGATGCAGCGCCGACAGGACGTTGGTCTCGAATCCGGCCCGGACGGCGTCGATGTCGACCGTGGTCAGATCGGTCAGGGGCGGCGTGGCGAAGGCGTTGTTGATGAGGCCGTCCACGCGCCCGAAGGATTCCCGGGCCGTTTCGGCGAGCCGTTCGCAGGCTTCGGCGTCCCGGATGTCGGTCGGGACGGTGACGGCGCGGCGCCCGATCTCCTCGACCTCCTTGGCGACCCGGAGGAGGCGGCTTTCCTTGCGCGCGGCGAGCACGACGTCGGCGCCCGCCTTCGCGCATTGGAGGGCCAGGCTGCGCCCCAGCCCGGGACCGACACCGGAGATGACGACGACCTTGTCCTTCAGCAGTTCCGCGCCCATCAGCCGAGCATCCTCTTCGCGACGGCGGTCTGGCGACCGGCTATCTTCTCGGCCCATTCCTGCTTGCCGATGCACTGGCTCTCGTAGAACGGCAGGACGTTCGGCAGTTCGTCGAACGGCACCACCTCGACGGTCGGCCCGTCCTCCGGTTCGAGGTCGCGGGTGATGCGCTGCCAGCGGAACTGCAGGTAGCCGCGGCGATGCCCGGTTCTCTCAATCCAGTTGGCGAGGCCGGGGTCTCGTTCGCTGACGATGTAGCGGATTCTGCCGTCCTCGTCCACGCGGGCCTGGTCGGCGGTGAGGCTCGTCTGGTGGTTGATGTAGTCGAGCGAGACGTACCACATGCTGCCGAGCTGGAAGCCCTGGTAGGGCGCCACTTCCTTCTCGGCCGCCGGAGCGGTGATGACCATTACCTCGTCGTCGTCCAGGTCGTAATGCCCGACGGACGAGAACTGCGTGGCGAGCCCGCCCGGCGTCGGCCGCGGCTCGGTCATCGTGTTGACCGGCAACTGCAGGTAGTGCCATTCGGGGAAGGCCAGGAAGGTGCGGATCCTGGACACCAGCATCTTGCCCGCGATCTCGAACCGCCTGGCCATCCGGTCGGACGGGACGGTCAGCGGCGACGTCCCCAGCGTGTCCGCGCGGTGGATGCGGATCTCCCCGGGCTGCTCGTTCCCCCAGTCGCTGAACACCTCCCGGACGATCAGCATCGCCGCTCCCGGGGTGAAGGCGACATAGCCGGGGCCGGCGTCCTTCTTGGGCGGCCCGAAGCGGAGCTGGAACGTCCCGTCCGCGGCGATGTCGAGTTCGCGGTCGTCGAAGGCGGTCAGGCTGTCGGGCGACTGCGTGGGCGAATAGTCGCCGTTCATGATCTGGAAGCTGAGGTCGGCGGTCGTCCCGCGCCGCCCGGTGACGACGTATTCGGCGTCGTCCCTGATGTAGGCGTGGAAGTAGAGCGTGTCGGGATTGTCGAGTCCGAGCTTGGTGTAGGGGCCGGTCGACGAGGCGAAGAACGGATAGTCGTGCTGGTAGGCGCCGACCATGTGCAGCGACGCCTTGATGCTGCCCGCCAGGTAGTCGAGGCCCTCGGCCAGGTCCTGGTCGGTCTTGACGTGCGGCGCGTCGCGGATGATCCGCTCGGCCTCCGCCACCGCGTCCGCGAACGAGCGCGTGGCGGCGGAACGGTCGGTGCTGCCTTCGGCTGAGTCGGTGGCCACCGGGCCCTCCTGGGATCGCGGGCACGAAGCCGTGCGCTGCCGTGCGCCGGCTCGCGTCGGCTCGCACCGGCGGAACGGACGCTAGAACTGGTTCTAAGTACGGGTCAATGCGCCGGTCCCGCTCAATGGGAGGTGGTGAACTTCAGGCTCGGCGCGTCGTCCAGCGACACCGTGTACTCATACGTCCGCCGGTGCCCGGTCTGCTCGACCAGCCAGGTCCCGTCCGCCTGCCGGCGGTAGGTGTCGTGGTAGAAGGCGGCGCCCCGGATGAGCAGGTTGTGCTCGTGAAGGATGATCGTGTCGTCCAGCGACCAGACGCCGGTGGCCCGGTCGCCGTCGATGTCGATCTCGGGGCATCCCGCGGTGTGCGTGGATGTCTTGTCCGGGCCGAGGTTGGACCGCATGTAGTCGACGATCGCGTCCCGTCCCTCCAGGCGGAGGACCTTGTTGAGGACGGGGGCGTCGTACTCGGCGACGGCGTCCTCGGTGAAGACGGCGGCGAACTCGTCCCAGAGCTTGAGGTCGACGCAGCGCAGGTAGCGGTACTTCAGCCGCCGGATCTCTTCCAGAGCAACCAGGTCCATGCGCCCTAGCCTGCTCGCTGCACCGCCAGAAGACAAGAACAGGTTCTACTCCTGGGCCACCGGGCAGCGCCGGGAGCGGTCAGCGGGGATGAACGAGCGGGAGGAAGACCTGGTCGACGATCTCGGCGATGGCCCGGTCGGAGATCGGGCCGGCGCCTTCCATCAGGTGCTCGTTGCGGAGCAGGGCGACGGGAAGGGTCGCGATGCGCGGGATGAGTGCCTCCTGGCGCGCCTCGCCGCGGGCGACCGCGCGCGCCAGGATGGTCAGCATCGTGCCCGGCTCACCCTGGGCAAGTTCCTCGCGGATGCCGGCCATCAGTCCGGGCTCGCGGCGCGCGTCCAGCATCAGCCCGCGGAGCACTTCCGTGCCGACCGGTGAGCTCATCCGGTCGGCGGCCGACCGGAGCAGCTCGATCACGTCCGAGCGGAGTTCGCCGGTGTCGGGCGGGCTTTCCGGGCGCGCGACCATCTGCTTGTAGGCGGCGAAGGCGAGTGCGGTGCGGCTCGGCCAGCGCCGGTAGATCGCCGTCTTGTTCGTCGCGGCGCGGGCGGCGACCCGGTCCATGGTGAAGCCGCCGTAGCCGTGCTCGGTCAGCTCCTCGACCGCGGCCCGCAGCACGGCGCTCTCGACTTCGGCCGCCCGCCGCCGCGGGCGCCGGGACCGGCCGCCCGCGGCCTCGACCAGGGCCTCGTCCGCTCCCATGGAAGCTCCTCCAGACGGCATCGCGAGTACCTTCCCCTCGATTGAGCCTCATCCTACTTGCCTAAATATAGGTACTGCCAGTACCTTCATTAGGTACTCATAGTATCTATAGGAGACAGGAGAGGCTCATGGCCATCAGGTTGGCCCTCGCGGGAGCGGTACTGATCGTCGTCGGCGCACTCGACCTCGGCGGCGTCTGGCAGTTCACGGTCACGGCCGGCGCCCTCGCGCTCGCCGCGTCCGGGATCATGTGGCTCACCGCCCGCCGGGGCGGCTCGTCATGAGCGCCGAACCGCGGCCGGGCGCGGTCCCCCTGCGGACCGTCCTGCCGAGCCTCGCGCTCAACGGCGTCGTCCCGCTGCTGGTCTACCTGCTGCTGCGGCCGCACCTGCCCGGCGACGCGGCGGCCCTGGCGGTCGCGATGGCCGTCCCGGTGGCCTGCACCGTCGCGGTGTTCGCGTGGCGGCGGCGGGTGGACGCGATCGGCGCCATCGCGGTCGTCACGTTCGGCATCGCGCTGATCGTGGTGCTGCTCTCGGGCGGCGACCCGTTCGTCCTCAAGCTCCAGGAGGCGGTCGTGACCGGACCGCTCGCGCTGCTGTTCCTCGCGTCGGCCGCCGTGCGCAAGCCGGTGCTGCTCGTCGCCACGCGGCTGCTGGGCAAGAGCGGGAAGACGGAGAACGCACTGGTCGAGGAGCGCCGCCGGCAGGCGTCCACGACGCTGACCGCCATCATGGGCGGGACGTTCGCCGTCCACGCCGCCGCGCTGACGGTCCTCGCGCTGCTGCTGTCGACGGCGCAGGTCCTGGCCGTGTCCCGGCTGGTGGGCCTGTCGATCCTCGGCGCCGGCCTGCTCGTCGTCCTGACCTACCGCGCCCGCCTGCAGAAGGCCGCGCATTGACGCCAAGCCCGCCGGCTCCGCCGCTCCGGCGTCGCTCAGGCCGTGGCCTTGCGGGTGACGACCACGAGGTAGCGGCACTCGTCGGGGGTGTCGTTGACGAACTCGCGGGCTCGGGGCTCTCCGAGCTCGAAGGTGTCCCCGCCGGTGAGACGGTGCGCGGCCGGCCCGTCGACCAGGGTCAGCTCACCGTCCAGGACCCAGACGAGCTGGGCGATGAACGCGTACGTCCCCGCGGGCATCGGCACCCGGGCGCCCGCGGGCAGGACGATCTCGGTGACGTCCACGGGGAAGCCCGGCGTCGATATCTGCCGTCGGAGGTAGCCGGTGTCGGGGTCCGTCCAGTGCGGCGTGTCGGCGGCGCGCCGCACCTGGTCGGGGGCGGCGCCCTCGGTCGGCGACAGCAGCGCGGTCATGCTCAGCTCCAGCGCGGCGGAGAGCTTGCCGACGACGACGGCCGTCGGGTTGCTCTCGCCCCGCTCGATCTTGCTGATCATCGCCCGGGACACGCCGGACGCGTCGGCCAGCCGCGCCAGCGACCACCCGCGCCGGCCCCGCTCCGCCTTGACCCGCTGTCCGAGACCGTCCGGGCTTTCCATCAAAGTGGACATGGCTTCACCTTAGGATCGGCGGCGCCGTCGAGGCACAGCTCCATGAAGACGCTGTTGGGGTCCTGGACGTAGTCGCCGAACGGCTCGCGGAACGTGAATCCGTGGCGGGCGTAGAGCCGCCGGGCCGGTGCGAAGAAGTCCTGGCTTCCGGTCTCCAGCAGCACCCGCCGGTGACCCCGCTCGGCTGCGAGCGTCAGCAGGTGGCGGAGCACGAAGGTTCCGACGCCCTTCCCGCGCGCGGCTTGCGCCGTCCTCATGGACTTCAGCTCGACGTCGCCGCCGCCGAGGTCCTTGAGCGCGCCGCAGCCGCGTAGCTCCGGGCCCTCCCAGGCCGACCAGAACTCGACCGCCGGGTCACGAAGCTCCCGCAGATCCAGCGCGTGGATCGACTCGGGCGGCGAGGTGGCGTGCATGTCGGCCAGATGCTCTTCCAGGAGCCTATGGATCTCGGACCGGGCCAGGTCGTCCAGCTCGAAGCGCAGCATCATCGGGACCCCCGTCTCACCCGCCCGAAAATGCGGTGCGGTCGACTTTCGTCGTTTCTATGATAGTGGACATGAATCCACTATATGACTCGGTTGTGGTGAGGCCCGGACGGGTTGCGGACGCCGAGAGCATCCGGACCATCCGGAACGACGCGATCGAGCACACCACGGCGATCTGGACCACGGTGAAGCAGACGCCCGAGGACGCGGCCGCGTGGTGGGCGGAACTCATCGAACGGCGCGCGGCATTCGTGGCCGAAGCGGGCGGTGAGGTGCTGGGGTACGCGTCGTGGACGCAGTGGCGTCCCAAGGAGGGCTACCGATTCACGGTGGAGAACTCGGTGTACGTCCTCCCGGGACATCAGGGCGAAGGCATCGGTGGCCGCCTGATGAGGACGTTGATCGCCGCCGCCCGGGAGTCCGGCGCCCACGTCATGCTGGCCGACATCGAGGCGGGCAACACCGCCTCGATCGCGCTCCACAAACGCCTCGGCTTCGAGACCGCCGGAACGCTTCGCGAGATCGGCACCAAGTTCGGCCGCCGGCTCGACCTGACGATCATGCGCTTGGCGCTCGCGCCATGACCACCGCACTCGCCACCGGGGCCGTCGCGGGCCTCGGGATCGCCATGCAGGTCGGAGCCGTCGCCGTCTACCTGCTCCTCTTGAGCTCGACGGCCCCCGTACGCGTCGGCGCCGCCGCGGCCCTCGGGGTCGCGACCGTGGACGGCCTGTACAGCGCCCTCGCGGTCGCGGTGGGAGGTGCGGTGAGCCGCGTGATCGAGCCGATCGTCGACCCCCTCCGCTGGATCGCCGCGGCCGTCTTGCTGTGGATCGCCGTGCGCGTCGTGACCGACGCTGTTCGGGCCAAGGACGGCCCGACGAGCTTGAGCACGTCGGGAACGTCGTCACCTGGGCGGGCGTACCTGCGGCTCATCGGCATCACGGTGATGAACCCAGGCACGGTCCTGTACTTCGCCGCCATCGTCATCGGCAGCCGGTTCGATGCGTTCGACGCCGTCGACCGGTCCGCCTTTGCGGTCGCCGCGTTCGCGGCGTCGGCCGTCTGGCAACTGGCGGTGGTCGTCACCGGCTCGGCACTGGGCCGCGTGCTCACCGGGTACCGGGGGCGGCTCGCGACGGGCGTGGTCGCCGGGACGCTCATCGCCGCCCTGGCCGTGCGGACGTTCGTCCGATAGCGGCTCAATGATCGCTGCACGCCTGGTCTAGGGCGGTCGCGACGCGGTCCAGGGTGTGGATCGGCGGGGTGTAGGGCAGGCGCAGATGGTGGGAGTGGGTCGCGTCAGCGGCGAAGGACGGGCCTGGGGAGAGTTCGAGGCCGTACGCGCGGGCGCGCGTCACGACGAGGTCGGCTCGCATGGTCGTCAGGTGCAGCCACAGCGCGAGCCCTCCTTGAGGGACGGTGAAGCGCCAGCGGTCGTCTCCGTCCAGCAGCCCGCTCAGGTGGTCGCGCTGTCGGCGTAGGGCGGCCCGCCGGTCACGCAGCACCGGTTCGAGGTCGCGTAGGAGTTCGGTGGCGACCAGCTGCTGCGTCGGCGCCGCGGACAGCGGTTCGCACATGGGATGGCGTGCCAGTTCACCGATCAGCGCGGCCGTCCCGCGGATCCAGCCGACCCGGAGGCCGGCCCAGATCGTCTTGGCCGCCGACCCGATGAGGACGGAGCGGGGTATCCGCTGGAGCGGTGCGGGTGTGTCGCGCAGGTCGAGATCGCGCATGGTCTCGTCCGCCACCACGGTCACTCGATGTCGTTCGGCCAGCCGGGCCACGGTCCGGCGGGCGGCGACCGGCATGAGCGCGCCGGTCGGGTTCTGGAAGTCGGGGACGAGGTAGGCCATGCCGCCCGCCGCGATCCGGAACGCGTCGTCGAGCTGGTCCAGGTCCCAGCCGTCCGTGGTGACCCGGCAGCCGGCCAGGCGGGTACCGGTGGCCCGGAAACCGGCCAGCGGGTCGAAGTAGGTGGGGATCTCCACGGCCACGACGCGGGGAAGCAGGTGCGCCGACAGCAGCGCGAGGGCCGAGCGAGTCCCTGAGGTGATCAGTACCTGCTCGGGGCGGGTGGCAAGCCCCTCCGCCGTGTAGCGGTCGGCGATCAGTGATCGCAGCTCCGGCAGTCCGGGCCCGGTCTCCCCGCTTTCGGCCAGGATCGGGCCGGAACGCTCGGTCGCTCTCAGCAGGGCCTGCTGGTATGTCGTGTGGGGTGCGGCCGGAACCGCTCGCCGGAGATCAATGGCGGCGCCTTCGCCGCTGGCCGAGAACGTTGCGATGCGCGTCGTGGCCTCCGGCGGTAGCCGCAGTGTGCTGGCGCTGCCGCGGCGGGTGCCGACCCATCCTTCGTCCCGGAGGATGCCCAGCGCCGCGATCACGGTGCCCCGGCTGACGCCGAGGGCCGCGGCCGTTCGGCGTTCGGCGGGGAGCCGGGAGCCGACCCGCAACCGTCCGTCCAGGGCCGCGTCGCCGACCGCGTCGGCCAGCGCCCGCGCCAGGGCGACGTCTGGTTTGCGCCAGGCGCCCAGTGCCTTGGCCAACTGGTTGTCCGTGATGTGCACTGGTCCAGTTTGCCGGTATTGGACCAGGAAATTGAAACCGGCGCTGGATACCGTCCCTGCTATGCATCCACGCCTAGCTACTGATCTCGCGCAGCTGCCGGAGCTCTTGGGGACGGTCGGCGAACGCGCGATCGACATACTCGACCGCCTGCCTGACCAGCCGGTCGTCCCGCCGCTGCGCTTGCCCGATCCTGAACCGCTCCCGGAGAGGGGAGCCGGTCTGACGGAAGCGCTTGAGGAGTTCACGCAGGCATGGGCTCCGCTGCTGTCCGCCAGCGCAGGACCTCGCTACCTGGGCTTCGTCACGGGCGGCGTCACCCCGGCCGCGCTGGCGGGCGACTGGCTGACCGCGGCCGCCGACCAGAACCCCACGTCGGCACTCGACGACGCGGCACCGGAACTCGAACGCCGCACGATCGGCTGGCTGCGCGAGCTGTTCGGCCTCGGCGCCGCGCATCAAGGGGCGTTCGTCAGCGGCGCGACCATGTCCAACACCGTGGGTCTGGCTATCGCCCGCGAATGGCTCGGTGACCGCGCCGGCGCCTCTGTGGCGGAGGAGGGAACGGCGCCATTGGGACGGGTGCAAGTGCTGTCCGGTAGTCCGCATTCGAGTATCGCCAAGGGCCTGTCCATGCTCGGCCTCGGCCGCGCTGCACTGGTTCACGTGCCCGTGCTGCAAGGCCGAGAGGCAGTCGACCTCGCGGCCCTGGAGCGGGCATTGACGCAGGTGGACGGCCCGTGTGTCGTGGTCGCCAACGCCGGCACAGTCAACACCGTCGACTTCGACGACCTCCGCGCCATCGCCGCGCTGCGCGAACGCTACGACTTCTGGCTGCATGTCGACGCCGCTTTCGGTGGCTTCGCGTCGCTGTCTTTGAACCACGAGCACCTGGTCGCTGGGCTCGATGCCGCCGACTCCATCTGCATCGACCTGCACAAATGGCTCAACGTCCCTTACGACAGCGCCGTGCAGTTCACCCGCCATCCGGAACTCCAGGTGCGGGTGTTCCAGAACGCCGCCGCCTATCTCGGCCCGCTCGGTGAGACGCCCGACCACGTCCATCTCACGCCGGAGAACTCCCGGCGGCTGCGCGCCCTCGCCGCCTGGTTCACGCTGCGGGCCTACGGGCGTGATGGGCACCGCGAGATCGTCCAGCGGAACATCGCCTGCGCACACGCATTGGGCCAGGCGATCAAGACAATCTCCGGACTGTGCCTGCTGGCACCGGTCCGCCTGAACGTCGTCTGCTTCACCCTGGCCGAATACCCCACCGCCGACCGGCTCGCCGACCTCGCCGAGGCCCTGAAGCACGAGGCGTTCCTGACCCCCACCACCTACGCCGGAGTACCCGCACTCCGCGCCGCCTTCAGCAACTGGCGCACCACCGAAACCGACGTCCACCGCCTGACCAAGGCCCTGATAGACAGCCTCAATCACGCGGCTCCTTCGCTTTAGGAGCGGACTATCCTCGCTCGGCCTGGGCGAGCGCCGCGAGGAACCAATCAAGCTCCTGGTGGGGGAACTCGGGTGGGCCCCACCCGTTGATGATCGACAGAAGTTCTTCGTACCGCTCACGGCGCGGATCGTTGGCGGCGGCCAGGTGGGCGGCGAGGCTGTTCCGCAGGGCGGCATCGTCGGGCCGTCCGTGGAGATCGGCGTAGGCACCAACGATCTCCTCGACGGCTCGCGCCGCCTCCGTCGAGTCGACGGCGTCACCCGCAGCCATCAGCGGACCCACGGCCTCCACCACCCTCGCGACGATGTGCTTGCGCGGCGGAGCCGGAGCATCGTGGACGGCGGAGTCGGTGAACAGACCACGCATCAGCGAGCGAAAACCGGGGTCCTGGGTGAGTTCGGCCAGCTCCACCCAGGCTTCCAGTTGCTCGGACGTGGGGTCGTCCGGAAGTTCCGGCGACAGCGACCGGTGCAGGACGCGGGAGAGCGGGGCGGTGTCAGGATCGCCGAAGGTGCTGTCGAGAAAGTCGGCGACGAGCCGGTCCCGTTCGGCCGCCGACATGAGTGCGAGTCGATGCATGAGATCCATTTCCTCCGTTGTGGCCCCACGCCGCGCGGCCGCTGACAGCACCGCGTAGCGCAGCCGCAGTACCCGCATCTGCACGGCGACGGCTTCGGCGTGGGCGGCGGCGACCTGGGCGGCCGGTATCCGCTTGTCGAGAATCGTCTGGATGGCGGCAAGGTCGATCCCCAGCTCACGGAGCGTCCGCACCAGCCCGAGCCGCTCCACGGCGGCGGCCCCATACCGCCGATGCCCCGCGGCCGTCCTCCCGGCCTCCGGCACGAGCCCGCGCTCGGAGTAGAAGCGCACGGCCTTCACCGTGACCCCGCTGATCCGCGCCAGCTCCCCGATCGAGTAGCGCCCGCGCCCGTCCATCCCCAAACCCTGACACCTCCCCTTAGGGGAGATTCAACCCCCAGGCGGTTCCGCGGATCCCCGCGATCCGCCCATCGCGTTCACCACGACCACCGCCCCTGTCCACCCCTTGCGAACCTTCGAGCTCAATGCTCAGAATGCCCTGATATGGATTCCGTGGCGATTATCGAAATCCACCCACCCGGGACAGCACGCCAGGCCGGCATAGACAAGTGGAATCAGCAGCGAGCCACGAGAGGCGCCATGAAGTGGACTGACCAAACCACCCTGCGCCGGATTCCCCGGTTCTGCGAGCAGTGCACGAGCGAGACCATCGCGTGGCCTGCTCCAGCCACGTCGACACTTAACGGAGTCGGCACCACCCTCTTCGGCGGGGCCGACCCCTGCACGCGATGCGGCTCGGTCGTCAAGCGACTGTATTTCTGTGTCCTATTCATCCCCATCTGGCCGCTGCCGGCCCGCTTCCGCATCATTACCCTCAAGCGTTCCATCACCGGCGAATCCGCGCGATACGTCGGTCGCCGGTTCCCGTTCAGCGCCGACGACCCATACGGCCTGAACACGAGGCAGGGCTGGTTCGCGACGCAATACAAAGCAGAGGCGGACGCTGCGATGCAGGCGAAGGAGGCCGCGCTATCCGTGCCCGCGCCACCGTCTCAGCTGGCCGAGCACCCCGAACTGCGCGGCGAGCGCTATCAGCAGGCTGAAGACTACTGGGAATCCGGCGAGTTCGATCATGCTCTTCCGGTGTTTGAGGAGGTACTGGCTGCGCATGAGGCGGTGCTAGGCGCCGACGACATCGCGACGCTCCAACTGCGCCAGCGGATGGCGGAGGTGTATCTAGAGGCCGGATGGCCGGCGGCGGCGCTGGCGCTGGCGCAGCAGACCACCCATCATTTCGTCCGGTTGCTGGCCCCGGACCATCCGTACACCCTGCTGGCGCTCGACGACTGCATCGTCGCGCGAGAACAGCTCGACGGACCCGGCCGCGCCGAAATCAAAGCACTCAAGGCGGAGCTGACCGATGTGGAGGAAGATTTCGGGGAAGACCACCCGAGAGCCCTGCGCACGGCGTGTGCCCTGGGCATGGCCCAGTTGATCTGCGGCCGTGTGGAACGGGCGCTGCACGAACTGGAGAAGACACTGGGGCGATCCGAGCGGTCGCTCGGCGCCGATCATCCCGACACCGAACACGTGCGGGAAGAGTTCGTCACGGCCTGCAGGTTCGCGGAGCAATCCGGCAAGCTGGACGAAGCACAGGCGGCCGTCTCGGCTCGGGAACGCGTACACGGCCCTGACGCCCCGGAAACGCTAATGGCGATGGGTGATCTTGCCCAGCATTACGCCTCGTCGCGGCGGCACAGAGGTGAGGCGGTGGAGTTGCTCCGCAAGACACTGGAGCGCTGCGAGCGCGCATTGGGTCCAGACGACCCGCTGACAGCTGATCTACGGCGGCGACTAGAGGAGACGAGCTGACGGGAAGCCTCAATCCCCGGAGGGAAGGCGAGCCGCCACCGCCTTCGCCAAGCCTTCGACCTGCGTCTGCTCCCTCGCCCCCGGCTGGTCATGCGTGCGCGCCGAAACGTCCAGAACCGCGTTGGAGACCCTGAACTTGACGTGGACGTCGAAGACTTCAACGTGAGCCAGGACGACGTCGTAGGTCGCCTTGTCGGTGACCCCGTACCCGTTCTCCCCCACTTCCACGGACGTCATCTCCGAACCCCGGCGAGCCCGATTGTCATGCCAGACCCTCAACGAGTCCGCGGCATGTTCCGGCCCGCTTCCGTCCGAGTTCGCATGCGTGGTTTCGACGAAGACCCGCAAAGTCCGGAACGGCCGGTCCACGCCCGCCGGGACGCTGCTCCACTTGCACTCCGACCGAGTGGGCCCGCTGCCGAACCCGAACAGTGTCCGAGGCTGAGAGTCACCCTGCTCACGCGCACCATTCGAGATCAGCGGCGTGAGGGCTGCGGCATCAGGCATGAGTTCGCAGGCGTCCAGGTCGTCAAACCGTCCATCCGCATTGAAGAATCCGAGCCGCCAAGCAGCCGTAACCCCGCCCCCAGCCACCACCGCGACCAGGGCGGGCACAACAAAGACCAACAACCGTCGCCGCGCCCGTCTGGACGAATCCCCACCAATCACGCACACAGCGTGACACACCCGCCACACTCATCCGCGCGACAGGAACGCTCCCATGCCCGCGGCCACAAACCCATCAACCATCTCGTCCTCTGCCGAACTCACCGTCCCGCCACCGCCGCGGTGCTCACAATGCACGCCACCGCCGACATCCCCGCGTCCGTCCGGCCGGGCCTCAGGATTCAGAATGATCAAGCCGTTACGGGTCTGCCAGCCACGCCAGCAGGCGGCCTCGCGACCAGCAGCGGCCGATGGCCTCGGCTCGCATAACCGACCCGTCGAACACCGCCAGCCCGATGATGCTGTGGCCGGAGGCACGGCGATCACCAAGCGTCGGTATCGCCGGCGCGACGCCGACCCCCTCCGCTGACACCCACGCCACCACTCGTCCGGCCGCGGCTTCATCGAGGCGGTGCAGGAAGCGCAGGCGGTTCTCGAACGAGAACTGCGACAGCGCCCACGTCGTGGTGACGACAGGCAAGGCGTCCACAGGCACATGCGCAAACGCCTCGGGCAGCACCTCGACGGCGTCGCCTTGCAGTAGCAGCGGAGGGACCGTGGCCGCCAAATCCATCTCCGCTTTGAGCCTCGCGTCCCGCTCCGGCTGATCCGGCCACAGGCAAGCACGCAACCATCGAGCTTCATCCGCATCGGTCACGTCGACCGGATCAAGGTCAACACCGATTCGGGCGGCAACCTCAGGCACCGCCCGCGTCGGGACGGGCCGGTCCCCCACGACCGAACACGACAACTGCACAGGAGATGACGAGTCGCCCAGCGTCTGCCCGCGGCCGTAGGTGATGCCAACACGATCGACATTGAGATTGAGCCCAGCCGAACAGCCCACATCGATCAGCCCGACCGCATTCGCACCCGCCCGGCGCGCCGCCTCGGCGATGGCCGGATACAGGACGCCACAGCGTCCGGCCTCGTCGGCTCGCGTCTTCCGCCGCCCGGCGATGGCCACAACCGCGTCGGTCATCCGCAGCAAGGTGTCAACCGCCGCACCGCCAGCAGCGTCGCCGTCCCCAGCGGCATAGGCCGCAGCAAGCTCCGGAGCACGTCCGGCGAGGACGAGGTCGTGCAGAGCAGCAAGAATCACCGTGGGATGCCGCTTAGGAGTAGGCACCGCCTCGATAGCGCTCAACGCCCCCTCAGACTCACTCAACGCGAAGGCGATGCGCTGGTACAACGGCGACTCAGCAGCATCGACCTCCCCGAAGCGCCGATACACCTCAGCAAGCGTCCGAGCCCTTCCCACAGATACGCCCTCGGTTGGTCTATAGCATCCTGACAATCTAGCCATCGACACGAAACCTCCGCCCCAACCGGAGTGCAGGACGGAGGCCACTTCGTCGCGCCGAACGTCGACCGCGTTCCGGCTAATGGCAAGGCTGGTCCGTGCCGATCACGGACCAGAACATGATCACGCCTCCAGCCAGCCACTGGCTATAGGACGGCCAACAGCCCGTCTCGATCGCCCGCAGCGCACGCTCCCCACGGTCCTTGCTGCTCACCCAGTCGGGAACAGAATTGAGCGCCTTGCCCCGCGCCCCTTCCCACTCGGCGATCAGCCAGTCGCGGGCACTTCCGGGATCGGTGTGGACGGCCACGACGAACCTCGTCGACTTGATCAGCCAGTCCACCGTCCGCACAGGCGGCCGATCAGGGCTGTTCAGGTCAAGGGTGTCGGTGCGCTCCAAGCGCTGCCAGTCCTGCCCCGTACCCGACCACCGATAGCAGTGAAAATGCGTCGGCTTCGAACCAGCCCCCTTGGCGGTGTCCGGGACGATCGAGCCGCGCATTAGGCCGTCTCTGGCGGGGCGCACTCGGGCGGGCAGCAGGGGTTGCGTTCGCCGTGCCAGAACTCCAGGTCGACGAGGTATCCGGTCGCCTGGAGCGCGGGAATGGTGACTTCGAGCGTGTCACCCGTCAGGATCGCCTCGTCTTGGAACGGGACGTGGTGGATGTACCGGCCGGCGTGCTCGTCGCAGAATTCGGCGTATGCCTGCGACC
Source organism: Actinomadura darangshiensis (assembly GCF_004349235.1). Lineage (GTDB taxonomy): Bacteria > Actinomycetota > Actinomycetes > Streptosporangiales > Streptosporangiaceae > Spirillospora > Spirillospora darangshiensis. Next base: position 6,636 of record NZ_SMKY01000085.1, on the reverse strand, counting down.
GGAGCATGAACGCGTGCCACGCCGGGTCCACTGGAACCGTGGGCACGATCCGCACCCAGGGCTTCCCCTCTATACGTGCCTGGACGACGTTCGCCTGCGCCTTGAGGAAGATGAGGGCCTGTCCCAGCATCCGCTCGGCGTAGACCCGCGTGACGTGGTGGTACCGGCGAAGGTCTTCGACGAGGAGGTTCCACACCTCCGGCGAAACGAGCCCGCGTGGGTCCGTGGCGGCCGTGATGGCCCGCTCATTGGCGATGGTCATTTTTGATCTCCTCTGGCGCGCCATGGTGGTAACCGCAGCCGGGGACGCCGCGCCAACCGCCCCGGCCGCGGAGTTCATTGGCGCTCGTCCGCCTGCGGCGAGCACACCTGCGCGCCGACGACTTCAGCAATGTCGTCGGCGGCCTTCTCGGGATCAGCGGGAAACCGCTCCCGGTAGCCGCACTCCGACCATCGGCGGTACGTCTTGCCGTCCCAGACGATGGTCAGCGGGCCACGCTCGCGGTAGGTAACGCGCACCCGCGCCAGTCCGTCGTCGGCGTCCCGGACAATGGACACGGCCACCTGCGGAGCACGCCGCCGCATGGCCGCATAGAGCCGCTCGCCCGGACCGAACACACCAAACCGCGCCACATGGAGGCTCATGCCGGCCCCAGTTCGGGCAACATGCGCTTGGCAGCAAGCTCGGGGTTCCCGATCGGCGCCGGTTCAACGCCGGTCGCCCAGGCGCGGACACCACGCCCGGCGCGAACACCCTCACGAGAAGCCCGCCATGCCGAGGCACCCGCCCCCGAATCGATCGCCGCCCTCGAAACATTGCGCATGGGCAGACCTCAGTTCTGTGAGGCCCAGAGCCCTCAGTGTTCGTCGACCGGGCCGGGCCATCCTCGTGTCCTGTGACACCTTCCGGCCTCCACTTGACCGTGTGCACGGCTAGCGTGGAAGGCGCTGTCCGCTGCCGACGAGCGAGGGCAGCGGACAGACAGCTGGTCAAGCTGGGGCGAAACGGGTGAGTCGATGACGACCTTCGGCGAGAAGCTCCGCGCGCTGATGGCTGAGCGGCAGATCAGCCAGCGTTCGCTGGCCGGTCTCGTCCCATGCAACGACGGCTTTCTGTCGAGAGTCGCCCGAGATTTGAAAGCACCCTCGGTGGAGATGGCGGCCCGGCTCGACGAGGTGCTCGCCGCTGGAGGCTCTCTGGCGGCGCTCCGTCCCGAACGTGCCATGTCGGCTTCCGAGGACGTCATGGCGCTCGCCGCGTGGCTGGAAGAGACCAACGTCGCAGACGGCGCCGTCGGCTACCTGGCGGCTGCCACTCACCGCCTGACATACGACTATCCTCGCCGCCCACCGCTCACCGTCCTCCGCGAGGCGCAAATCCTGCAAGGCCGCGTATCGGACGTCCTACGCACTGGGCGCCAGCGCCTCGCGCAAACGCGGGCCCTGCTGGGCATCTCGGCTGAGCTGTTCGCCCTGATCAATCTGCTTGCAGGCGACGTGGGCCGGTACAGCCTTGCCGACGCTTACGGGTACGCGGCATGGACGTGCGCACAGGAGGCCGATTCGGACTCGGCCAGGGCCTTGGTGCTGTGTGCGCAGTCCAAGACCGCCCGGTGGGAGGGCCGTTACGCCGACGCCGCGGACCTTGCCCGGCGGGGATTCGAAGTCAGCCCGGCCACTGCCCAAGGACGGGTCCTACTCGCCGTGTCGGAAGCCACCGCGCTGCAAGCGCGTGGTGACATTCCAAAAGCGATGGAGGCAATGAAGCGCGCGCAACAAGCCCGAGACACGGCCTCAGCCAACGACGAGCGCGCCGATGCCTGGGGCTGCACTCGCGCCCGGCAGGCGACCTATGCACTCCAGGTAGGGCTCGGTGCCCGTGATCCGGCCGCGATGCTGCAGTCGGTCACCGAGGCCGATGACGCGTGGGCAGACGGTGACCAATGGGTCTACGGCACGTGGGCTCAGGTTCGCATCGGCGCTGCGCTGGCGTATGTGATGACCGGCGACCCGGCGGGCGCCGCCGCCGAACTGGACGAAGTATTCGACCTCGGCGCCGAGTACCGGGTCGTTACCATCATCGGCCGAGTGGACGAGATCGGCCGTAGGCTCGGCCACAGCCGGTACAGAGGGCATCCAGGCGCCGCTGACCTGCGCGAAAAGATCCGTGCCTTCCGTATCGGGTCGCTGGAGCACAAGCCCCTGACCGCCGCGGAGGCCCCGTGAGCCCAATGCCCGAGCGCATGTCCGACCACTGGTGGTGGCGCCCGGGTGTACGCCCTGGCCGCCACCTGCTCGTCTGGCACATCCTCCCCGACGATCAACCGGAAGTGCGCGACTTGGTCCGCCACTGCCAGAACAAACTCGCCAGCATCAACGGCCTGGACCTCATCCCCGGCGAGTGGCTGCACATGACTACACAGATCGTCGGTTTCGAGGACGAGGTGCCGGCCGAAGAGAACGAGGCGATGGTCGCGGGGACAATCCATCGCCTCGCCACCATCCCTCCGATCGAAGTGGAGTTCGGAAAGCTGTGGATGCACAGTGAAGCGGTGATGCTCGGGAGCCGGCCGTCGCGCGCCCTTCACCCGATCCGACAGGCGATCCGGGACGCCACCGCCCAGGCCGTAACCGTTCACCAACTCGACGACGAACCGGACTGGACACCCCACATCTCAATCGCTTATAGCAACACCGACCGCTCTGCGCGCCCCATCATCGACGCCCTCGACCTGCGACCCGACCCAGTGCCCCTACGTGTCGCCCAAGTCCACCTGGTCGCGCAGCAAAGGGTCGGGCATCTGTACCGGTGGAAGCGCCTCACCACAGCCGAACTGAAAGGCTGACCTCCTCACAAGGCTCGAAATGAAGCCGTTCAGAAACTCGAAGAACGGGCTCCTGGACGGCCTCGGGACCGTGCCCTCGTATCCTGGACGGGAGGGTCCAGCCTGGTACCGACAGGCTGGACCCTCCTCACGACACCAGTGAGACTTCGCGATCGGAGTCGGTGGTCGCATGGCCACCACCACGCAAGTCCATATCCGCCCACACGGTGTACCCGACCTGCGGGCTGCCGTGCATCCCGGTCGCGAGTGCCAGCCTCGACACCATGAGCAACCCACGACCGCTGACCTGCAGGCTCTCGTCGGGTCGCTCAGCCTGGAGGTACGGGACGCGTCCTCCACCCTGATCGGTCACCGCCACGTAGGCGACGTCCGCCATCGTGACCTCCAGCCCGAACCAGCCGCGCTGCGTGCCCGACCGCGAGTGCCGGACGGCGTTTGTGGCCAGTTCCGCGACAACGACGGCGACGTCGTCCTCCCGTCCCGTCCCGGCGAACAGCGCCGATGCGAACACTCGTGCCGATCGCACCTGGTCGGCACGCCCCGAGAAGACTCGGCGCCACCGCATCGGTTCTGATCCCCATAGCCACTCGCCCGGAGAGCACAGGCTCCAGTTTCTTTTCTCCACTTTCGCCTCCGTTCCTCACAGCGACCACGTTCTCAGCCCAGGCCGGACTAGAGTTCAACCCAGATCACTGCGGCATGTCACACCATCCACCTTGCAAAGTCTTGATCACAATAGTTTCCAGGTGGAAAACTAGTCGTGTCACGTTTGAGAAAGCACTGTAATTTCAATTATTCACCCCAAAAGGGACATCACCATGGCAGTCGCAAGTCCAACAACCGTCCGACACCGGCTCTTGGTTCAGAAACTTCGCCGACTACGCGAAGAGGCCGGCTTCACCCAATCTGATGTGGCCGCCGAGATGGACTGGTCCGAGTCCAAGCAGATCAAGATCGAGCGGGGCAACATCCCTGTACGGGTACCGGACGTCCGAGCACTGCTCGTCCACTACGGCCTCACGGGCCCGGACCGCAAGCAAGAGGCCGACGCGATCCTGCAGCTTGCCCGCGATGCGCGACAGAAGGGCTGGTGGCACACATACGGTGACGCCGTCCCCGAGTGGTTCGAGCCCTTCTTGGGGCTGGAGACCGAGGCGACCAGCATCCGCACCTATCAGTCCGAACTGGTCCACGGCCTGTTGCAGACTCCGGACTACTACAGCGCCTTCGTGAGCAAGTCCACGCCGTTCAGCACTCTGGACGAGATCGAACGCAAGGTCGCCGTCCGGGCCGAGCGCCAATCCCGCCTGGAGCGTCCAGAAGGCCCGGCCTACTGGACGATCATGAACGAGGCGGCCCTCCTCCGGTCACCGGGACCTGCAGGTGCGATGAAGACCCAACTTGAGTACATCCTCGAACGCCTCGAGCTCCAGCGCGTCACAGTCCAGGTGCTCCCGTTCGCCGCCGGCATGCACCCTGCGATGGACGGTCCGTTCGAGATCTTGAGCTTCCCGGAGTCTCTCGATCTAGATGTCGTCTACCTCGAGTCCCAGACGGGCGCGCTATATCTGGAGGAAAAGTCTCAAGTTGCACGATACAATGCGATGTTTGATCAACTGCGAGCAAAAGCCCTAGATCCTGACAAGTCACGCGACCTGATCGCACAGAAGATCCGGGAAGCCACATGACCCTCCCACGCGACAATCGGCATGTAACCGGCGCCGACCTTCCGCACGTACGCTGGCGCAAGAGCACTCACAGCAACAACGGCGGCAGTTGCGTCGAAGCCGCCACCCTCGGCCGGGCCTACCTCGTCCGGGACTCCAAGGACCCCAACGGCCCCGTCCTGGCTCTCGCGTGTTCGGACTGGGCAAGCTTCCTGGACGCCCTCAAATCTGACCCCCTGAAGCATCACTGAAAGTCAGCAAGTGTGCCGGCACGGTTCAGTTTGGGCGCCGTGACCACGAGTGGCCCATAGCATCGGGATCATGGACTGGTGATGCAGACCATGAGGTAGTACAAAATGTAGTGTGACTGCAGCGCTTAGCGACACTTTGGACGGACGTCTACGGGCGGCCGCGATGGCTTGGCTGGACCGTCGCTACTCACCCGACAATCCAGTCGTCCACCGCCAGGAGCTCCTTGATTTCAAGTTCGAGGGACGGCGCTTTCCTCTTATCGACAACCAACTCGGCATCCGCAAGCCCGCGGGACTGACGGCCGCCTTGTCGATTCTGACCACCTACACGTCCGATGGGCAGCGCGCCCCCTACGAGGACGCTCTCGGATCGGACGGTTTCCTCAGATACAAGTACCAAGGGAATCCCGAGCACTACACGAATCGGGGCTTGCGCGAAGCACATACACTTCGCGTTCCACTTATCTGGTTCTTCGGCGTACAGCAAGGAATGTATCTGCCCTTTTATCCCGTATGGATCATTGCTGATGAGCCCCAACACTCGCAGGTGGCCATCGGACTGGACGAGGCTCAGGTAACGCTCGCTCAGAACGCAGAATCTTTGAGTCCGCTGGAGCGTCGATACTCGGAGCGGGTGAGCAAGCAACGCCTCCACCAGCCTGTATTTCGCCAGCGAGTGATCCGCGCCTACAACAGCAGTTGTGCCGTGTGCTGCCTGCGGCACGTTTCCCTCCTTGATGCTGCGCATATCGTCCCGGACCGTGACGAGCGCGGTGTTCCCGCTGTGTCGAACGGATTGGCGCTCTGCAAGATCCATCACTCCGCATACGATGAGAACATCCTCGGCGTGCGGCCGAACCTGACCGTCCATGTCCGATCAGACATCCTTCAAGAAGTAGACGGGCCGATGTTGAAGCATGGCCTCCAGGAGATGGACGGGGTCACTCTTACCCTTCCCAAAAGGCGCGTCGACCGACCCAACCGTGAGGCGATTGAACAAAGATACGAACTGTTCCGGGCCGTTGGCTAACGTGCCGGCAGTCCGCTGCGGAGAGTCGGCGCGGTGCGGCGTCCGGCACCGTGCCTCAATGGGCCGCGCGTTGGGATCGGGCAGTTCGAGTCGGTGGCGGCGGCGGGTGATCCAGCCTCGGCCACTCGCTCCTGATCGGTGACGGCGCCGCCAACGCTTTCCCCAAATTGTCGGCGGGTGGTGTAGCTGGCTACATCAGGGATTGGGGGTGGTGTGTCACTGCGGTCGCGGTGCCGGGGAGGAAAAGCTGGGGCCTCGTTCAGGATGAAGGGGTTGTCATGCTTGTTCGGCTCAGTTACGGCAGCTGTAATTTCGGTCCTGACCTGCGGTGATCATGGTGTGGTTTCGGCGTAGGTGTGCCAGGCGTGGTGGCAGGTTCGGGCCCGTCGCTGGTGGCGGCGGCGCCATAGCGACCATGCGAGCCGGTGCCCGGGGTCGCGGACGGGTGGGGGCACGAGGGTCCCTCGGATGAGCCGGAGCAGTTCGGGCACGGTGATGGGGATCAACTCCGGGTCGTCGGCGTCATCGGGATGGTGTTCGGTGGCGGCTGTGACGGCGAGGTAGGCGTAGGCGAGCAGGGCCAGGCAACTCCAGCGGTGCCAGGACCTCCAGCGGGTGGTCTGGCCTTTGTCCAGGCCGCAGGCCTGTTTGGCGAGTTGGTGGTCCTCTTCGATCTTCCAGCGCACGGTGGCGACGGCCACTAGGTGGGCGAGCGGGACGGGCCGGGGGCTGTAGCACCGGTAGTGGGACAGTTTGCGGGTGTAGCGGTGCCGGCGCACCAGCAGGACGGCGCATCCGGCCTGGTCACCGGCCTGGTCACCGGCCTGGTCACCGGCCTGGTC